>JAZNNT010000101.1:0-9496 GCA_045580405.1 Clostridia bacterium
CCAACATTCGACATTTCTTAATAATTCATATTGAGTTAGAAACAAGAAATCATTTATACTTGATATCTGTACCAACAAATCCTATCGTTTTAAAATCGTCCGGATTGTGTCGAACAATATAGTCTATGTATGAATCAATCATTCTTGCTGTCAAAATATATCCGCTTGGACTCATATGACCGTACAAGAAAAACTTTTCATTAAATTCCACATCATAAATAGGTCCATATTTATATAAATCTATAACATATGCATTATCAAAATGTTCTGCAAAAGAATACAAAAGATTTATCATTCCGTGTGTTTTATCATCTCTTTCCGGTGTATTTGAATTTGGAAATGTTACAAAGAAAAACTTTGCATCAGGAGAGATTTGTTTGTATCTTTGTATGATTGCACCATAATATCCGGCAAAAGTAGTTTTATTATTCGAAAAGTTTTGGTCATCTACATCTTCTACGCTACCTATTTCCATATTCTTGTTGTATATATCATTAACACCCAAAGCTATGACATATGCTTGACAAGCCTTGTCTTCGCCCCACATACCATTTTCCTCAGCAAAACTCTCCATGTATTCTTTAGCAGTCATTCCGCCTCTCGAAAAATTATATGCTTTAAGTCCGTTTTTTCTGGCAATATATTGTCCCCACGAATATTCATAGAGATCATGATATCCCGGTTTGTTGTTTTCATCACGAGTCTCAAACTCCCCTGAAGAAAGGCTGTCGCCAATAAACGCTATCCTTCGAAAAACAGATGTATGGCTATATCCATCAACTAATTTATCAAGAGGTTTTTCTTTTTCATTAAAAAGTTCTTTTTTCCAATCCATGTCAATATTCCCCTTTTTATATTCTACTAATTTTTGCATTTATGATAGATTCATTATAACATAGAATCAAAAAAATGTAAAGAGATTTCTCTTGCATTTCAGACGTTGTTATGCTACAATAAACCAAAGAGGTGAAACTATGTTTTACGGTGAAATTTCGGTGTTAAGCTGGCTGGAAAGTCTGCGAACACCAATCCTTAATACCATTATGGAGACTGTTTCCTTTTTGGGAGAAGACACGGTGTTAATCCTGCTGGTTTCCATTTTATATTTTATGTTTCAAAAAGAAAGTGCTTACCGGATTTGTTTTGTAACCGTCTGCTCTTTGGGATTAAACGGAATTGTAAAGAATATCTTTAAAATTCCACGTCCCTTTGCCACAGGGCAAGTGACCTGTGTCCGATTGGAAACGGCAACGGGATATTCTCTCCCCAGCGGTCATACTCAGAATTTTGCCACTTGGACTACCGCTGTTGCCAAAATCCTGAAAAAACCGTGGGTTTGGTGGACTGTTCTTTCGGCATCTGCTCTGATGGGGTTTTCCAGAATGTACTTAGGTGCGCACTATCCGTCAGATGTGGTGGTTGGTCTTCTGCTTGGAATTTTGGTGGGAATTTTGGGAAGTATGCTGTATGAAAAAGCAAAAAATCCCAAAAAATTATTGGTACCCGTATGTTTAGGAATGCTTGCCTTTGCTCTGCTTTTTTTAGTAAATCCCGACCCTCACTACGCCGATTATTTTAAGTGCGTGGGTTTAATGGGCGGACTAACGGCATCTTCCCTGTTAGATAACCGCTACGGCACTATGACCTATGATGTTCCCTTCTATAAAAAACTGATTCGGGTAGCGGTGGCGTTAGTTCTTGCCTTACTGTTAAAAAAAGGATCAGAGCTGATTTCTTTTCCCTATAACCTGTCTTTGTCCCTGATTTGGGACACTATCCGCCATTGGATTCTCATCACCCTGGTATTTGGCGTGTATCCCCTGTTATTACCAAAAATAAACTGTTAAGGAGAACCCCTATGAATGAAATGAACTTTTACGAATTGGCAAAAAGCCGGTACTCCGTGAGAAATTTTAAGCAGATGAAAGTTTCCAAAGAAATCATCGATAAAATTTTAGCCTACGGACATATTGCGCCAACAGGCTGCAATATTCAGCCCCAGAGAATTTTGGTGCTGGATTCCGACGAGAACATCATGAAGCTTAAAAACTGCACCAGAAGTCATTTTGATGCACCGTTAGCGATGTTAATCTGCTATCATAAGGAGGAAGGCTGGACCCGTCGGTATGACGGTGCCAAATCCGCTCCCGTAGACTGTGCCATTGTTACCACCCACCTGATGCTGGGTGCCTGGGAATTGGGCATCGGCTCCTGTTGGGTAATGAGCTTTGACCCCGTGGCAATGAGAGAAGCTTATCAGATTCCCGACGAGTTGGAACCTGTGGCACTTTTGGTAATGGGCTATCCCGCAGAGGACAGCACTCCTGCACCGATGCACGATGCGGTGCGTCCCATGGAGGAAGTTGTCAGCTACAATCAGTTTTAAGGCTTGACAAATGGTTAAATTCCTGCTATACTGTGATAGGTGAAATACTAAAAATATCAGAAAGAGAATTCTGCCACCGGGTAGAATTCGTGCGGAAGCATTCGGCATACAGCGTTAGGTCTTTAGAAGTTGTATGTGCGGGTGCTTTTTTGTTGGAGGAACGAGAAAAATGTTTCGGTATTTTAAAAAAAGAGAATGGATTTTGTGGGGCAGCTCTATAGGAATGCTTCTCTTATCCTATGTGTTATTCCGTCAGGAAAGTTTTTTGACGCTTGTAGCCTCGCTGCTTGGTGTCACCTCCCTCATATTCTGTGCCAAGGGAAATCCTATAGGACAAGTGATGATGATTTTATTTGGCTCCATCTACGGATTCATTTCCTATCAGACACACTATTACAGTGAAATGATTACCTATCTTGGCATGACGGTGCCTATGGCGATTTATGCTTTGATCTGCTGGCTGAGAAATCCCTATCAGGGAAAGAAATCACAAGTGGAAGTGAACCGCATCAAGGGGAAGGAATGGTGTTTTTTACTCCTCTTAACCGCCACGGTGACTGCAATCTTCTACTTTGTGCTAAAAGGGCTTCATACCCCGAATCTTGGGTGGAGTACCCTATCTGTTGCCACAAGCTTCGGTGCCTGCTATCTGACCGCACGGCGAAGCCCCTATTTTGCATTGATTTATTCCCTAAATGACATCGTACTGATTGTGCTGTGGGGCATTGCCTCGGTAACGGACCCTAACTACCTTTCGGTGGTCATTTGCTTTTTAGTCTTTTTGGCAAACGATCTCTACGGTTTTTATAACTGGAGACGCATGGAAAGAAAACAAAAGAAACAACCGGAAACGCTGATAGGATGAACCACTCTGCCTGGTCCCTGTTTTCACGTATCATCACCTCATCCGAGTTGCTTTACTCCCCACCTTCTCCTCACGAAAAAGACTGTGCAATCGCCTCACTCAAAACGAAATATAAAAAAACAAAAAAACAGAGAGAATTTCTTCTCTCTGTTTTTTTATTCGGTTTGAAATTATTCAGCAACTTCTACAACAATGTAGTTTACGTTCATATTTCTGTTGAAGTAAATGGTGGAGCCAGCTTCTACGTCAGCTTCGCTTAAGTCAACATATTCAACTTTACCGTTTTTGAATTTTACACCCTGGATATTGCAGTTGTTACCAATATGGTAAGCTGCACCGTCTTCCATGTACAGTCTGTAATCGGTAATTTTTCTCACAGTACCTTTTAACATACCGGGCATAATATTCTGATACCATTGTTCAATGGTCATATTGCTGCCGTCTGCGCTAACGGGATATTCTTCAACACCGGTAATATAAATTTCGTTGTTGCAGAATAACGCACCGTCCATGTATTCTACCTTCATACCAACTTCCAGTTTATCAGGAGCAGGCTGACCGGAAGGTCTGTAATGAGTAACAGTCCAGGAAGGATCGATTGCAATGGAGTCTAATTCCCATTCTTCTTCGTCGTCCAAAATTACTTCATAGTAATTTTTGTCAGCTTCAGCATCATATTTTAAGGTGATGCTGTTGATAACAGCATCCTGGTCACCCTGGTGACGACGGATTTTATCGGTATTACCGTATAAGAGCCAGAACTGAGGATGATTTGCTCCGGGTTCTGCAAACATCGCAATGTTTACCTTCAGAGATTCATCAGACATATTGAAGGTACCGTGTGCCAAAAGTTCATTGTAGCTTCTTTCGGTAACACCAAGTTTACCGTCAATATTGGTTAAAACTACAAATCTTTCATCACGGATGTAGAACAGCTGAGTGGAAGCTAAGCTGTTACCGATACCGGTGGTAATGCCATTAGTTGCAGTAGTGGGCAGATAAATTGCACGGTAGTCACCGGTAAAGTGGTCTAAGGGGATATTGATTGCGGGCAGGCAAGGAACGGTCTGAGTCACTTCGTTCTTATCTGCATCCAGATAGGTTACATCGTGTTGTTCCCCGAACAGTAAGTAATAATCGGGTTCAGAAATCCTGGTAATAACGCCTTCATCGTTTACGGTGAATTTGTAGATTTTTTCATAAGGTGTCATTTTTTCCTGCCAGGTCAGACCGTTTAACAGGTTGTTTTTCATCTGAGTAACACCGTAGGAAGTGGTTGCCGGATTGTCGATATATTTGGAATCCGGGAAATCTACAGGCAGAATGATGATTTCTTCTTCAATTTCAGGATGAATTTTCTGAACTTTGATTTTGGTATCTTCAAAACCTTTTTTAGAGTAGCCCATTACGTAAGCGGTAAATTCGTTTGCAGCGTTTAAGCTACCGTTGGATTTCATGTAACGGATGTTACCGAAGATATCCACATAGCAGGTTACCTGCGTATCAAACACGCTGTCAAAGTCGTTTTCCTGATAATCTTCGCCATTTTCGGAAACATAAATGCTACCGGCAGTGGGATAGAAATGTCTGCCAATTTCAATTTCACCTGTGGACATACTGTCTAAGGTTCCAACGATGGTTTTTTCGGAAACCGCAATTACCAGCATATCATCGGTCTGGTAATAGTAGAATAAGCTGCCGGGTTTAATCTGGTTACGGTCGGTGCTTCTACCTTCGATGATAACCATAATATCATCGTATTCACCGATTCTTTTCAGTTTACCGGTTGCTTCGCCTTTGATGTAGGAAACGTAGCTGTTGTTTACTTCTAAAACCATACCGCCTTCCTGGAGGTTCCAGGTTTCTAAGTAAGTTACTTTGTTATTAATAATAACGATTTTTGCATATTTTCCTGCCAGCTTCACGGGAGTTGTGGTAACAGCACCGTTGTAGCTTACTTTTGCGCTAGAGTCAATTTTGTATTCTGTTTCGTCACGGTTGAATTCGATTTCATCAATCAGATTCAGTGCGTACGCATTGTTGGGGTTGGTGTCGTTGTTTACGCTGTAAATCACATCGTAGAACACTTCTACGTTCTGCTGGGGCGCAATATAAACGATAACGCCGTCTTTATTGGTCCAGATTTCAACAGGAATGTTCTGATAGAAGTTTAAGTCTACGGTACCGTTGGATAAGAAATAGTAGTCAGAACCGGGGGCCAAAATTTCGGGGTTTGCTTCGGTAACGTTTTTGGTTACGTTAAATTTTGCGCTGGGTTTCTGATTATTTACTTCGGTGATAGAACCGTAGTAACGGGAAATGCCGAAATACTGAGACAAAATTGTTTTGGTAGTACCGGTTCTGTAAAGATTGATATTACCGTCCTGATCGTAGCTGTAGCTAAAATCAGTGATATCTGCAGTCATCAGATTGTATACCAGCTGACGATACTGCTTCACAGTTACGGTTTCATAATCTTTGATGGTAACACCATTGTAAATTTTTAAATCTCTAACGGTTTTCATAGCACCGTCTTTTCCGCCGCCGTTTGCTTCTGCGATGGTTTCATAAGCCAGCAGTTTGATAACAGCATCGTTGAAATCATGCAGAGTGATCGGATCATCGGGGCAGAACATATTGCCTTCCGGCAGTAAGAAACCGTTTACGGTTGCATAGTAGATGTAACCGGAATCATCCAGTTCTTCGGTAACATCAATAAAATCTGTTGCACGGGGTTCTGCTTCACCACTGCCTAAAATATTGGCAATGGTGTAAGCAAATTCTCTACGGGTAACTAAATTATCGGAGTCTGCAGAGCAGCTCTGGGGCATAATGTTAAAGTCGGACATAACCTGGCTTGCGCCGGATGCTGCGGAAGCAACCAAGCTAAAAGAAGTTAAAGCCAGGATCAGAACGAGTAACAGAGATAAGCTTCTTTTCATCATACGCCTAACACCTCCATCATAGCATAAATAATTTTTGCGGATTGTGCTCTGGTAGCGTTGGAAACAGGAGCAAAGGTGCCATCACCCATACCGTTAATGATACCCTGTTTTTCCAGTGCGCTAACAGCAGTTTTTGCATAGTCTGCGATATCGCCGCCATCTGCAAATGCGGTGGAACCTGCAGAGAGGTCAATACCTAAGAGAGCAAAGGTTCTGTAAACCATAACCGCCATATCCTGACGAGTAATTTTCTGACCTAAACCGAAGGTGCCATCTGCATTCCCCTGAACGATACCCAGTTCCTGAGCAGTTGCAATGTAGGAAGTTGCCCAATGATCTGCGGAAACGTCGGATAAGGTGGATTTTGCATCTGCATGGTGAGTACCTACAACGGTTACCAGCATTTTTACAAATTCTTCACGGGTTACATTGTCCATAGGACGGAACGCTCTTTCATCGTTCTTGGAAATAACGCCTTTTCCAACTAACGCATGAACCATGTCCTGAGCCCAGAGAGCATCAGCCATATCGTCAAAGAAGTATTGAGATTTTTGAGTATCGTCTTCTTCGATTTCAGGTTCCTTCGGAGGAGCAGTGTATCCGCCGCCGATAACAGGTCTTTCAGTTTCAGTAACAGAAGGAGATACGGTTGCACGAACGTTACCACCGGTTACTGCGATAGGCATATCTACATTAATATCAACAGGGTTGCCCTCTTCGTCAGTAGTTTGAGTGGTAAATCTGTAAATAACAGTTGCGTCTACATCGATAGAGTGGGTTGCAATAACAGATGCCTGCAGAGAAATTTTACCAAGATCGTCGTATGCTTTGGTTGCATCGTATTCAAATTCAATGGTAAAGGTTGCAGTATTTGCATCACGGTCGATTACAACTTCGGAGGAAATTGCATCTTCCACAACTGCTTGTGCATTGGTTAACAGATTGTCATCTGCGGTGGTTACTACCACTTCAACGCCTTTCACTTTGGTCTGTGCATTCACGAAATTCAAAGGAATTGCAATTTCACCTGCATAGTAGCAAGAGGTGGTTGCACCGGTTAAATCCAGGCTGGTGGGGGTAATGCTGTTCTGTTCTAACAGCCAAGCATCCAGTAAGGTTGCAATTCTTTCTAAGAATGCTGCTTCAGAGGTGCTTGCACCATTCGTATTGGTATCAGCAGCAACTTTTGCTGCAAAAGAAGTTTTCTTAGTGTTGCCGGGGTCATTGATAATAACTAAGTCTAATTTATCGGAAGCAAAGCCGATAAATTCACTCATTTCTGCAGTCAAATAATCATCCACGTCAGAACCGCGGGTTGCCTGGTTCATACCTTCTAATTTCAGCATTCTGTTGTAGAAGGGAGCCACTTCGGATACAGCGGAGAACACTTTACTCTGGAAATGAGCTAAGAACAAATCGTCATTTGCTAAGGTCTGACAGTCTTCTGCATAGGTGGGAACCAGCAGAATGTCACCATAGCTTTCAAAAATTGCATATACAGCTTCGGGAGTGGTTGCAGATTCAAATA
Source organism: Clostridia bacterium (assembly GCA_045580405.1). Classification (GTDB taxonomy): domain Bacteria; phylum Bacillota; class Clostridia; order UMGS1840; family UMGS1840; genus SIG452. Next base: position 7,725 of record JAZNNT010000101.1, read on the forward strand.
AACCAAGGATTCTCAGTTCTTCAGCTGCTGACACATAGCTTACGGTTGCAGTGGTAACTGCACCGTATTCAGAATCAACAGTGTAGGTGTAAGCACCTGCAACAGTTTCGGTCACGGTGAAGTCAATTTCAAACACACCATCAACACCGGATTCGCCGGTTGCAACTTCGTCCATATTGCTGTCGTATACGTTAACTTCTCTACCTTTGATACCAACGCCGGTAGAACCTTTTACGATACCGGTTACAGAGCCGTTTTCACGGGAAGTGGTAACGTCGGTTACTTCTACGGTTGCAGTACCGTCGGTATTGGAATCATCAGCGGTGGTAAAGTTTACCACGTGATCTGCCATTGCACTATCATCATATACACCTTGTAAACCGGTTAAGGTTAAGGTGTAGGGAGTTTCATAATCTAAAGTTTCTTTAAAAGAAACAGTCAGCACTTTGTCTGCAATGCTTGCAACGGTTTCAATGGTGCCATCTGCAGATTCTAAAGTAATCTGAGTAGCTGCATCTACTTCGTTAATGTTGTCGTTAAAGGTAACAACGTAGCTGTCGGTACCTCTGCCTACGGTTTCGGTATCTGTGATGGATTCACTAACAATTTCAGTAGTATAAGTACCTACATATTCAATTTTTGCCCAAGCAAAGCTATAGTCGGTAAAACCGTCTAAGGTCAGAGTATAGTCGCCTTCGGTTAAGGGGAATACGCCAATTGCGGTATATCCGTATGCATCGTTTGCTACGGTTGCTTCTTTTGCATCACCTTCAAAATCTGCAGCCACGGTGTTGGTACCGGTTGCTATACCCATTACAGATACTTTGTATTTACCTTCTGCTGCAATGGTCACAGGGAAGGTCAGAGTTGCACCGCTGACATCTGCCTGATTATACCCGTCATCAAATGCTACGGTTAAATCAGCAATTTCGGTTGCAGCCGCAACAGGAGCTACCAATTTTACCTGAGATGCATCTGCAGATGCATCCAGAGTGAAGGTCATCTGTTTCAGACGGAATACGGCAGTAGATTTATTATCTACATAAACGTAGTTGTCGCCTGCATCCAGATACAAATGCCCGATAGTACCGGTAGATGCCATGGTAGTGTTTCTGGTGAAGCTTTTTTCAATTATAGTTTTGTCAGTACGAACAATTAAATCCAAAGCCTGAGCACGTGCACAGGTCAGGTCAACTGCGTAGTAGCCTGCGGTGGGTACAGTAACGGTAAATCTTACCCATTCAGATGCTGACATCTGTAAGGCATTTTTCACGTTAACATTACCACTGGTAGGTACTTCCAAGGGAGCATAGGCACTGCTGAAGTTGCCCTGAGGGCTATCCAGACCCGAGGTGGCAGTATTGGTGCCGGGAGAGGTTTCATAGAATAACTCCCCTTGCTTCCCTGTCAGTGTGTTGTCTAACAGAGCTTCATATGTTACAGTAATGGGTGGTTCGGTTGCCATTGCAGGAATTACAAAATTCACTGCCAACATAACAACCATAAGTGCCACGGAGAGCACTCGTTTCAAATTACGGTTCATAAGCAATCCTCCTTAATTTTTGCTGTAATTTGATATATATAAAATTTTTATTAGCAAAATATTTAGCGAAATTAGAAAAATAGTAAAAATAGCAAAATATATAGAAATATAAAATATTTATTTTCAAATCCGGGGTTCCCCGGGCAAAGGATTTTGCAATGACTTTGCCCGGAAAACATTTTCTGATAAAATCCATTTATCGTCGTTGTAAGGTTTCCTTACAAAATAG
>JAZNNT010000102.1:0-3827 GCA_045580405.1 Clostridia bacterium
TGAAAGTCTGGTTACCGCTTAAGTAGATGGACACAACGCCGTCAACGGAATCGGTATCAACTAAATCGGCATTAATTGCAGCAATACCGGAAGTATGCAGTCTTTCGTTATAAACTACAACAGGAGTGCCGTTGAAATTTAAGTTGTTTTCTCTTTCATTTGCTTTATCGGTGTAATAATTGATACCGGAAGCATCCAAAGAAATCACATCGGATAATTTGATGTTTTCGTATACACGTACACCGCTGTTACGGGAGATGTTTGCAAGAGTTTTCAGTGCAGGGTCTTCTGCATCTACTTTGTAGGTAACATCAACCAGCTGACCAATGTAGTCAAATGCAGAGGTATTCTGCACAGTAATTTTTACATAGGTATTATCCGCTTTTTTCACATATATTGCGTTGTCGTTGATGCTTTGAATCTCAGAAACACCGGGTTCTAAGTTCACTCTGGGAGTGCGAACCACAGTAACACCTTTTAAGGTTTCGGTTTTTAAGAACTGCTGGCTTACGGTGTTGTTACCGCTTTCGGATTTAACGTAATCAACAGTACCGTCTGCATTAATCTGGGGAACCAGCATATCTACATCCAGAGAGTTGTAAAGCAACTGCGCGATAATGCCTCTGGGAGCCGCTTTATCCTGAGTGTATGCAGCAGTTTTTAAGATTCCAAGTTTGGAAGCTTGCTGGATATAACCGTTGGGATATCCACCTGATTTTTCTGCAGCGGTACCATAGTTTAATGCACAAACAATCATTTTAACTGCCTGTTCATAAGTAACCTCAGCTTCCGGCTGGAAGGTACCATCCGGGAAACCGTTAATAATGCCTCTATTTTTTGCAGAAACAATATCAGATGCCGCCCAGTAGCTAACAGCAACATCAGAGAAAGGTTCCGCTGTTACCGGGGAGCTTCCCAAACTGAACATTCTGGTGATAAGAGCTGCCATCTGTGCTCTGGTTACAGCTTCGTCAGGCTTGAATGAGCCATCCGGAAAACCGGTAATAATGTCCATGCTGGACAGCATACTGATTGCTTCATATCTGTCGTGAGTTTCCGGAACGTCGGAATAAGTTGCCGCAAAAACGGGAACAGACAGAATCATCAGACAAGCAAGCACAAGAGCTAACACTTTTGATTTCATGTGAATTCCTCCTTTAAGTGAATTCCGGCAGATTAAAATCTGCCATAATATAAAATTATTTTTTAACAAATTTATGTAGGGCGTCACCCTTTCGCATACCGCAGATCGTTGCCACGAAATACGAATGTTTCATAATTCCCAAGTACTCTGGAAACAAATCGGGGAGAATACTTCTGATTCAGCTCATTGAAATCCAGATTTGTAGAAATTACGGTGCGTTTTCCGGAAATCATTCTGGTTTCCAGGATATCAAACAATTGAGACTGAGGATAGCCAAAGGAATATTCAGTCCCCAAATCGTCTATAATCAGCAAATCACAGTCGGTAATCATGGAAAGATATTCCTCGTGCTCCGGCTGCTCCCGGCGGAATTTGGCATCGTCTATCACATTTAACACACGGGTTGCCGTTTGATACAACACAAAATATCCGTGATCCAGAAATTCCTTGGCAATACACGAAGAAAGAAACGTCTTTCCGGTACCGGTGGGACCTGTAAACAAAAGATTCTTCCGAATTGCAGGGTCTTCTTTACAATACCGTTTTGCTTTTTCTATAATGCATTCCATAGATTTTTTTTCTGAATGCATTGTTGGAGCAAATTTATCAAAATTCTCTGTATCAATCCGGTCAGCCAAATTGGACAAACGATAAGCCTCCGTGCGAAGCATTTTCTGATAACATTCGCAGGGCTCACTGCCAACAAATCCTTCATCCCGGCAAATCGGGCATTCATAGTAATCCTCTAAATAATTGGCAGGATAACCGTGTGCTGCCAATAATTTTTCCCGTTCCAAGACAAGATTGGAAAGCGATTTTTTAAGTTCAGCCACAGATTCCCCGGAAGCTACACCAAGCTTTAAAAGTGCACCGATTTTTTGATTGATTTCCTGAAGTTTTGGAATTTCTATGTACACTTTTTCTTTTTTCTCACGGGTAATCTGCTTATTTTCCTGCTGACGTTTATTCAGTTGTTCTGCCGCTTTTTTTAAAACAACGGTTGGGTATGTCATCCCTTATTCCTCCAACTGTTTCCGAATAAGATCATCGGTAATTTTCTGAAAATCAGGAAGTTCCTGATTGAAATTGTTTAAGGGACCTACTTTTACAGACGATTTTTGCGTCGGTTTGTTCCCTTTTTCATTCATAATTATTTTATCTAAGTATGCAAAAGACAGCTTTCCGATTGACATAATCATTTTTTCGTATGCCTCCCGGATTTCCTGTTCTGTTTTTTTTGCCTGCTCCCATTTGCGGATAAATTCTTTCTCTTTATCCACAAATTCCCGACCGGTAATTTTTAAAATTTTTGCAACTTTTTTTAAGTATTTTGTACTTTGCTCCATACGGGTAAAGTGCTGTTCCAAATCCTCCAGTTCGGTGATTCCGTCTGCATAGTTTTCGGTAACAACCTTATAAATATACTTCATACTTTTTTTACGGATTTTTAAGCAATGCGCAATAGTGACCAACAAATGTTCCAACGGAATTTCCTTGATTTTCACAACATCGAAAATCATCATTACATCGTCCTGGGTCAAAAGCTCCGGATAGGATGCTTCCACAATCCGCAAAGTTTCCTTAAAATCTTCGTCCTTCTGAATGGTAGAAAACACATCTTCAAATTGAACTGTTTCATAAGGCTTCTTCGTTTGTTTGGGAAACGGTGAGAAAACCATTTCTTCCGGGTTTTCAAATTCCACAGAGCCCTCGCCGGATAAGCAAATCAATCCTTCCTGTTCCCAGTAGTGCCATGCATTTTTTACGTCTGCCGTTAACATTCCAAGACTCTTTGCAATTTCAGAATCCGTCATAGATTGATTCTCCATGCAAAGTTTCAGTCCAAACAAATAAATTTTCAAGTAATCCCCATTTACACTGGGAAGGTAGCGGTCAAAAAAAGATACCGGCAATTTCACCAGATTCTTTTTCCGTCCTTTGGATAGTTTCAAAGCCATCTGTTTTCATCCTCTATGTGATATTGCACAGAGGATTAAACTCTGTGCTACAGTTCTTTTCGTTCCTTCCACGCCATCAGAAGGGTTGCTTCATCCGCATATTCGATGTCACTGCCCATAGGAAGTCCCTGGGCTATTCGGGTTACTTTAATGCCAAGAGGTTTTAAAAGCTTGGCAAGATACATCGACGTGGCATCCCCTTCTACGGTGGGGCTTAAGGTAAGAATCACCTCTTCGATATTCCCGGCTGAAATCCGGGAAAGTAATTCCTTCACGGTTAAATCGTCGGGAGATATACCATCCATCGGCGAAATCAAGCCGTGAAGCACATGGTATACACCTTGGTACTCACCGGTTTTCTCCATCGCAATCAGCTCTTTGGGACTTTTCACAACCATAACAGTGCTTTGGTCACGCTTTGCGTTCTGACAAATGGGGCAGATATCCCCTGCACAAATATTCTGACAGGTTTTGCAATAGCGGACCTTCGCTTTTGCATTCAATAATGCATTGCTGAAGTCTTTTGCAAACTCGTCCGGTTGCATCAACACATAATATGCAAGACGCTGAGCAGTTTTCTTGCCGATGCCGGGTAATTTATTAAATTGTTCGGTTAGCACGGTTAACGGCTCAAAAATCTCTGCCATAAACTGTTCCTCTGTTTTCGTGAAGTGATTCCCTATAACGGAATGCTATGAAAATTAAAATAAACCGCAAGTCGGATC
>JAZNNT010000103.1:0-4791 GCA_045580405.1 Clostridia bacterium
TGTCAAACCTTCGATGCCCCTTTGAGGGGTTAAGCCTGTAATAGCCCCTTCTAGGGGCTGTTCAAACCACTAGTTTACTAGTGGTTATGATTGAAAAATGGCGCATAATGGGTTAAGTTCACCCTCGGCGTACAGCTCGTACACCGTCGGGTAACCCCTTCGGCGTTCACTTTCCCCATTTTGCATCCGCTTTTCTGCACAATTTTTGATAAGGTAAAGAAAACGGGAAATATGAACGCAATTTAAACAATAGAAATGCAGATTTTTTTCCAAAAAAACTTGCATTCTTAGGCGAAATGTTATACAATTAAAATGATAGTGTGTAACGATTTTATAGTAACAAAGGTAAAGCATTTTTTTGAAGATAAATTCTAAAAAAATTGTACGATAGGGAGGACATTATGCAATACAACAGTACAAGAAACAATGCCTGTAAGGTAACTTCGGCAATGGCGATGAAGCAGGGCTTATCCCGTGATGGTGGCTTGTTTGTGCCGGAGACTTTCCCAACACTCACCAATGAAATTTATGAGCGGCTGATGAATCAGACTTATATCCAGCGTGCAGCAACCATTCTGAGTCTGTTCTTGGAAGATTTTTCTTTAGCTGAGCTGGAGGAGTACTGCCAAAAGGCATATGGAAACGAAAAATTCGGGCAGGGAGAACCAACGCCTCTCCACTATACCGATGATACAACTGCTTATTTGGAATTGTGGCACGGACCTACCTGTGCATTTAAAGATATGGCGTTGCAGATGCTGCCTCATTTGTTAACTGCATCCGTAAGAAAAACCGGAGATGACCGAACTGTGTGCATTTTAGTTGCAACCAGCGGTGATACCGGAAAAGCTGCCTTAGACGGTTTTTCCGATGTGGACGGCACCAAAGTGGCGGTATTTTACCCCAAAGATGGTGTTTCTGAAATTCAAAAATTACAGATGGTGACCCAAAGGGGAAACAATGTGTTTGTCTGCGGTGTCAACGGGAACTTTGACGATGCTCAGACCGGTGTAAAAACCATCTTTACCGACAGCGACTATCGGGAAGAACTGAATACCAAAGGAATTATTTTATCCTCTGCAAACTCTATGAACTGGGGCAGACTGGTACCTCAGGTGGTTTATTATATCTCTGCGTACTGTGATTTAGTGAAGGACGGAAAAATTGCCTTTGGTGATTCCTTTCATGTTTGTGTGCCTACCGGTAATTTTGGAAATATCTTGGCAGCATACTATGCCAAACAGATGGGACTCCCCATCGGTAAGCTGATTTGTGCTTCCAACTGCAACAATGTGTTGACCGATTTTATCAATTCGGGCATTTATAACCGAAACAGAGAATTTCATCTGACCATGTCTCCGTCTATGGATATTCTGATTTCATCTAATCTGGAACGTTATCTCTATCATATCAGCGGAAAAGATGATCAATATATCAGTGATTTGATGAACAAACTTTCCGAAAGCGGTACCTACGAAGTGACCGATACTATGAAAGAAACCATCAAAAAAGATTTCTATGCAGGCTTTGCCGGCGAAGAAAATACTTTATCAGAAATCAAAGAAACCTTCCGTGACAAGCAATATTTGATGGATACTCATACGGCAGTTGCCTCTTACGTGTTAAAACAATACCGTAAAGAAACCGGAGACGAAAAGATTTGCGTGGTGGCATCTACCGCAAGTCCCTATAAATTTAACGAAAACGTGTTAAAAGCACTTGGTCAGGACAAACCCTGTCAGGATGAATTTGAACGTTTAGCATTTTTAAAGGAGGTTTCCGGACTGGAAATTCCCAAACAACTGTGGGAGTTACAGACCTTGGAACAACGCTTCACATCTGCTTGTGAAAAAACGGATATGAAAGCAACTGTAACCGACTTTTTATCCTAATTCAATTCAAATAATTTGGCAAGATAACGGAGTAATTCTATGGCAATTTTTGCAATTTCGGATTTGCATCTTCCTTTTGGCATCAATAAGCCGATGAACATTTTCGGAAAAGCCTGGGAAGATTATACCGAAAAACTGTATGAAAACTGGATGAATACTGTGACCGATGAAGACACGGTGATTTTGCCCGGAGATTTTTCCTGGGCAACTTATTTGGAGGAGTCTGTTCCTGATTTTCAGTTTTTACAAAAACTGCCGGGAAAGAAAATTATCGCCAAAGGAAATCATGATTATTTTTTCACCACCATGTCCAAAATGGAAGCTTTTTTACAAAAGGAAGGATTTTCTTCTGTTAAAGTGCTTCACAACAACTTCTTTTTGGTGGAGGATACTTTAATCTGCGGAAGCCGTGGCTGGGATATTACCGCTCACGGGGAAGAGGATGAAAAACTGACCAATCGGGAAGCCATTCGATTGGAGTTGTCGATTCAGGCGGCCAAAAAAGCATATCCTGACCTTCCAATCTTAGCTTTTTTACATTATCCACCCATTTATCAGCAGAATACTGAGGCGAAAAATCCGATTCGGGAAGTTCTGGAACGATATGAAATTAAACATTGTTATTACGGACATCTTCACGCAAAAGGTATTGAAAATGCTTTTGTTGGTGAATCTGCTGGCGTAAATTATCAGCTGATTTCAGCAGATTATTTAGAATTTATGCCGCTAAAAATCAAAGAATAACTTTTGTTTTATTTAGGAGGAACAATTATGAAAGCAATTGTATTATCGGCAGGTTATGCGACCAGATTGTATCCGTTGACCAAGGATACTCCCAAGGGACTTCTTCCCATTGGCAAAAAATCCATTTTGGATTTTATCACCGATCAGATTGAAACCATTGCAGAAATTGATGAAATGTTTATCATTTCTAACCATAAATTTTTTACTAACTTTTCTGATTGGGCAAAAACACGCCAAACTCGTCTGAAAGTGACCGTTTTAGATGACAATACTACTGATGATTCCAATAAATTAGGTGCCATCGGTGATATCTGGTTCACGATTCAAAACGGAAATATTGACGAGGACGTTTTGATTATGGCAGGAGATAACTTCTTTACCTTCCCCTTAAATGATTACGTGGATTTCTACCGTCAGAATGGCTTTGACAGTATTCTGGTAAAAGAAATCAATGAAATCAAAGAGCTGCAAAGAATGGCAAACGTGATTATGGATGAAAAGGGACAGGTCTTGGCTATGGAAGAAAAACCGCAGAATCCCAAGTCTAACTACGCTGCTTTTGCATCTTATATTTATAGAAAAGACACCCTACCGATGATTGAGCAGTATTTAGCGGAAGGAAACAATCCGGATGCTCCCGGCTTTTTCCCGTCCTGGTTACATGATAAAAAACCGGTATATGCTTATAAATTCCAGGGAGAGTGCTACGATATCGGTACTCACGAATCTTATCAAGAAGTTTGTGAAAAGTTTTCTGATCTTTAAATGAATGATATGAGAGTTGATTGTCTACCATCAGGCAATCAACTCTTTTTCGGGAAAAGAGGTGGTTTTGTGAAAAAGAAAAATATGCTTAGTCTCTTAAAAGGACATTACGGGACTTATTTTTGCATGTTGTTTTTGATTATCATAGCAGCAGTTTTAGGACTTTTAAATCCATTTTTCACAAAAACGATAGTAGATGACATTTTACTTGGCGGGAAAACCGATCTATTGGTTCCCATTGTTTTGGGAATTGCCGGTGTAACAGCAGGCCGTTTATTTTTACGGTATTTTTCCCAAATGAAAATTGAAAGTATTACCCAAAATATGGTGCTTGGACTTCGCCGTCGTGGATTTCGGAAACTGATGGAGCTGGATTTTGAATATTTTGACAAACACTCCACAGGGGAAACCATGACGCAGATGACTTCGGATATTGACACAGTTCGTCAGTTTTTTGCACATACAGTGTTTACAGCTTTAGAGAATATTGCCACATTTTTGGGAGCAATTCTGATTTTAGTATTCTATATTAACCTAAAATTATCAGCGGTGCTGCTCTTGGTGATTCCTGTGGTCAGCATTCTGACTACAAAAATGGCAAAAAAACAGAAGAAACGGTACCGTTATTTAAGAAAAGTGCATGCAGATTTGAATACGGTCGTTAGCGAAAACATCTGGGCACAACGAGCTGTGAAGGCTTTTGTGCGGGAAGAATATGAAAACGACCGTATGGACGAGGTGAATCATGAATTTAAAGATGCACAGATGGATATCGCTTTGACTGCCAGAAAATACTTGCCTTTCCTTCAGAATATTTACGGACTGGTGCAGCTTTACCTTGTTTTTGTAGGTGGTGTGCTTGTGATTCAGAATGTGATTACCTTAGGGGATCTCATTATGTTTAACAGCATGATTTGGATGGTTACAGGGCCATTGTCCATGGTTGGTGCATTGACCAATGCCACCATCAACAGCTTTGCTTCTTATGAAAAAATGATGGCACTTTTGGAAGAGGAACCGAAAATTGCCAGCGATCGAGACAGTCTTGATTCTCAGATTTTCGGGAAAGTGGAATTTCGCAATGTTAGCCTTTCTTATGAAGGAACGATTGCCTTAAAAAATGTCAGCTTTGTGGCAGAGCAGGGGATGCGAATTGGCATTATGGGGCAGACCGGCTCCGGCAAGACTTCACTGATCCAGTTAATTTCCCGTTTTTACGATACTGACGAAGGGGAAGTGCTGTTAGATAACCTTCCTATTCGGGAGTTGGATTTGGAAACGGTCAGAAATGCCGTTTCTGCTTCTCAACAGGAGGTATTTCTCTTTTCCGATACGGTTGGCGCCAATATTGCTTACGGCAATCCCAAGGCAACTATCGAAGAAATTAAAG
>JAZNNT010000104.1:0-7190 GCA_045580405.1 Clostridia bacterium
GACCTGCACCAACACCGATTACCTGTCCGCCCTTGGCATAGCAAACGGAGTTAGACTGAGTGTATTTTAAAGTGATTAACGCAATAATTAAGTCGATTTTTGCAGAATCCGGGAAGGATTTTACATCAGTCACAAAATTGGTTAACATATTTTCGTCGATTTTCAATTCATTTCTGCCCTGCTCAAAGGTGATACCAAATACATCACGGCGTTCAATGGGCTTGGGAGTAAAATCCTTATCAATTTTAATAACGGTATAGCCGCTTTTTCTTTTGGTTTTTAAAATTTCTAAAGCTTCGGGGGTGTAATCGGGTGCAATAATACCATCAGACACTTCTTTGGCAATAATTGCTGCGGGTTCTTTGTCGCAGGTAACAGATAATGCGATAAAATCACCATAGGAAGACATTCTGTCTGCACCTCTTGCTCTTGCGTAAGCGCAAGCCATGGGAGTAAGCTCAAATTCTTCCACAAAGTTAATTTTCTTTTCTAAATCGGAAAGGGGCAACCCAACTGCCGCACCGGCAGGGCTTACATGTTTAAAGGAGGCTGCTGCGGGAAGACCGGTTGCTTCCTTTAATTCTTTCACCAGCTGCCAGCTGTTGAAGGCATCTAAAAAGTTGATATAACCCGGTCTGCCGTTTAAAATGGTGATGGGCAAATCATATTCTTCACTAAAAATTCTGGAAGGTTTCTGGTTGGGGTTACAACCGTATTTTAATTCTAATTCTTTCATGGTGACTGGTTCCTTTCCGTTGTTCTACTGGTTTTTATTCACGATTCTGGTTTCGTAAGCTCCGTCTTCCAAAGAGATATATCTTACAAACAGAGAAACCTTGTTATCTTGGTTTAAGTTAGTCCAAAGGGTATTGGTGAAGGTGTCAATATCTTCACAGAGTTCTACAAGCTCAGGTTCGCCATAGAAGGAAGGAATGGGATTTCCGTCACATTTGTAGGTATGAATGAAATGGCCTTCCCCTGCTACAGGCTGGGAATATTCATAGAAGAATCTCTGGCAGGATTCGCCGTTGCCCATAGCACTTTTTAAGATGGACATTTTATAGGAGAACTCCTTGCCTACAGTCAGCTCTGCAGAAATACGGGGAGTGTAGTTGGGAGCATCCGGTTCAAATTCACGGGTGCGCAGTGCCTCCTCGAAGGTTTTTCCGTCTTTTAAGTAATCAAACACGGTGTCAGTCTGATCACCGTTGGTTACCACGGTTTTATTACCCAGCACACGAACCGGTGCATAAATAATGAGAGACGGATCACTTAATTTGGAGGGGTCAAAAGCTTCGGTGCGAATGCCCTCTCCTTCGGTGATAAACACACGGTTACGGCTGTTTTCTGATCTTCCCATGATGAAATATGCAGTGATGGCATACTTAGCGTCTTTGGATTTGCCAACGATGATACCTCTGCCTGGATAAGAGTTTGTATTCAGTAATTCTGCAATCTGATTCATAGTATGTATTCCTTTCTTATACCTTGCCACTTAACACCAATTCACAGGCACGGGGTAAAATCTTCCATTCTGCCTGCTCCATGACCCGTTTTTGCAACACTTCGGGAGTGTCTCCCTCTTCCACCATCACAGGTTGTTGCAAAATAATTCTGCCGCCGTCGGTGATTTCATTCACAAAATGCACCGTGGCACCTGTCACCTTTACCCCTTTTTCCAAAGCGGCTTCGTGAACCTTCAGTCCGTAAAAACCGTCTCCGCAGAAGGAAGGGATTAAAGAGGGATGCACATTGATGATTTTATCGGGAAATTCTTTGATAATTTCTTCGCCAATGATGGATAAAAATCCTGCCAACACGATTAAATCGGGGTTTTCCGCTTTTAATTCGGCAAGCAGCGCTTTCTGATAGCTTGCGTTATCGGAGAAACTTTTTCTTGCTACCACCACACCGGGAATCCCGGCATTTTTAGCACGCTCTAATGCATATACATCGGGTTTTGAGGAAATCACCTTGGTGATTTTGCCCGACACGATTACATCCTTGGCATCAATTAACGCCTGCAAGTTGGTACCGCCGCCGGATACCAATACCACAATCTTTTTCATTAGATCAGTTTCACTCCTGCATCACCGTTTTCTACGGTGCCTAAAATGTATGCTTTTTCACCTAAAGATTCAATGATTTTTATAACGCCTTCTGCATCGCCTTTATTGACAGCCATACAAAGACCGATACCCATATTATAGGTGTTATACATATTTTCTTCGGAGATTCCGCCTTTTGCCTGCAAAAGTTTAAAAATAGGCAATACCGGGAAGGAATCTTTTTTGATTACTGCCTGGGTACCGTCGGGCAGCATTCTCGGAATATTTTCATAAAAACCGCCGCCGGTGATATGAGAAATAGCTTTCACTTTATACTGTGCTAACACTGCCAGTACGGTTTTTACATAAATCTTGGTGGGGATAATTAAGGCTTCGCCTAAGGTCATACCCAGCTCATCATAATAAACATCTAAATTTTTCTTTGCTTCTTCTTCGGGCCCGTTTAATTCAAACACTTTTCTCACCAGAGAATAGCCGTTGGAATGAATCCCGGAGGATGCCACACCGATTAACACGTCCCCTTCTGCCACGGTGGAGCCGTCAATGATTTTGTCTTTATCCACCACACCAACAGCAAAACCTGCTAAATCATATTCATTGATGGGATAAAAACCGGGCATTTCTGCAGTTTCACCGCCAACCAGTGCACATTCTCCTAAGATACAGCCATCACTCACACCTTTTACAATTTCTGCAATCCGTTCGGGAACGTTTTTGCCAACTGCTAAGTAGTCTAAGAAGAATAAGGGTTTTGCACCGGAACAAACAATATCGTTGACACACATTGCCACGCAATCCTGACCAACAGTGTCGTGCTTGTCGGTTAAAAAGGCAATTTTTAATTTGGTACCAACACCGTCGGTACCGGATACCAATACGGGATTTACGTAATTACCGGTCTGAAACAGTTCAAACAAACCGCCAAAGCCACCGATTTCGGTCATAACACCTTTGGTGAAGGTTTTTTTCACGCTGTCTTTAATCAGTTCCACAGAACGGTATCCTGCGTGGATATCTACGCCTGCCTGTTTATATGCTTCATTCATAGTTTTTATCTCCTTTTTATAAGCTTGCAATTTCATCCTGAAGTTTTTTATCTTTCTGGCGAACTTCTTGTGCCATGTTTTCTTTCATGGCTTCTAATTTTGCTTCGATATCTTTATATTTTAAGGAAAGAATCTGGAGTGCCAAAATTGCCGCATTGTCTCCACCGTCAATAGCTACGGTTGCCACAGGAATGCCTTTGGGCATCTGCACAATGGAAAGCAGTGCATCCAAGCCGTCTAAGGTGGATGCCTTAATGGGAATCCCGATAACCGGCAAGGTGGTAAACGCTGCTAATACGCCGCCTAAATGAGCAGCCTTCCCTGCTGCCGCAATAATCACCTCAAAGCCGTTTGCTTTGGCGTTTTTGGAAAACTGCGCCGCATCTTCGGGAGTTCTGTGAGCAGACATCACTTTTACTTCAACCTCTACCCCATAATCCTTTAAAGTTTTAATACATCCTTTTAACTGAGGGAAATCAGAATCGCTTCCCATAATGACTGCAACCTTCGGCATCTTTTTTGCTCTTCCTTTCCGATACATTTTACTTTTCCTAAGAGTTACGGATAAAAAAATATCCTATCTTAACATATCAAGTCTATTATAACATAGGCAATCCAAAAATGCAAGACAATCCGACCATTTTTTCTTTTTTTTACAATTGAGTTTCTCTCATTTTTCTGACATAAAAACATAGATACGAGCATATAGTGAAATGAAAATAAAAAAGAGCCTGCTCTAAAAAAGATTACAAAGGAGATCCTTCTATGATGGAAGCAAACATAACAAAAACTGTTTGGTCAAAAACCGTCACGCAACCCATTGAATGGGATTTAAATGTGTCAGATTCCAAACGGGATATTCTAAAAATTTTATCCCAGAAACTTACGGGCTATGTATCGGAATATACGGTTCGGGACAACTTGTTTTCTGCAAAAGTGCCTCTGCGCGCCAATCTTCTGTATTTACCGGAGGGAGACGAGGGTGTTTTCATTTCTTCGGTTTCCCACGCCGACACCGTACTGATAAAAGAAGAAATTCCGGCTTCTCTATCCTGGGACTTTTCGGAAGTGAACTGTACGATTTCCCAAAACAATCCTGTTTTTATCAATTCCCGAAAAGCAGGTATACGCGGAAAGCTTCACATCACACTGACCCTAAAGGAAAATATGTCTCTGCCCACACCGTCTTTGGACAATGACCTGGAGTGCCTTCGTGAAACCGTTCCGTCCTACACGCTGCTGCAAACTGCAGAGGAAGAATTTCCCGTTTCCTTAAGCTTTCCGCTCCCTCAGGGAAAGCCACCGGTGGCAGAAATTTTAGATACCTCGCTGCAAGTCAGAAATCAAGATTTAAAGCCCATTTCCAACAAAGTGGTAGCCAAAGGGGACTACCTGGTAAAAATGCTCTACGCATCAACCATGTCCACCTTGGAAACTGTTGAATTTTCGTCGCCGTTTACCGAAATTATTGACTTGGAAGCCGGTGAAGACAGTTGCTTTATGCATGACATTGCTGCAGAAATTTCGGACATTAAAATCGCAGAAAATGAAGAAAACGAACCGAAAACCGTCCATGTGACCGGTGTAATGCAACTAAAAATCCAAAGCATCAAACAACAAGAGCTTCCCTTGATTACCGATGCTTACAGTCCAAAATTTCCGGTAAAACTCCTGCACCGGATTGCTCCTTTTGAACAGTTGGAAATTCTGCCTCCGGAAACTGCCTCCTTAAAAGAAGTGATGCCTCTTCCCGATGTGCAGCTGGAAAGCATTTTGGATGTATCCTGCCTGCCCAGCTTATCCGCTACCAAGCGAGACGGCGACCGGATTTTGATGTCGGGAGATTTAGACACCACCGTGTTATATCAGACTCCATCGGGAATCAACTCTATTTCACGACAGATTCCTTTTGAACTGGTACAGGACCTTCCATCCCACTCGGATTGTGAAAAAGCAAATGCCAAATTATATTCCAACCATTTTTCTTATAACATTCTAAACCAAAGCTCTATTGAGCTTCGTCTGGGTGTTACCGCACAGATTATGCTTCATCAAACAGTCAATAAGGAATATGTGGAAGGAATCCTTCCCGACCGTGATAACCCCTTAAAAATTGACCGTGCTCCCATTGTTGCCTACATTATTAAACCCGGTGACACCCTCTTTTCAATCGCCAAAAAATATGCCACTACCGTGGACCGTTTAAAAGCCGTCAACAACATTGATGACGACCGCAATTTAAAGGTGGGCAGTTATCTGATTATCGAATAGAGCAAATCATACAAAAAGCTGTATTACCGCTTGGTAATACAGCTTTTTAACATTTGCTATTGTTGGGGTAGTTGCTCAGTCACAGGTGCAAGTTCATCTTGAACGTTCAAAGCTGAAATTTCCTTCAGACCAACGTCAATCAATACCAAAGCAATAATCCATGCACAAACGGTCATAGCAATCTGCACCAGATAATGCTCAATCTGAATCGGCATATCCCAGATGGCATGCATTGCAATACACATAATGTAAAAGGCAACAAACTTTTTGTTGGACAGCTGAGACATTTCAAAAGGACTTCTGCCTTTTGCCAGCACCAGTGCTCCGCCTAAAATTGCACCCCAGATCACATGTCCGCCCGGTGCCAGCAATGCTCTTACAATCAGCACTTCCATCATAACCGAATTACCGCCGGATAAACCGTAACGTAAAATATAGCCTGCCGTTTCAAAAGTTGCAAAGCCTGCGCCTACTGCAGCACCGATTAGTAATCCGTTTAACACGTAATTCACATTTTTGGTCTTCTTCACATAATAAGCAATAATGGTAAGCTTTCCGGTTTCCTCCACAAGTCCCACCAAAATTGCTCCCATATAACCGTCATCAATGGTTACAAAAGAGAACAAAAGAAGCGTGATTACCAAGGACATCGCCCCGCCCACCAGAAAAATGGTTAATGTGGTAAAGAAGCTGATGTTTCTCGGAGCATTGGTTTCCATAAAAAACACAATGAGGGAAAATGGAACTGCAATAGCACCCATAAAAATCATGCCGGGCAATACATTGGGATTTGCAAAATAATCCCAGCAGAAATACAGTGCAAAATATGTAATAAATAAAACCGCAAATACTCTGGCAAACAGCCACGGTTTTGGCCAGGTAGAGCTGATTTCACTTT
This sequence comes from Clostridia bacterium, assembly GCA_045580405.1. Classification (GTDB taxonomy): domain Bacteria; phylum Bacillota; class Clostridia; order UMGS1840; family UMGS1840; genus SIG452. The sequence goes on from JAZNNT010000104.1 coordinate 6,285, forward strand.
CCGGCGGTGTGGTTTTTTCTGTACCGCTGATAAAAATTGCATCCGATTCACTGTTGGTATGTTTTTTAAACACCTCGGAAAACAGACTCTTTAAATTCAGCTTCACAGCACCTTTGCCACCGGCAAGCTCGTTGATTTTTTTCGTTGCCTTGTTCAGAATATCTTCCGCAACATTTGGAGTATCCTGCTTAGGGCCAGCATTCGTCTGTCCTGTAGTGCTATTGTTTTGCCCCGCAGCTGCTCCAGCTGATGCAGCTTCCTTTTCCGCTTGAGGTTGTTCAGGCTCAGGCTGTACCGGTTCAGATGTCGGTTGAACCGGCTCGGGGTTTGGTTGCACCGGCTCGGGGGTTGGTTGCGGTGTAACGGATTCAGGTTTCGCTGTTACGTTTTCGGCTTCGGGGGACACATAACCGCAGTTTGGGCATTTTATGCCATCTGCCAGCTTTGTCCCACACTGTGTGCAAAAATTTGGCATGCGTGTTCTCCCTTCCAATGATTTCAATCATATATTTCCTTTTCGATACTTGTTGTCAGAAAACATCCTGACCCCAATTGATTTCATTGTAGCATTATTTTTCGGTAATGTCAAGAATTATGTCGTATGAAAAGAAACTATGACTATCCTTTATCGTTGACTATATCATTAAATCGGGAGACACCCTGTTTAACATTGCAAAAAAATATGCCACCACCGATGACCGCAATTTAAAGGTTGGCAGTTATCTGATTATTGAGTAGGGGCGACCCTGTGTGGTCGCCCGGTTAAAATCATAACCACTAGTAAACTAGTGGTTTGAACAGCCCCTAGAAGGGGCTATTACAGGCTTAACCCCTCAAAGGGGCATCGAAGGTTTGACACCGCATTACAATTACTGGCAGCCGCTCACGTGCGGCTGTCTTTTTTTA
>JAZNNT010000105.1:0-7316 GCA_045580405.1 Clostridia bacterium
GCTGAAGCCAAGGCTCTGTCCCGCTTCAAACTGTCCGTTGTCGATAGACATGATACCGGAACGGAAGATTTCCGCCACATAAGCTCCGGAATTCAGGCCGAAGGCCATGACCGCAACTAATGTTTTGTCAATTTTTACCGAGCCGAATACGACAAAGTAAATGATCAATAACTGTACGACTACCGGTGTTCCCCGGATGACCGTGACATAAATTCCGCAGAGAAAATCCAGCACCTTTAATCTTCCGGTCTTGGCACGCGTAGAACGGATAATTGCCACAAGTAAACCAAGTACAATGCCGATCAATACCGCAAAAAAGGTTACTTTCAGTGTCACCATCAGACCGTCTGTGATATAATGCCAACGATTTTCATGGATAAAATTTTTGTAAATCTGGTCCTGCAACCACTCCATACGTATACCTCACCTTTCTCATAGAGAAAAAACAGAGGAACCTTGTGCGGCCCCCCTGCTTTAAAGGACTCCTTATTCAGCGTCAGCTTTTACGATGATTACCTGTTTGGACTGAACGTACGGATCAGAGAAGTTTACTTCCTGCAGACGTTCTTCGGTAATAGTCATACCTGCTACACCCATATCAGCCTTGCCGGAAACAACAGCCGGGATGATGGAATCGAACGCGATATCTTCGATTTCCAGTTCCATTCCAAGTACATCACAGATAGCCTGAGCGAAATCTACGTCCAGACCTACGATTTCATCGCCTTCGTGATATTCATACGGCGGGAATTCAGCGTTGGTAGCCATAACCAGAGCATCACCGTTTGCCTGATCTTCTACTACGGTTTCACCATCAGTAGCGCCTTTGTTTTCAGTTGCAGGTGCACCGCATCCGGTAAACAGAGTTACCAGCATTGCAACTGCTAACAGAAGAGTAATGAGTTTTTTCATAATGTTTTCCTCCTCGCACATTTGTGCTTTTGAATGTTTTTTATAAATTTTCTATAATATTATACTATAACAAGTGATTTTTTTCAATAGATTTCTGAAAATTTATTCTGAATTTTGCATTTTTATTACATTTTGCCAAATATTTTCCCAGATGCCTCCCAAAAACAGACATTCTACAATACAATCTTTACCGAAGAGGCATATTCCGACGGTGTCATTTTGGCAATTTTCTTAAACTGCTTGGAAAAATAATGAATACTGTCATACGCTAAAATATTGGCAATTTGCGTAAAATTGTAATTATCTTCCCGAATCAGCATTTTCGCACGTTCAATTTTCAAATAATTAAAATACTGCATCACGCCCATTCCTGTTTTTTCCTTAAACAGCATCTTCAATCCTGTACTGTTGGTTTTGGAGTATTTTAACACATCCGGAAAACTTAAGGTGTTCCCTATGTTTTCGTTTAAAAATTCGATAACATCTTCCACAATATCGTTGTCCATGCGTTCCTTTAAAACAGAAAGAGATGCTTTGGGTGTATGAGAAATGGAATTGTTCCGGTATAAAGACAGTAAAAAACCGGTTAAATCCAGAAGAATCATCTGTTCAGCACCAAAAGAAGCTTCCGATTTTCGCTTCAACCCTTTCGTCAGCGGGTCATTCAAAGGTGTTGCAAATGCTTTGGTAGCCTCCTTGATGATAGACGAAAGCAGATTTTTTTCTTCCTTCGTTACATGAAACACTTTATTCTGAAAAAAGTTCATTGCTTTGGACTTGCACTCAAAAGAAACAATGGCAATGTTGGGTGCAATCACGCCATTGGAAAACACATTGTGAAATTCTCCAGGCTTATGAAATAAAACATCCCCCTGCTGCAGACGATGTGTGTTATCTTCGGCAATGGCATTGATTTCCCCTTTGTCCACATAGATGAACTCCCAAAAATCATGCTTTTCCCCGGTAAATTTAAAATCCTTGGCATACTCCAGATAATGAATGGTGACCACGTTTTTTATCACAAATTCTTCTTTTAACCGGAGGGGAGTAAAGCTCTGCTTATTCATTGAAGTCTCTCTCCTTCTCTCTCAAGATAACGTTTCAAATCCTCTAAAATGGCGGAAACCGGCAGTCCCACCACATTATCAAAATCGCCCTCAATTTTTTCTACAAACTTGGATGCAATTCCCTGAATAGCATAAGAACCGGCCTTGTCAAAAGGCTCTTTGGTTTGAATATATTCGGAAATTTCTTCTTCACTGATGGGATAAAAATACACCTTGGTCTCACAAACTGTTTTCTTATATGTGACCCGATTTTCCGCTACATAACCTAACGTAACACCGGTGAAAACACTATGCGCTTTTCCGCTTAGTAACCGAAGCATCCGACGGGCATCCGCCTCGTCCTCCGGCTTTCCGAAAACCTCATCCTCCAAAGCCACCACAGTGTCAGCTGCAATAATCAATACCGGTTCTCCCAAAAATATTTCTGCCGCACATTTTGCCTTTCGGAAGGAGAGCTCTTCCACCAACCTGGCAGGCGTCATCTGCTCTGTTATCGTTTCATCTGCATCAGTCACATATACTGTAAAGGGAATACCGTTCTTTTGCAACAGTTCTTTCCTTCTGGGAGACTGGGATGCTAAAATTATTTTTGCTTGATTCATCGGGGACCCTCCATCTGTTGAAATTACGTATCATTTTATCATATTTTGCAAAAAAAGTCAACCAATTTTACAAATCTATATCTATTCAGGAGGTTGTCATACTTTTGGACAGCCTTTCATATAGTGATAAAAAATACGAGGTGAACCGATATGCTCCAACAAACAATACTACCAAGCCAACAGGAACTTTTTTCCGGGTTGCCTTTTCATCTTGCAGAATATCTGTCACCCGATACCGAGGAAATCCGTTTTCGCAGAAATCAACCGGTCATATTTCTGGAAGGTCATCGGGAATTGGTAACATCCTATCGGTTGAATGCCCGCCAAATGGAGGATTTACTGGATTATTTAACAGAAGGCTCCCCTGCTTCCTATTTTGATTCCTTCAGAAGCGGTTTTATGACTATAAAAGGCGGACACCGTGTGGGCATTGCCGGTACAGCGGTATACGAAAACGGAGCATTATCTTATGTGAAAGATGTTTCTTCCGTCAACCTGCGGATTGCAAAAGAGGTAAAGGGGGCAGCAGACCAGTTGTTTCAAACGGTTGGACAAATCGCTCCCCTTCCCGGAATTCTCATCATTTCTCCTCCGGGACAAGGAAAAACAACGCTGCTTCGGGATTTTATCCGTCAGCTTTCCGAAAAAACAACCGGCATCCGAGTTGCCGTGATAGATGAACGGGGCGAAATTGCCGCCACCTTTCAGGGAGATGCTCAAAACTGTTTAGGCAGCCGATGCGATGTCTTAAACGGTTATCAGAAAGCCGATGGTATTATTTCGGCGATACGAAGCTTATCCCCCGATGTTATTGCGGTGGACGAAATCGGAACCCCCGAAGATGAGGAAGGTCTATGCTATGCCCATCATGCAGGAGTATCCGTGGTGGCAACCATTCACGGAAACCGCAGCGGTAATTTCCGCAAAAATATCCGAAAGCTGACGGAAGAGCAGGTATTTGACTATGAGGTATATCTATCCAATAAGACAATAAAATCAAAAAACGGTAAAACAAACCGTGTCGATTTGATTCAAAGGACAAACGGTGAATAATATGCAAAAACTATACGGTCTTACAGCACTGATCTTAGCAGATCTGTTGCTGGTCAAACACCTGACCGCTCAAAAAAAGCAAGCAGTACAATGTCTGCAGGAAATGATTGTTTTTTGGGGAACCGTCACCTACGGCATAACGGAATGGAAAAAAACTCTGGAGGAAGCGATTCTGACAGAACAACGAGAAAACACTTTTCCAAAAATGTTTCAACAAAACTTCCTAAAGTTAAAAAAAGCATTACCGCTACGGGATGCGCTGGAACAAGCGTTAAAAACTCTTCCCCTTTCCGAGGAAGCCACAGAGCTGATGACCCAATATATTTTGGTCCTCGGGAAGGATACCAAAAAGAATACGGAAGAACATTATCAGCATAACAGAAACCAACTGAAAAGCCATCTCGAAGCCTTGCAAAAAGAACTCCCGAAAACAAACAAGCTGATTACTGCCGGTGTCTGTTCTACCAGTGTAATGGCAGCCATTTTGATGTTGTAAGAGGAAATGTTATGAATGTTGAATTAATCTTTAAAATTGCGGCAATCGGAATTATCGTTGCCATTTTAAATCAGTTGCTTTCCAAGTCGGGACGTGACGAACAAGCCACAATGGTTACGCTGGCAGGTTTGGTGGTGGTGCTGATCGTGATTGTGCAGGAAATCGCCTATTTATTTGAAACCATCAAAAATTTATTTGGGTTTTAAGCCAAAGGAAAGGAGCTATCTATGGATACCGTTGCCAAATTGACAGGCATTGCCTTTGCAGGCGCCGTATCAGCAGTGTTTTTACGGGAAAAGGCGCCTCAATTCTCCATGATGATCGCTCTTGTGACCGGAATTGTAATGTTCTCACTGATTGCGGGAGAACTGACAAGCATCTTAAAATTACTCACTGACTATATGAACACATTCGGTATGGAAACGGAATCGATATCCACAGTACTGAAAATTTTGGGCATTGGCATCGGTTCAGAATACTTTTGCAATGTCATTGCCGATGCAGGAGAACAAGCCATTGCCAAAAAAATGGAATTTGCCACCAAGGTGATGATTTTAATGCTGATTCTTCCCTTGCTCGGAAAGGTTGTGGACACGATATGGTCTCTGTTTGGGTAAAACGGATTGTTCTTTGGGCAACGATAGCAGCAATGGTGTTTGTCTTGCCGCAAACGGTGTTTGCTTCTTCTTTGGAACTTGCAGAGGAAACAGAGTTTTCCTTTCAGGGAATTTGGGAAACAATTTGCGAGTTGCTATGGGGAGAGTTTCTTCTGCTACGGCAAAAAATGCCCATCCTCTTGCTGCTGATGCTTCTCATCGGTATCAAAAACTGTATGGATTTTCCGGCAAGCTTAAACAGGACGGTGCATCTTGGAATCTTTTGCACCTTGGCACTCAGTGCAGGAGAATTGTTTCGGCAGCTGGCACAGGTAGCTCAGGATTGCATTTTCAATCTCTCGGAATTTATTTATATGAGTGTCCCCATTTTAACAGGTCTGGTTGCCAATAGCGGACGGGTTCTCAGTGCAGCAAAATCAACCTATTTTATTTTAGGATTCATGACTATACTTACCTTTCTCATCAAAAACATCTTTTTTCCAGGGATTCTCGTTTATTTTATGTGCACGGTACTGTCGCCGCTATTGGAAAAAGATTATTTCACTGCACTGAAAAAAGCAATTCTCTGGGCGCTAAAAACGGTGCTTCCCATTTTAATCGGGATTTTTATGACAGTCTTTACATTGCTCACGACCGTTACCAAAGCCTCCGATTCTCTGACCCTACAGTCTGCAAAAATGGCACTTGGAAACTGCATTCCGTTTTTAGGCGGAAGTCTCAGTGATTCCGGAGAATATCTGATTCAGGCTATCAGCCAAATGAAAGCAAAGGCAGGATTAGGCGGTGTAATCGGAATATCCTATATCTTCTTGTCTCCGCTTGTGAAACTGATTGCAGGCCTCATTGCCTTTCAGGTATTATCCGTTTGTGCCGGATTTCTTGCAGACAGTAAAACTGCAATTTTTTTTGAAGATACTGCCACCAGTCTTGGAATGCTCACCGGTGTGGTGGCAACAGTTCTGATTATCGGAGTACTGGGTATTCTGGTATTAACAGGGATTTAGGAGAAATGTTATGACCGAATGGATTGCCAATCTAAAGCAAGTAGTGTTAGTAGTATTAATCTGTGAGTTTTTAAAGGAACTGTTAGCCGTCGGTTCTTTTCGGAAATATGTGCAGTTTGCCGTAAGTTTATTCCTGTTTTTATTCCTGATTTCTTCCGTATTCCGGGTGGAGTTTTCCTTACCGAAATTAGAGATTCCAACATGGGAAACGAAGGAAGAAAATCTGGTTGCAAGAGAATACGAAACAAATATAGCTGAACAAATCAAAAATAGGCTTTTGGAAAATCATCTGGATATTTATACGGTAACGGTTCATCTTAGTGAACAATATGAATTGAAATCCGTGCAGATTTACACCAAAGAAGACCCGTCTCAAATTCACGCAATCTTGAAAGGAGAATTTCCTTATGAAGTGGTTTACCCCGCTGAAGAGTTTTTGGACGAAACGTCCTAAAAATCAAAGAATCAAATTGATTGTTATGCTATTTATTTTAGCCTTTATTCTACTGATGTTCCCCCAAACTCCTACGAAAAAGGCATCAAACTCCCAACCTGCGAATATGATGAATCAACCGGATCTGCAAGCGGAAGAACTGGAAGCTCTACTCAGCGAATTAACCGGCAACAAAGTACGGGTGATGGTTGCGTATGCCGATTCGGGAGAGCTGGAAATTGTGCGGGAAGAAACCACCACCGCCGATACCAAAACTGCCACAGGCGAAACTCAGCATACAACCGATCAGAAACCGGTGTTGGATGCCAACAAAAACATTCAGATAAAAAACAAGCATCAACCCAGAATCAAAGGTGTTTGTATCTTTTATTTCGGACCCTATGAGCGAGAAACCGAGGACCTTCTGTATCGGGCAGCAAAAAGTTCTCTGGGGGCAGACTTGCATACTGTGGAGGTGGTTTTTCAAACAGTAAAACAAACCGGAAAACCATAAAAAGAAAGGAATAATTACTATGATTTTATTACACAAAAGAAAAATTGCCGCAGTGGTTTGCACTGCATTGTTAGCTACCGCCGGTGTGGTCAATTACATCAATCACACAGAAACACAAACAGTATCTCTTTCTCTGCCGCCTGCCAACGAAAGCTATGATGAAAACACAACCTACGGAGAGGCAAAATATGTGTCCTCTGATGTGACGCTGGAAAAAGACAGAAGCGAGGCAGTAGCCTTATTGCAAACCGTTTCTGAAAACGAGAATGCCTCTCCTGAACAAAAAGCAGAGGCACAGGATGAAATGATTCGCATTGCCAAGGATATGGAAAAAGAAACCTTGGCGGAACGGATTCTTACTGAAAAAGGATTTGTAAATGTGCATGTGTTTTTAAGTTCTCCCGATGCCACTGTCAGCGTGCAGTCCGCAGGATTAACTCCTCAGGAAATTGCTCAGATTCGGGACACAATGAAAAACGAAGCCGGTATTGATCCGAAAAACTTAAAAATTATTGAAACAAACTAACTAAAATTACGAAAAAAAGTTGAACTTGTCAACTGCCGGGTTCTTTGGTACGCTTAGGTAGAGTAGTGCGGAAATACTTTTATTATTTTTTG
>JAZNNT010000106.1:0-17160 GCA_045580405.1 Clostridia bacterium
GGATTTTCTGCTTTTACCGCTTCAAACACGGACACGGGAGCAGACACGCTTTTTAAATTTACTTTAATCATTTTTCAAATCTCTTTTCTTTTAAAAATTTTGTAAGCTCGCTGTTGTCGTTATATTTTTTTGCCCTGAGGATGTGCGCAGCCAATCAGCTCATTCACATCCGCAATGCCATTTTGGTCTAAATAGGTGTTTAATCCGTCAATCACTTTTAAAGGAGTGAAAGGATCTTTAAAGTTCATGGTGCCAACCGAAACTAAGGTTGCACCTGCTGCCATAAATTCCACAGCATCGTTACCGTTTGCCACACCACCCATACCGATGATAGGTGCTTTGGTTTTGGCATAGGTCTGATACACCATACGCACGGCAATGGGTCTTACGCAGGGACCGGAGAGGCCTGCCACGGTATTGTGGAAAATGGGTTTTCTTGTTTTTAAGTCAATTGCCATACCGGTGACGGTGTTGATTAAGGAAAGTCCGTCTGCCCCTGCATCCATGGCCGCCTGACCAATGGTGGCAATGTCTGTCACATTGGGGGAAAGCTTGATGCAAAGAGGTGTGGAAATTGCTTCCTTCACCATTTTGGTGATTTCAAACACGGTGTCGGGATTGGTGCCAAATGCTGCACCCCCCTGCTTCACATTGGGGCAGGAAACATTCAGTTCGATAATGTCTGCTCCTGCTGCGTCCACAATTTTGCAAGCTTCCACATAATCGGAAAAGGTGCTGCCGGATACATTGGCAATAATTTTTAAATCCAATTTTTTCAGTTCGGGCATAATCTTTTTTGCAAAATATCTTACGCCGGGGTTCTGAAGTCCAACACTATTCAATACCCCCGAAGGGGTTTCCACGATTCTGGGAGCGGGATTGCCCTGCCGTTCGTTTAAGGTTAAGCCCTTCACGGTGATGCCCCCCAGTTTTTCGATGGGATACAGCTCGTTGTATTCCATACCGAAACCAAAGGTGCCGGAGGCAGTTACCACAGGGTTTTTAAATTCCACACCCAGATAGTTTACTGTTAAGTTTGCCATTTAGAGTAAAACCTCCTTTGCATTGAATACGGGACCGTCTTTGCAGACGTGAAGATGACGGAAGCCCTCTTCCCCATCATCCTCTACCTTGATGTTGCAGCAAAGGCAAGCACCGATACCGCAACCCATCCGTTCTTCCATGGAAATCTGGCAATGGATGTTGTATTTATCAGTAATTTCTTTTAAAGCCTTGAGCATGGGCAAGGGACCGCAAGCATATACCGCTTCGTAGGCACCGCCCTCCAGCTTTTCTTTCACCGCCTGGAGTGCGTTTCCGTGGAACCCGTAGGAGCCGTCATCGGTAGCGATAAATAAGTTGTTGCAATAATTTTGAAATTCATCTTCCAAAGTTACCAAGTCTTTGCTGCGAAATCCCAGCGACACATCACAGGTTTCTACCTGCTTTGCCAGTTGAAGCAAGGGATAAACCCCAATACCGCCGCCGATGATTAAAGCCTTTTCTTTGCGAATGCTAAAGCCGTTGCCCAAGGGGCCTAAAATGTCTAAAGAGTCTCCAACCTGTTTTTCGGAAAGCTTTTGAGTTCCTTTTCCACGGACATCAAAGATGAAGCGGATGCCTGTGTCAGTTACTTCGCAGATACTGATGGGACGGCGAAGCACAAACTCGTCTCCGCAATCAATATGCACAAACTGGCCGCATTTGGACGCTTTTGCCAGATATTCGTCTTCCACGGTCACATCAAAGATGGAACCGCACAGATTGATTTTTTTGATAATTTTGGCTGTTGTAACCTGATATTTTTTTTCCATATTCTAAAACCTCACAATCTTCTGCCCGACTAAATGGCAGAGGTGATATCTTCTTTCATACGGATAGCTTCTTTTCTTGCAAATTCTGCAAATGCTTCGCCGGGAGCACCAGCCTTCTGATAGGCACACATAATGCCACGGCTGGAGTTCACCACAGCACCCATACCGTCTTTGTCAAACAAATGGGCAATATCTTTTGCGGTACCGCCCTGAGCACCGTAACCGGGTACTAAGAACACGGTTTTGGGCATAATGTCTCGAAGCTTTTTAGACTGCTCGGGATAGGTTGCACCCACAACGGCACCCACAGAGGAGTATCCTAAATCGTTGATGGTAGATTCACCCCATTTATTTACCATTTTGGCAACCTTTACGTAAATTTCTTCTCCGTCCAACACTAAGTCCTGCAACTCACCGCTGGAGGGATTGGAGGTTTTCACCAGTACGAAGATTCCCTTATCAAATTCTTCGCAGCGTTTTACGAAAGGCAGAATGCCGTCACTTCCAAGATACGGATTTACGGTTAAGGAATCGGGCAGAAATGCACGGTCTTTTTCACCGAACAATGCGGTTTCTCCCAAGTATGCGGTAGCGTATGCATCAGAAGTGGAGCCAATGTCGTTACGTTTTCCGTCTGCAATTACATAAAAGCCTTTTTCTTTCGCATATTTGATGGTTTCGTAATAAGCACGAATACCTTCCAGTCCGTACATTTCGTAATACGCAGACTGGGGTTTTACCGCAGGCACAATGTCACATAATGCATCCATTAAGCCTTTGTTAAATTCTAAAATTGCTTCTGCAGCGGCTTTGAAGGTTTTGCCGTACTGCTTTTCTGCCTTTTCTAAGATATAGGTCGGGATATAGGATAACACCGGGTCTAAACCTGCCACGGTGGGGTTATTCATAGTTTTAATTTTTGTCAATAATTCTTTCATCGTGAGTTTCCTTTCTATTTCCGAGTCTGTGAAAAATTCTTTCGCTCTTTTCAAAAGTACTGTAATGTCATTCTGAACGAAGTGAAGAATCTCTTCACCATATTGAGATTCTTCGGTCGCATATGCTCCCTCAGAATGACACAACCCAAAACAGAACTCCTTTTATTTTAGGATAATTTGAGAATACCATCAGTAATTACCACTTTTACCTTTCCTGTTAACTCTTTTCCGTAGTAGGGAGAGTTTTTGCTTTTGGAAACGGTGTTTTCGGGAGTGGGTACCCAGGTTTCGTCCAGATCACAAACGGTGATGTTTGCGGTTTTACCCACCTTGATTTGGGCAGGAGTGATATTTAAAATTCTGCAGGGGGTGTCTGCCATCAGTTTTGCAAGCTGGGGCAAAGTGAGTTTTCCTGTTTTGTAAAGATAGGTGCAACCCACTGCAAATGAGGTTTCCAGACCGATGATGCCGTTTAGGGCATGGTCAAATTCAATTTTCTTTTCGTCAAAGTGATGGGGGGCATGGTCGGTTGCAATAGCATCAATGGTGCCATCCATTAAGCCTTCGATAATTGCTGCCACGTCAGATGCTTCACGAAGAGGAGGATTCATTTTGGCATGGGTATCGTAGCCTTCGCAAGCTTCATCGGTTAAGGAGAAGTAGTGGGGGCAGGTATCACAAGTGACTTTCACACCCTCTTTTTTGGCGTTTCGGATAAAATCTACACTTCCTTTGGTGCTGATGTGGGTAATATGCACAGGCACACCGTAGGTTCTTGCTAAAATCACTTCTCTGGCAATTGCCGCTTCTTCTGCAGCACGGGGAATTCCGCGAAGTCCCAAACGGTCTGCGGTGGCGCCTTCATTCATCACACCGCCGTTTACCAGGGATAAGTCTTCCGAGTGGCAAACCACAGGCATGCCTGCCATATCGGCATAACGGAGTGCCTGACGCATGGTGTTGGAATCGGATACCGGCTTTCCGTCATCAGAAACGGCAACAGCGCCGTGTGCCTTTAATTCCATCATTTCGGTTAATTCTTTGCCTTCTAAACCTTTGGTAATTGCCGCTACGGGGAACACCTTGGCATAGCCAAACTTGTTTGCTTTGTTGATAATATATTCTACTACAGGCACATTATCGGTGACGGGGTTGGTATTGGGCATTGCCGCTACTCCCCAGAAGCCGCCATGCATAGCTGCTTTTGTGCCGGTTTCAATATCTTCCTTGTAGGTAAAGCCAGGGTCTCTCATATGGGTATGCATATCGAAGAAGGAAGGAAATGCAGTTTTGCCGGTGCAATCAATCACTTGGTCTGCATTGTCAGTAAGGTTTGCACCGATTTTGGAAATCACGCCGTCTGCAATCAGAATGTCCTGGGCTTCGGTGACGGATTCCACGGTAACAACGGTAAGATTTTTTAATAAAATAGTCATCATCTATTCCTCCTCTATGCACGGTTCACGAAGGTGTCCAGCACTGCCATACGGATGGCTACCCCGTTGGTTACCTGCTCGTCAATTACGGATTTGTCGGGAGCATACAGCGCCGACTGTAATTCCAGTCCACGGTTTACCGGACCGGGATGCATAATGATGGCACCCTCTTTGGCAAGCTTCATCCGCTCTTCATTCACGCCGAAATACTTGGAATACTCATATCCGGAAGGGAAGAAACAGTTTTTCTGACGTTCCAGCTGAAGTCTTAAGGGCATTACCACATCGGCATCCTTTATCGCCTTGTCCACATCGGTATACATTTTCACGCCTAAGCTTTCCAGGTCGCTCGGAAGCAGGGTTCTTGGCCCTGCCATCACCACTTCGGCACCTAATTTTAACAAACCGTAGGTATCGCTTCGTGCCACCCGGCTATGGTAAATATCTCCGATAATGGCAATTTTTTTACCCTCTACGGTGCCCATTTTTTCATACATGGTGAAAAAGTCCAACAGTGCTTGTGTGGGATGTTCGTTCATCCCGTCACCTGCATTGATGACGGTGGCATCCACATTTTGGGCTACCAGGTGGGGGGCACCTGCATTTTCGTGACGGATGATGAAGCAATCTGTTCCCATCACATTTAAGGTTCGGGTGGTGTCGATTAAGGTTTCGCCTTTTTGCACAGAACTGGAGGATACCGCCATATTGGAAGCCATAGCTCCCAAATATTTTGCCGCCAGCTCAAAGGAAGTTCGGGTTCGGGTGCTGTTTTCGTAAAACAGGGTCATCACCGATTTTCCTGTCAGGTTAGTACCTTTTTTACAATCGGAGAAAATGATTTGTTTCATCCCCTCCGCTTTTTTCAGAATATAGTGAATCTGATCGGCATCCAAATTCTTGATGCCCAGTAAATCTTTTTCAAATTTCATAATCCTCGTATTCGACTCCTTCCCGCCAATGTTCATCGGAACATTTCTAAAAAAATACAAAATTATACTTATATAGTATAGCACAAAGTTTTTTGTTTGTCTATAGTTTCAACCTATTTTTTTCGTGTTTTTTGTGGGTTTTTCGCCCTCTTTTCCCCGTTTCAAATTGACAAATCCTTCAGGGTATGCTAAAATGAAGAAATCCCTGAAAGCAAAGAGGAATTTTCTATGAATATTTATCAGTCGCTGTCGGAGGAATTGCAAGAGCAAATCCGCCGGGATTTTAAAGACAGCTATATCTTACAAAACACGGCAATCCGTAGGGATCAAAGCCACGATCAGCCCTCCCTCTGGAGGAACTGTTACCTTCGGGATGTGGAGAAAATTATGCACTCTCCCTACTACAACCGTTATACCGACAAAACCCAGGTGTTTGCCTTTTACAAAAACGACGATATCAGCCGCCGTGCCTTTCACGTGCAGCTGGTATCCCGTATCGCCAGAAACATCGGAAGAATGCTGGGATTAAACTTAGATTTAATCGAAGCGATTGCGCTGGGGCACGATATCGGTCACACTCCCTTCGGTCATGCAGGAGAAAGCTTTTTAAACGAACTTTCTTTGGAACACACAGGAAGACGGTTTCATCACAACGTGCACAGCGTCCGTGTGCTGGACGGCATTTTCCGCCACAATATTTCTTTGCAAACCTTAGACGGCATCCTTTGCCATAATGGAGAAATGGAGCAAAAAGAATACCGCACCTCTCCGCTGTCCGGCTTTTCGGAATTTGACGAAAAGGTGGAAAATTGCTATGTAAAAGAGGGAGCTGTCAAAAAACTTACTCCTTCCACCAAGGAAGGCTGTGTGGTAAAAATCTGTGATCTGATTGCGTATTTGGGCAAAGACCGTCAGGATGCGTTAAAGACCGAAACACTTCCCTCGGAGGAACTGTTTTCGGAAACTTCTTTAGGCAAATACAATGCTGTAATTATCAATAATCTGTGTGTCAATATTATCGAAAAAAGCTACGGAAAAGATTGTATTGCAATGGATGAAAAATCCTTTTTGGCGCTTTGTAAAATCAAAGAAGAAAACTACCGCCTGATTTACGGAAGCAAACGGGTGAAGGAAATTGAAGTTCTTTTGAAGCCTATGTTCCGAGAAGTCTATGAAAAGCTTCAAAAAGACCTTACCGAAAACCGCAGTTCCTCCCCCATATTCCGTCATCATTTAGATTTTATCAAAGAACATGGAAAACATTACCGCCAGAATAATTATCGGGAAGAAACCTCCGTTGATCAGATGGTAATTGACTACATCGCAAGTATGACGGATGATTATTTTATTGAGCTTTACGAACATCTGTTCCCCGATAAAAAATCACCATTAAGTTACACCCCTTACTTTAGCTGAGAAAGGATTAAAAGAAATGAAAATTGGATTTATCGGCACCGGAAACATGGGCGGTGCCATGATTGACGGAATTTTGGCATCGAAAGCTGTTTCTGCATCGGATCTGTATGTCAGCGACATTTCTGAAGCTCAATTGAGCAAATACAAAGAGAAAGGCATCAACACGGCTACGGATAATAAGGTAACCGCAAAACATGCCGACTATATTTTCTTAACTGTGAAGCCTCAGTTTTATGAAGCAGTCCTGAAAGAATTAACAGAATTTTCCAATAAGATTTACATTACCGTGGCACCGGGTATTACCACAGAATTTTTAAGAAAAGCCCTGTCTGATACCACCAAAGTGGTTCGCACTATGCCCAACACGCCTGCCTTGGTGGGAGAAGGAGTCACTGCAGTTTGCAGAGGAGAATATGTAACCGATCAAGAATACGAAACCGTAAAAAAACTGATTACGGCATTTTCAGAAATTCACGAATTACCCGAAGATAAAATGGATGCCGTTATTTCGGTTTCCGGTTCCTCACCCGCCTATGTGTATATGATGATTGATGCTATGGCAAAATCAGGTGAACGCCAAGGAATCCCTTACGAAACCGCTCTGCGAATGGCAGGAAAAACCGTATTAGGTGCCGCAAAACTGTTACTTTCCTCTGATGAGCCCGCTGAAACACTGATTGACCGTGTTTGCTCCAAAGGCGGCACCACCATTGAAGCGGTGAATCACCTGAAAAATCACGATTTTTACAAGTTGATTGATGATGCTATGGCAGAATGTACCCGCCGTGCATTGGAACTAAAAAAATAGGAAAGGATGAGCTTTTTTTGGACAGCAAGGAAATAATCTATGAAGAGCTGATGAATCGGATGGAGAAGAACATCTGCCCTATTTGTGATTTTGTGGAATTTCGCTTGGCAGAAGCTCTGGAGCGTTTTTTGTACGAAGGTATCAACACACCGCATACCCGGGCAAAAATTGAATGGACCAACGGGTTTTGTAATTTCCACGCACACCGCTTACTTGAGTTGGGAGACCCTCTTTCTCACGCCATTTTATATCACGATTTTATGAATAATGTGATGAAGGATGTGCCCGATAAAAAATCAAAAACCGACCGCAGCGATCACAAGGAATGTTTCTTCTGCAAAATTCAGCAATCCAACGAAGAGGATTACACCAAAGCCTTTTTGGAATTTTATCAGAACAGTGAATTTTCTTCCCGCTATGAAAACGGGCAAGCTGTACTGTGTGTTCCTCATCTGGTAGCCATTCAAAAGATTCGTTTTGCAAACAAAAAAACGGTCGGCAAAATTGTGGATGCTACCATAGCAAAATATCAGAAATTAAATCATCACCTTTCGGAAATCAAACGCAAAAGTGATTACCGCAATACCCACGAAAAATGGACAGAAGAAGAAAAAGGTGCCTGGAAAAAAGCAGTGGAAATTTTTAACGCTTATCCGGGAATCCACCGGTAAAGCATTTTCCTTTCAAAGTCGAATGTGCGTGTGTGACGGACAGCTTTTCATATTACCCCAGCATTTTGTTACGATTTGCGACAAAAAAGAACTTACATTTTGTACAATAATTACAATTTTTCTGACAAAATGTCCACCAATTTGCCGAAAATGACAAAAACATATTTACAAACAGAAAAATATGTTGTATAATGAGGTCGTTAAAAATTGAAGGAGGGGTAATATTGGCAGACATTGTCTGTCCTGTCAATGTCTGTTTGTATTACAAACGGTGAAATCTTATGCAAATCACAGACATTCGTGTTCGTAAAGTGAACTCTGTCGGCAAGATGAAAGCAGTGGTTTCTGTTACCTTGGACGGTTGCTTTGTTGTGCACGATATCAAAGTAATTGAAGGAAAAGAACGTCTGTTCATCGCAATGCCTTCCAGAAAAACTGCTGAAGGCGAATTCAAAGACATCGCTCATCCGATCAACACCGAACTGCGGGATGAACTCCAAACCTTGATTCTGGCAAAATATGAAGAAGCACTGGCAGAAATGCCCACGGAGATAGAAGAATAAGGATGATAAAGAGTGGATAATACAAAAATTATCCACTTTTTTCATTTTTCTTCAAAAAATCCCTTGAATTTTATCAAGAAAGGTTGTATACTAATAATGTGTGCGTAATTTTTTTAGCTTTTGCAGCAGAAAACAACCTCCTAAAACACACTCCTCTGCACAATGGGCTATACATTTTTAATGCGGGAGGTCGTTTTCATGAAATTTATCTGCGCTAAAGAACAAGAAGAAACCAATCGCCGTCTGATGGATGCGGGTGTCACATTATATGTGCCGTCTGCCTGCTATATCGGGCAGGAGGTTTCCATCGGGAAAGGCAGTCAGATTTTCCCCAACACGGTCATTTTGGGAAATACCGTCATCGGGGAAAACTGCATCATCGGTCCCAATACCGTGATAGAAGACTGCACGATTGGTAACGATAACGAAATTGTGGCATCTCATTTACAGCAAGCAACGGTAGAGCATGGTGTGAAAATTGGTCCGTTTTCCTATCTGAGACCAAAAGCACACATTAAAAGCAATGCAAAAATCGGCGATTTTGTAGAAATCAAAAATGCCGTTATCGGAGAAGGCAGCAAAGCCTCTCATTTGACCTACATCGGAGATTGTGATGTGGGGAGCTGTTGCAACTTCGGTTGCGGTTCCGTTGTGGTGAATTACAACGGTATCAAAAAATCACGTTCCAAAATAGGCGACCACGCCTTTATCGGGTGCAACACCAATCTGGTGTCTCCCGTTTCGGTGGGCGACTATGGATATACAGCCGCCGGCAGTACCATTACCCAGCATGTGCCGGACGGTGCTTTGGCAATTGCCAGAGCAAAGCAAGAGAATAAAGAAGGATGGGTTAAGAGAAAGGGGTACCAGAAAAAATGATCACTCACGGGAAAGACATTAAAATCTTCTCAGCAAATTCCAATCCGAAATTAGCAGCAGATATCGCATCAAATTTAGGCTTATCTGTTGGACAGTCTTCTGTAAAGCATTTCTCTGACGGAGAAATTTCGGTGAATATTTTTGAAACTGTCAGAGGCTCTGACGTATTCGTGGTGCAGTCCACCTGCAATCCTGTAAATGACAACCTCATGGAGCTTCTGATTATGATAGATGCTTTCAAACGTGCTTCCGCAGGAAGAATTACTGCAGTAATTCCCTATTTCGGATATGCACGTCAGGATAGAAAAGCAAAAGCCAGAGATCCGATTTCCGCAAAACTGGTTGCTGACCTGATCACTGCTGCAGGTGCAGACAGAGTGCTGACCATGGACTTGCATGCAGCGCAGATTCAAGGCTTTTTCAACATTCCCGTGGACCATTTGCTTGGCTCCGCAATTTTATGTCCGTATTTTGCGGAACATATTAATACAGCAGACACCGTAATGGTTTCTCCTGACTTAGGAAGCGTTACCCGTGCAAGATACTATGCAGAACGTTTGGATATTCCTATGGCGATTATCGACAAGCGTCGCCCCAAAGCAAATGTTTCTGAGGTTATGAACATTATCGGCGATATCAAAGACAAAAACGTGGTCATGATTGACGATATGATTGACACTGCAGGCACCATTGTGCATGCAGCAAATGCCTTAAAAGAAAGAGGAGCAAAGAAGATTACTGTAGGCTGTACTCATGCAGTGTTTTCCGGTCCCGCAATCGAAAGAATCAAAGAATCTCCCATCGAAGAAATGGTGGTTCTGGATACGATTCCTCTTCCCCCGGAAAAGAAACTGGATAAAATCACCGTGCTGTCTTCCGCAAATGTGTTTGCAGAAGCGATTGACAGAATTTACGAAGATTTATCCGTTAGTACTCTGTTCGTGTAATATTTGCAGGGCAGCGTAATAAAATTGATTGAGATTCATACATAGTAGGAGGCTCTTATGAGAATTGTTGTGGACGGCTTTGGCGGAGATTACGCACCGGAAGAAATTTTATTCGGGTGCCTGGCTGCCTTAGAAGAAAAGCAAGACTTGGAGCTTTGTGTAACCGGTGATGAACAGGCATTTCGGAAAATGATTGAAGATGCCGGAAAAACCGTGCCTGACCGCATGAGCTTTGTTGCCACCACAGAAATCGTTGCCAATGAAGATGATCCCATTTCTGCCATTCGCAGAAAAAAGGATTCCTCTTTGGTGGTTGGACTTCAGTTGGTCAGTGAACAAAAAGGTGATGCGTTTGTCAGTGCCGGAAATACCGGTGCAGTGCTCACCGGTGCAACCCTTATCATCAAACGAATCCGTGGTATCAAACGTGCGGCTCTTTGCCCCACCATTCCTACCAAAAAAGGAAAAGCAGTGATTGTAGATGTGGGTGCCAATGCAGAATGCAAGCCTGAGTTTTATCCTCAGTTTGCAATGATGGGCACCGTTTACGCAAAAGAACTGTTAGGCATTAAATGTCCCAAAGCAGGACTCATCAATATCGGTGTAGAGCACCATAAAGGAACTTCCACCGTTGTGGAAGCGCATCAGCTTTTAAAAAATGAACCTGCCATTCAGTTTGTGGGAAATATCGAAGCCCGGGATGTGTTAAACGGAGATGCTGAAGTGCTGGTGTCTGACGGTTGGACAGGAAATATTACCTTAAAAACCTTAGAAGGCACTGCCGGAGCACTGTTTTATTTCTTAAAAGGTGTATTTTATCAAAACTTTTTTACCAAGCTGGCAGCAGCCATCCTAAAACCCGGACTTTCCCGTGTGAAAAAAATGATGGATGCCAAGGAAGTGGGCGGCGCACCTTTGTTAGGCTTAAATGCACCGGTGGTGAAGGCTCACGGTAACTCTGACCGGGTAGCATACAAAAACGCAATTTTGTTTGCTGCCACCCTGACCGAGAAAGACGTGTGCGGAAAAATCCGCAAACACCTTTCCTGATTTTTCGATAACAACAGATTACATATCAAAAAGGAGGATGAAACAAAACATGTTCGATAAGGTGAAAGACATTATCGTAGAACAGTTGGGCATTGAGGAGGACAAAGTTACTCCCGAGGCTACCCTGGTAGACGATCTGGGTGCAGATTCTCTGGATGTGGTAGAGTTGGTAATGGCATTTTCCGATGAATTTGGAATTGACATTCCCGATGATGCTGCAGAAAAAATCAGCACCGTGTCTGACGTGGTAAACTACTTAAAAGAAAATATGTAAAAACACACGATATAAGAAAAAGAGCTGCATTGGACAGCTCTTTTTTTATATGTCTGAAAGCTCCATCGTTGCACCTAAACTTCTGAAGTTTTCCACCATATTGTGATACCCACGAAACAGGTGCCCTTCATCCTCTAAAACTGTGGTTCCCTCCGCCATTAACCCTGCAATCACCAAAGCGGCCGAGCCACGCAGATCGCCGGCTTTGACCTGGGCACCATTCAGCTTTGAAGTGCCTTCAATCACCGCTGTGCGTCCCTCAATCATAATTTTTGCTCCCAATCGTTTTAACTCCCCAATATGCATAAAACGGTTTTCAAAAATGGTTTCCGTAATCACAGACGTTCCCTTTGCGCCGGAAAGATACGCACAGAACTGTGCCTGTAAATCAGTTGGAAAACCGGGATGTGGCATCGTTTTTATATCCACAGCTTTATAGGTCGACTTCCCTTCCACTGTTACTGCAGTTCCCTTCACCGTAATATGTGCACCGGTCTCCCGAAGCTTGGCAATAACCGGATTCAAATGCTCCGGAATAACTCCTGTTAACGTGACCTTTCCACCGGTTGCCGCTGCTGCAATCAGATAAGTTCCCGCTTCAATCCGGTCGGGAATTACCGAATACCGGCAACCTGAAAGTTTCTCCACGCCCCTTACAACGATCGTGTCACTTCCTGCTCCTTCAACCCTGGCACCCATTGTATTCAAAAAATTAGCAAGATCCGAAATTTCCGGCTCAGCAGCAGCGTTTTCAAGCACAGTGGTCCCTTTTGCAAGAGTTGCCGCCATCATCAAATTTTCAGTAGCACCCACGCTGGGAAAATCCAGATAAATCTTATTTCCGCGAAGTTTGTCGGCTTTTAACAAAATATATCCGTTTTCCGTCTGAATAGATGCCCCAAGCTTCGCAAAACCTTTCAGATGCAAATCAACCGGTCTGGCACCAATCGGACATCCGCCCGGATAACTAACTCTGGCATAACCGGTTTTGGCAAGAAGCGGCCCTGCCACCAAAAAAGATGCCCGAAGACGGTTCGTAATATGATACGGTGTAAACGGGGACAGCTCTCCCGATGCCTCCGTGAGAAATTGTTCTTTTGTTAATTCACTTTGTTTCCCGGTTTCCAAAAGCAACTGCTGCATATTCAAAACATCTGTAATCGGTGGCACATTTGTGATATAACACCGCTCGTTTGATAACAGGGTTGCCGCTAAAATAGGCAATGCAGCATTTTTGGAGCCATTAATCTGAATTTCCCCAACCAGAGGCTTTTTTCCCGTAATGTTAAGTTTTGGCACCGTGCATTCTCCTGTCATATTTTTTATTCAGAATTAGTATGACCGAAGCACATAAAAAAATACACAAAGCAAGTGTAACAAAAATGTAAAAAAAATTTTCGTGACATTTTCCTAAAACCGTAGTATAATAGAAAAGAAGAAGTGTATTTTATGTTCTATAATAAAGATTGGAGGTGAACAAACATGCCATTTGAAGTTGCAGTTGCATCCGGACTTAATATTTTATCCACAATCCGTCTGGCAGATTATATCGATATTGCCATTGTGGCATATTTGATTTACCAGGTTGCCAAGTTCTTTAAAGACACCAGAGCTGTGCAGGTTTTAAAGGGAATTGTATTTTTGATGGTGTTTGTGCAGTTATCCAATATATTTAAGCTAAACACCCTTCATTACATCTTGCAAAATACGATGCAGGTCGGTCTTCTGGCGGTGTTTGTTCTGTTTCAGCCCGAGATTCGTGCTGCACTGGCAAGAGTTGGAAAAAGCGGCGTTTCGCTGTTCAATTTTGAAGGTGATGAAGCCCAAAGTCCCACACATAAGATAATTGATTCGGTAACCGGCTCAGCCAAAGCCTTGGCTGAAAAGAAAATCGGTGCGTTAATTATCATTGAGCGAAACACCAAAATCGGTGATATTATTGGCACCGGTATCCCGCTGAATGCCGAGGTATCCACCGAACTCTTAAATAACATCTTTTACCCCAAAGCACCTCTGCATGACGGAGCTGTGATTATCGGAGAAGGAAAGGTCAAAGCAGCATCCTGCTTTTTACCGCTTTCTCAAAACGACAGTTTGGAATCCGAATTGGGAACCCGTCACCGTGCAGGGCTCGGCATTACCGAAGGCAGCGACTGCATTTCGGTCATTGTTTCCGAAGAAACCGGAAAGATTTCCTTAGCGTGTAATGGCGGTCTGACCAGAAACTTAAGCCCCACCGTGTTAAAGGAAGCACTTTCCAAACTGCTTTTAAAAGAAGAAAATCAAAAGAAAACCAACCTAAAGAAAATGGTCAGACGCATCAAGAAAAATAAAGCTGAAAAATAAGCAGACAGGAGGTTCCCATGAAAAAGTTTTTGGATGCAATCAAACGAAATACCATGCTGAAAGTGTTTTCTCTGATTCTCGCCATCCTTTTGTGGGCCTTCGTCCAGTTGGCGCAAAATCCCGAAATCAGCTACGAGGTGTTTGAAGTACCTGTTGTGATTACCGGAGAAGCAGGCATTAACAATGAAGGATTTGTGGTGAGCAACCCGCCTGCCAACCTAACCACGAATGTGACCATTTCTACCAAGCGTTCCTACTTAAACTCTTTTGACCATTCGTCCTTAAGTGCTTATGTGGATGTGTCCAATGCCAAATCAGCAGGAGATTATTCCCTGCCCATTCGGGTTCGCACCAGTGATCCGAATGTTACGATTATTTCCAAAAGCCCTGCTAATGTGTCTTTGTATGTTGACCGAATTATCACAGTGAAAAAGCCCATTCGCATTTCATACAACGGCAATATGGCAAAAGATTACTATATTGATGCCAAAAACGTGGAAATTTTCCCGAAAGAAGCAACTGTAAAGGTTCCTGAACTGGTGGAAAAAAACATTCATGAAATTGTGGTTCACTTAGATATGACAGATGTGACCTCGGACTTAAGAGGGCAATTCACCGGTGTTGCCGTCAACGACCAAGGGGAAGAAATTATGGATAAATTCCTCTCGGTAACGGACGAAAACATTAATGTTCAAGTGCCTATTTTAAAACGGAAAACCGTGCCGGTTTATATGACAGGCCTTCCGGAAACCGTAATGGGCAGTTACACGCTCAGCCAAAGCGAGGTGGAAATTGCCGGCAAAGAATCCGATTTGAACAGAGTACACCGATTGGAGGGAACTATTCGTTATGATGAAGAGAACCCCCAGTCTACCTACACAGTGATGCTTCAGATTCCGGAGCGAATTATCCGCACAAACGAAGACCCGGTGCTGTTGCACGTAACCACCCCGTAAAAAAAATAATAAAATAAACTTTCAGGGCAGGGTGAAATTCCCGACCGGTGGTATGCGCCATAATGATGGCGGAAAGTCCACGCGCCTTTTATAAGCAAAGGCTGAATTGGTGAAATCCCAATACCGACCGTTACAGTCAGGATGAAAGAAAGGAAATTTTTCGCTATGTCTACCATCAAAACAAGAAACTTAACCGTGACGGCGGTGCTTTCTGCCGTGTCTATTGTGTTGTCCTTTATCGGTTTTTCCATTCCGTGGATGCCGGGCTTTATCAAGCTGGATTTTTCCGATTTGCCGGCACTGCTGGCAGGGTTCGCCTTTGGCCCCTGGTACGCTGTTGCGGTCTGCTTTATCAAAAATATTCTCTTTAATGTGTTTTTTGGCAGTGCACAGTTAGTGGGTGCCCTTTCCAATTTCCTCTTAGGCGTGCTGTTCGTAGTACCTGCAGCCTGGCTTTACAAATTCAGAAGGAACCGGAAGTTTGCTTTGATTGGCTCTTTGGTGGGTGCATTCTCCATGGCATTTGTGGGAATCTTCACCAACTACTATATTGTGTATCCCATGTATACCGCAATGATGCCCATGGAAACCATTATCAGCATGTATCAGGCGATTAATCCTGCCGTGACAGACTTATGGACAGCACTGATTTACATGAATTTTCCCTTTACTTTAGTGAAAGGACTCATCAATGTGGCGTTTGCCTTTTTGGTATACAAACGGCTTTCGCCTGTATTCTTCGGAAAACGAAAATAACATAATAAAAAGGTTACTGCAACTGCAGTAACCTTTTTTATGTATCATTTCGACGTATTAATCATCCCAGCTATCACGGATTTTTTCTTCAATTTCGCCTGCCAGTTCGGGGTTTTCGTTTAAATAAACACGAGCGTTTTCTCTGCCCTGACCTAAGCGCATTTCACCATAGTTATACCAGGCACCGCTTTTTTCCACAATGCCTGCTTCCACACCAAGGTCGAGTAACATCCCGTTCTTAGAGATACCTTCTCCGTAAAGAATATCAAATTCAGCATCCTTGAAAGGTGGAGCAACCTTATTCTTCACCACTTTTACTTTTACCTTATTCCCGATAATCTCGGTACCGTTTTTAATGGCTTCCGAACGGCGAACATCCAAACGCATAGAGGAATAGAACTTCAGTGCACGGCCGCCGGTAGTGGTTTCGGGATTACCGAACATGACACCAACCTTTTCACGAAGCTGATTGATGAAAATGGTGGTGGTTTTGGTTTTGTTAATCACGCTGGTCAGTTTACGAAGAGCCTGAGACATCAGTCTTGCCTGAAGACCTACATGAGAATCCCCCATATCCCCTTCAATTTCCTGACGGGGTACTAATGCTGCAACCGAATCAATTACAATAACATCCAACGCATTACTGCGAACCAGTGCTTCTGTAATTTCCAACGCCTGCTCACCGGTGTCCGGCTGAGAAATCAAAAGAGAATCAATATCCACGCCTAAGCGTTTTGCATAAATGGGGTCTAAGGCGTGTTCCGCATCAATAAAGGCAGCTTCACCGCCATTTTTCTGTGCTTCTGCAATAATGGTCAGAGCAACCGTAGTTTTCCCGGAGCTTTCAGGACCGTAAATTTCAATCACACGGCCTCTGGGAACACCGCCAACGCCTGTTGCACGGTCTAAAGTCATAATGCCGGTAGGAATCACATCCACATCCATAGATAAATTTTCGCCAAGGCGCATCACGGTACCTTTTCCAAATTGTTTATCCAATTGCGCCATTGCAGCTGCCAAAGCTTTCTGGCGGTCTTCTTTTCTTTTTTCCAAATCCATATCCATGTTGTGATACCGTCCTTTCCCGCAGGTTTTTTCATCATTTATATCCACATTATAACAAATATTTTGCAAAAGTCAATAGATTTCGATAAAAAAATCGAACAAATGTTCTATTTTTAACATTCAGACTTGGAATCGGCTAATGTTTTGGAAGCCTTTAACGCCAGATATAATGCATTTTTTGCGGAAAGCTGACGGACTTTTTCCCGATTGCCCACAAAGTGAAAACGAACCGCATCGGTTTTATCCTTGGTGGAAACACCAATATACACCAGCCCCACCGGTTTTTCTTCCGTTCCGCCACCGGGACCT
>JAZNNT010000107.1:0-3003 GCA_045580405.1 Clostridia bacterium
CCTCAAAATCCAAGTAAAATTCGTGAAAAATTTATCATATTGGAAAGGGATTTGATGCTATGAGTAAAACAAGTAAAAAAATCAGATTTGGTATTATCGGTTGCGGACTGATGGGCAAGGAATTTGCTTCCGCGGCAGCAAGATGGTGCCATTTGACTGATGATGTTCCCGCACCGGAAATTGTGGGTGTTTGCGATTTTAACGAGGCGGCAATTCAGTGGTTTACCAAAAATTTTGACTCCATCAAATATGTGACCTCCGATTATCAGGAACTTTTGAACAAAGAAGATATTGATGCTATTTACTGTGCGTTACCCCATAACCTGCACGGTAAAGTGTATTCCGACATTATCAAGGCAGGCAAGCACTTTTTAGGCGAAAAACCTTTCGGCATTGACAAAGCGGCAAATGAAGAAATTTTGAAGGCTTTGGACGAGCATCCAGAGGTTATCGTAAGATGTGCCAGCGAGTTTCCCTTCTTCCCGGCGTGTCAGGAGTTGATTCGTTGGGTGAAGGAAGGCAAATTCGGTCAGATTATCGAAGTCCATGCCGGCTTTAACCATAGCAGCGATATGGATTTAACCAAACCCATCAACTGGAAGAGAACCATTGAAATCAATGGGGAATACGGCTGTATGGGTGACTTAGGTATCCATACCCAGCACGTTCCCTTCCGAATGGGCTGGATTCCCAAAAACGTGTATGCGGTGCTATCCGATATTTGCAAAGAACGTCCCGACGGGAAAGGTGGAATGGCTCCCTGCAAAACTTGGGATAATGCCACTTTAATCTGTGAAACCGAAGACGGCAAAGGAAATTCTTTCCCCATGTTCTTAGAAACTAAGAGAATGTCTCCCGGCTCCACCGATGAATGGTTCATCGAAGTGTACGGTCTGGAAGCATCTGGTAAATTTAACAGTAACGACCCCAATGCTTTCTGCTACACTCAGGCAGTTGGCAAAGAGCAGTCCTGGTGCCGTTTGAATGTGGGTTATAAACCTCAGTTTCCCACCGTTACCGGCGGAATTTTTGAATTTGGCTTCACCGACTCTATTCTGCAGATGTGGTGTGCATTTATGAAGGAAATTGCCGGCCAGGAAGTGGAATTTGGATGCTTTACTCCTGAAGAAACCCGTCTTTCTCATAAGCTTTTAACCGCAGCATTAGAGTCGCACAAACAGAAAAAGGTAATTGAATTATGAAATACTGGAACTATAAAAATTTAGATTTATTAAAAGTCGGCGATATGTCTCAGGTAGCCGGACTTCGCCGTTATGAGTTTAGCGAAGGCAAAGCAAAAGGGGTAGAAGCGGTAGAGATTCGTACCGGCTCCGGTCTGGAGCTGACGGTTCTTCCCGGTCGCGGCATGGATATCGCCTGGATTTCCTACCGTGGCGTTCCCGTTAGCTACATGTCTAAAACCGGCGTGGTATCTCCCGCCTATTACGAAAGCAACGGTATGAACTGGTTACATAATTTCTTTGCAGGCGGTTTAACCACTTGCGGTTTGCTCAATGCGGGCGGTCCCGAAGAGGTGAACCATCCCGTCATCGGAAACCGTACCTACGGGCTTCACGGCAGAATTTCCAATGCAGGCGCAGAGCAGGTTTCCTTGTTTGAAGATTTTTGCGACGGGGAATATCAGATGAAGGTTTCAGGCGTTGTGAAAGAAGGTGTTCTTCACGGAGAATCCTTAACGCTCCGCCGTGAAATTGAAACTGCGTATGGCAAAAACGAATTTACCATCCGTGATACCGTGACCAACCGTGGTGCAAAAGAACAAGATATTATGCTCTTATACCACATTAACTTAGGATATCCTCTTTTGGATGCAGGTGCCCGTGTGGAATGTGATGCCAAAGAAGTGATTGGTCAGAGTGAGGAAGCAGTGGCAGAGCTTGCTGATGCGTTCAAGATGACCGATCCTGTTCAGGACATCGGGGAGCGTTGCTATAGCGTGGATTTAAATCCCGATGAAAACGGAATGGTAGGCGTAAAATTCTTAAATGATGATTTAGGCTTAGGTGTTGAACTCTCCTACAAAAAAGAACAGTTACCCTTCTTAAACGAATGGAAAATGTTAAATACCAAAGAATATGTGGTTGGCTTAGAACCCTGCACTGCGTTACCGCAGGGCTACAAAAAAGCCAAAGAAACCGGCAGCATTATGACCTTACAGCCCAACGAAAGCCGTGTATTTGAAATCACCTATAAAATTCTGGATTCTCAGGAGGGATAACCGATGTTTCACATTCTTTCTAAGAAATGCCGTAAAGATATTTTAGAAATGATTATGGGGGCAGGAAGCGGCCATATCGGCGGTGCCTTATCTTCCATAGACATATATCTTGCGGTATTAAGCAAGATGACCGATGATGACAGACTGGTTGTCAGTCACGGGCATACCTCCGCAGCACTGTACGCGGCACTGGGTAACTTCGGTTATTTTGATATCAAGGAAGCCATCCAAAACTTCCGTAGATCCGCTCCTTACGAAGGACATCCGTCCCTTGCCGTAAACGGTGTGGAATGGTGCAGTGGCAGCTTAGGGCAGGGACTTTCTGTTGGAGCAGGTTTTGCTTTAGCCAAAAAACTGCAGAAAGAAGCAGGCAGAGTGTTTGTGGTCATGGGTGACGGTGAACAGCAAAAAGGTCAGCTTCAGGAAGCCAGAGAGTTTGCTGTGAAAAATCAGCTTGATAATCTGATTGCCATTGTGGATTACAATAATCAGCAGGCTTGCGGCACTGTTTCTGACACTACCGAGCAGAACCTTTTAGACAAATACAAGCTCTCCGGTTGGGATACCGTAACCGTGGACGGTCACGATATCGAAGCTCTTGGAAATGTGTTGACCGCTTCCCAGAAACCGTTATGTATTTTCGCAGAAACGGTAATGGGTAAAGGTATCCCCGAAATTGAAAATGACTGGCATTATCACGGCACTGTCATTTCCAAAGAGTTGGCTCAGACTGCGATCGAAAGATTTTCTGTTTCCGAAGAGGA
>JAZNNT010000108.1:0-5186 GCA_045580405.1 Clostridia bacterium
CGGAGATTGCAATCAGCACCAAAGCTCTGATACCAAAAATCCAGGTTGCTGCTGCAATCGCAGGCAATAACGCAATCAGCACGTTCCCCATAATTTTTCCAATACCAAAATTGGTTTGGATATGCGGTGAAGTGGATACAATCAGTTTTTCATTCATATAATTCACCCAATGCCAAAAGGCAATTTTTTATGATCCTTTCTACACAGTCAATACAAAACGTTATTTTCTCGGAAGATGAGCTTTTGCAATTTTAAATGTCTGAACCAAATGTCTTCTGGAAGGACAAATATAACTGCAGGTTCCACATTCCATGCAATCCTTTAAACCATAACGAACAGCCTGATCCAGATTATTAAGCTCTGCATGTGCCATAATCATCAGCGGCATCAGTCGCATAGGACAATGCTGCACACATCTTCCGCATTTGAGACAGTCTTTCGGTTCATAATGACGGTATTCCCGATCTGTAAAGAACAGCAGTCCGGATGTTCCTTTCATAGCCGGAGCCTCCAACGTATACTGTGCAGCCCCCATCATCGGTCCGCCTGCCAATACTTTTTTAATACCCTCGGTAATACCGGTATATTCTGCCAAGGCAGCTAACGGTGTGCCGATTCGTACTAAAAGATTCTGAGGATTCTTACAGCCACTTCCTGACACGGTAACAACTCGTTTCACCAATGGCATACCGGTACGGATAGCAGTGGAAATTTCAGCAGCAGATGCCACATTCTGCACTACAACTCCTGCATCAATGGGAAGCTGTCCTGATTTCACCTCTCGTTTCAATACAGAATCAATCAACTGTTTTTCACTGCCCTGAGGGTATTTCGTTTTTACCAGAACTGCCTCGATTTCAGGTTCTGCCATACATTTGTCTTTCATCAAGCGGAAAGCGTCTTTTTTATTATCCTCGATAGCAATATAACCACGATGCACATCCAGAATCTTCATCATAATTTTTAAGCCGTCGATGATATCAACGGGATGCTCCAGCATCATCCGGTGGTCTGCTGTTAAAAAAGGTTCACATTCCGCACCGTTTAAGATTACACAGTCCGCCTTCTTCCCTTCCGGCGGAGAAAGCTTAATATGAGTTGGAAATGTGGCACCGCCCATTCCTACGATACCTGCTTCTTTAATAGCATCCACTAATTCCTTCGGTGCCATTTTATCCGGATTTTTCGGAATTACTGTTTCTGAAACTGTATCCGAAAAATCATTCTCAATCACAACAGATAAACATTTTCCCAAGCCTGTGTGCGGACGTTCCTCAATCGCAATAACCTTACCGGAAACAGAAGCATGCACCGGAACAGATACAAACCCCTGAGGTTCTCCGATTTTTTGCCCCATTTTCACCTCATCTCCCACTTTCACAAGCGGACTGCATGGTGCACCAATATGCTGGGACATTGGAATTATCACGGTGCCGGGAGCGTCCATAACAATAATCGCTTTTCCTGCTGTAATACCTTTATGTTCTTCGGGATGGAAGCCTCCTCGAAATGTTCGTGCCATATTGCGATACCCTCCTTAGGTACAAAAATCTATACTATGCTGCCGGGGTTAAAACATCCGTGTTTCCCAAATTTTCCTGAGGTTGTGCAGTTACTTCCGGAACAGGTGCTTGAGTAGGTTCTGCTGTAGCTTCAGGAACCGGTGTAACTACCGGAGTTGCTTGAGAAATCGGGTCAGGAGTCGGTGTTACCTCTTCGGTGGGAGCAGGTGTGGGAGTGTGTTCGATGGTTTCCCCGGTTTCACCTTCTCCCGGTGTGGGGGACGGTGTTACTTCCGGATCTTTTTCCGGGTTTTCTTCCGGAATTTCGGTAGGAATACCGGTTTCCACCAAACCTAAATCAGAAGTTTCAATGGTTTTTGCCAAGGGAATATAATTGGAAACCCCTAAATCATCGGTTCGTAAAACAGTTCCGTTTTCATCCTTAACAATGCGATATGCACGCACCTTCAATCCGTCATAACCTGCCTGGGTTACCACTTCTTCTCCGGGTGCTAAATTTTCATTATATTCATATTTCACACCGCGTGCGTAGGAACCTAAATATTCTGTCGTTAGCTCCACGGTATTGTTATTTTCTTTGGTACCCCAAATTTCAACGGTCATCACACCGTTAGACGCAAAGGCCTTGATTTTAATGGGGTTTTGCAAACTATTCTGGAATTTAAAGTCGATAGAACCGTATACCACCGTGGCATCGATACCAGATTTTGCGTAGGATACCACAAAGTTATGATTTCTGCGTTCTATAATTTTTAAATCACTGTATAACACGGCAGGATAAATGGTGGAAGAAACCTGGCAGATTCCTCCGCCGGTACCGTCAACCACTTTATCTGCCAAGAAAATCTTAGCATCCTTGAATCCGTTTTCATAAGAGCGTTTACCTACAACCTGATTAAAAGAGAAAATATCGCCGCTGTTTAACACAGTGCCGTTTACTTTCTGTGCCGCCAGTTTTACATTGGAGGAACGGGAAACTTCCCATTCCTTATAATTGGTGGAATAGGTCGCCAAACGGTTCGGGAAAGCATCAGTGGATAAATCATCGGTGTAGACTTCCGGTTTTAACACGGTAACAGGAACCGAAAATTCCAACTCCCCGCTGTTTAACACTTCTGCTAATGCTGTCTCCTCTACAGATACCCCAACCTGGTGCGGAACAACCACTTTCTTGCCGTCCTTTTCATCAATACGCGCATCCATTACCGGAATATTGATTACCTTGGCAATCTCCTGTGCAGTAATCGGTGTAATTGCATCTTTTGACAGAGCATACTCTGCCTTCACGTTGGGATAATCAGAAATGATTTCCTGAAAAAGATTCTCAATTGCATATGTCTGGGTATCAGGACGAATCACAATCTCTGCCTGATCACCGTTAATTGTGTAATCAAAACGCTGTTCTGTAAGCCCTGCCTGCTGCAGCAACGCTTCGGTCACAGTAGTAAACATTTCGGTATCCGGCTGATAGCAAATCGGCGCATTCCATCCTTGCCAACGACACAAAAATGAATCGAAGAAATTATTTTTTCCCAAGGCCATAATTTCTGCCAAAGTCTGTTCTTTATCAATTGAAAAACCAGCAGAATTCAGATCTAAAGAAATGGTCTGATCGGCAATTTTCACCGTCGTTTGCTTGGGCTCGGCAATCAGCTGATCCAGCATTGCGGAAACTTCCGCTTCATTTTTACCTCCAATATGAGTTCCTTGCAGATTCACTCCTGTATTGACTGCATCGGAAAAATATGCATCACACACAGGAGGAATTAACAACAAAAGCAATAAAACCACAAACAGAGCAATCCCTGTAATTATAATATTCTTTGTGGTGAAAATATTTTTCATAAAACAATCCCTCAAATTTATTTACAGATTTTATTCACAAAAATAATAGTTTTTTTGTTCCGGTGTTAACTCATCCAGAGTTGCACCCAGAGCCTGCAACTTAATGGTTGCAATTTTACGATTGATTTCTTCGGGCAGATAATGCATACCGGGCATCAGTTCATCTTTATGCTCTTTTAAGAACTGTAATGCCAAAGCCTGCACGGAAAAACTCATATCCATAATTTCAGCAGGATGTCCGTCCCCTGCTGCTAAATTCACCAGTCTGCCTTCTGCCAACAAATGAATTTCGTTTCCGTTTGTTAACGTGTAAGTTTCAATGTTCTGACGGGTTTCTTCGTGGGAAACGCTCAGAGATAACAAATCATCTTTATTGATTTCCACATCAAAATGCCCCGCATTGGCTAACACGGCACCGTTTTTCATCACCTGGAAATGCTGTTTGGTGATAACATCCTTACAACCGGTCAAGGTCACAAAAATGTCACCCAATTTTGCGGCTTCATCCATTTTCATTACGGTATGACCGTCCATTACCGCTTCAATGGCTTTAATTTCGTCAATCTCGGTGATAATCACTTTTGCGCCTAAGCCTTTTGCACGAAGGGCTGCACCCCGTCCGCACCAGCCGTAGCCTGCGATCACAACGGTTTTTCCTGCCACTACCAGGTTGGTTGTACGGTTGATACCGTCCCAGACAGACTGACCGGTACCATAGCGGTTATCAAATAAAAATTTCATCATTGCATCATTTGCTGCAATAATGGGATATTTAATTTCGTTTTTTTGCGCTAAGTTTTTTAAGCGGTTTACCCCGGTGGTGGTTTCCTCGGTTCCTCCAATCAGTTTATCGGCAAGATGAGGCATTTTATGGTGAATAATGTCGGTTAAATCACCGCCGTCATCTAAAATCAAGTCGGGACCGTCGGATAAGGATTCTTCCAAATGGCGCTGATATTCCTCCATAGAAACCCCGTGTTTTGCACAAACACGGATACCATCCGCACGAAGTGCTTCACACACATCATCCTGGGTGGACAAAGGATTGCAACCTGTTGCGGTAACACACGCACCTGCATTTTTCAGCATTTTTACAAAACAGGCAGTTTTCGCTTCCAGATGGATACAAACCGTGATTTTGAGTCCGGAAAACGTCTGCTTTTGCACAAAATCCTTTTCAATTTCTGTGAGCACGGGCATAAACCGTTTTGCCCATGCAATTTTTTTCTGACCGCTTACAACTAATTCATTCATAATTCTTTTCCTTTATTGTTCTGATATCAGGTGCATAAGTTCCGTTAGCACCTTCCAAAAAGTTTCGGTGGCACGTCTGCCCTCCTCCATCACTTCCTCGTGAGAAAGAGGTGCTTTAGAAATACCTGCCGCAAGATTGGAAATCAAAGAAATTCCCAAAACCTTCATGCCGCAATGATTGGCAACAATGACTTCCGGCACGGTAGACATCCCCACCATATCAGCACCTAAAATGCCTAATGCACGGATTTCCGCCGGAGTTTCAAACTGGGGTCCTCCCATCATGGCATAAACACCGGTCTGATAGGTAATACCAAGCTTTTGAAACACCTCTTCGCAATGCTCCCGTAATTCTTTGGAATATGCACAAGACATATCGTGAAAACGGGGACCGAAGGAATCCTCATTGGGACCAAACAAAGGACTCTGCAGTCCCAGTTTGATATGGTCGGAAATAACCACCAAATCTCCCGGATGGAAATGAGGGTTAATGCCCCCTGCAGCGTTGGTGAGAATTAAATTGTTCACACCGAGGAGTTTTAACACCCTTACATAGAAGGTTGC
>JAZNNT010000109.1:0-12810 GCA_045580405.1 Clostridia bacterium
TAGCACACATTCCCAGTGCAACGCCTGCCTGCGGAAACAGGGTGATTCCCAGGTATTTCTGAATTTCAGGGGAACACTTGGTTCCCTTGGCGCTGATGTATGCACCAACGTATTTACCGAGGCAACGGAACACAATGTATACCACACCGACTACAACAATTGCCCAGTCAGTAAACACACCTAACTCCAATTCTGCACCGCTGATTACAAAGAAGAGTGCAAACAACGGAGAAGTCCATTTGTCTGTTTTTTCCATCAAATCATGGGATAAAGGACAGATATTGCAGAACACAGTCCCCATCATCATGCATACCAGCAAGGAGGAGAAGGCAATATGTAACTGACCGATGTGAAAATCAAGCATAGAGATTGCAACGGTTAAAAATACAAAAGTAATGGTCATATTCAGACGGTTGGTGTTAGAGTTGAACATTTTTTCCATCTGTGTCAGAATCCAGCCCATCACTGCACCCAAACCTAAAGAAAGAATGATTTCTAAAAGAGGCTGGATGATAATCGCCATAAAATCAAGCTGGCCAACCATCATACTTTTTGCAATTCCGAAGGACACTGCAAATATGATTAAACCAACAGCGTCATCTAATGCAACAATCGGTAAAAGTAAATTGGTCAGAGGCCCTTTCGCCTTATACTGACGCACAACCATCAAGGTTGCCGCAGGAGCGGTTGCCGTTGCAATCGCACCCAAGGTAATTGCCTGCTCAACAGACAGTTTATCAGGCATCATCAGATGCAGGATATATAGTGCCACATCAACCAGTAATGCTGCAACCAATGCCTGCACAACACCAATCACAAGTGCCTGCTTTCCGGTATGTTTCAATTCGCTGACACGAAATTCATTCCCAATGGAGAAGGCGATAAAGCCAAGCGCAACTTTGGAAACCAATCCTAACAGCTCCACAGCTTCGTGATTGGGAAAGCCGAATCCGTCTATACCCAGCTGGCCGATGCAGTAAGGACCGATTAAAATCCCTGCAATTAAGTATGCGGTAACAGACGGTAATTTTAAAGGTTTAAATGCTCTGGTCATCAGAAGACCTACCAAAAGTGCCACAGAAACAGATAACAAAATATTCATTTTCTCATACATCCTTTCATCCGTTTACTAAAACTACTAAAATATAAGAAATCATTGGAAAAGCGACTTGCCTTGGGCAAGCCGCTTTCTCTGGCAGCGGGAGAAGGATTCGAACCCTCACAAACAGAGTCAGAGTCTGTCGTGCTACCCTTACACAATCCCGCTAAATATTTTAAATTTCTGAACCTTTGCTATTATATCACCACAAAAAGGAATTGTCAACCTTTTTTTTAAAATTTTTTGTAATTTTTTTGTTTTTTCAGTTTCCCTATTATTTTCTTGCCAAAAACCGAAAAAACCCGCCTTCAAATCTGAAAACGGGTTTTCATCTTTATTCTAAAGTACCACGGATTTCATCAATATAATCCATGCAGTATTCATCGTTACCCAACAATGCATGAATGGCACGATAACTTTTTCGCATACCATCGGGCGCCGGGTCCATAATGGCACTGTCTAACCCCTGATACATTGCCATCGCCAGAAAAGCGGTGTTTAAAACCATCCGCTTGGGAAGTCCAAAGGAAATATTGGAAAATCCGCCGGTGGTTTTTACTTGGGGATAGGTTTCTTTTAGCAGACGAAGTGTTTCTAAGCAAAGCACAGCATTGTTATCCCCCACAGCCAGAGCTTCTACCAAAACATCAATCAAAATACGGTCCTCCGAAACCCCATTGACACGGAATTTTTCAATGATTTCTCCGGCATAACGGACACGTTCCGCAGCAGTGTGAGGGATTCCCTCTTTCGGAATCGGTAAGCCTACCACCATAATATCTTGGCGTTCTTTCAGCAAATCCATCAGCTCGTCAATCCGCTCTGATACAGTAACAGAGTTGATAATAATACTTCTGCCCTCACATGCCTCCACTGCCTGATGCACTACAGACACATTGGGGGTATCAATCATAATGCCCATTTTCGAGTGCTTTTTTACCAGTTCAATGGCATAAAGCATAGTTTCCAGCTCTGCATCCTGCAGCACAGCTGTATTGATATCAATATAGGTTGCTCCGGCACCCTCCTGTTTTTTGATGAGTTCAATAAGAAGCTCATCGTTCTTCTGCTGAAATGCTTCCAACACTGAAGGAATGGAGCTATTTAATTTTTCGGAAATAATTAACATGTTTCTAAAACCCTTCTTTCAAAGCTTTTATCTGAGACAGTAAGCTTGCCACCAAATCAGTTTTCCGAAGAGGTGTCATAATATAAAAACCGTCTGCAACATCATAAACCTGACGCACGATATTCATACTGTAGTCAATTACTGACTTCAAAACCTCGTTGGCAGGCATTTCTTTTAGTTTTTCAATAAACTCCATCGGAATTTCTATGCCTGACACTTCATTATTTAAAAAGAGAGCGTTTTTCCAACCGGCAATGGGAAGAATACCTGCCAGAAGATAACAATCCAGTTCCTGTTTGGCAAGATGAAAATTCTCTACTGCCTGACGGGAAAAAATTGGCTGTGTCAAAAGCACTTTTGCACCGGATGACAGTTTGGTTTTTGCACGGGCAAGCTCCGCTTCAAAATGCAGGGCATTGATATTTAATGCACCGCATATTGTATAAGGATTTTCAGGAAAAATTTCTTGATTCAAATTAGAAATCAGATTCATCAGTGTATAGGAATTAAACTGAAAAACACCGCCGTCACTACGGGAAATCGGGTCTCCGGTCACGACGAGCACATTGTTGACCTGCTCAATATTGGCACCAATCAGAGAACCTCTGATAGCAATGGAGTTTTTGTCACGGCAACATAAGTGCGGAAGCACATCAATGCCAATTTCACGCTTGATTTTTGCCGCAAGCATCAGACTGTCCGCACGGGTACGCGCTAACGGTGAATCTGCTACGGTAATCACATGGGCACCTGCCTGCTTCATTTGTCGAGCCGCTAAGTCCAAAAATGAAGCATCCGTATCCACGGGAGGATCAATCTCTACTGCAAGCACCTTTTCTCCACGCTTAAAATGCTCCAAAAAGCTGTTCTTCTGCGCCGTTTTTTTCGACTGTTCCAAAACGGTAACCTCTTCGGCAACAGGTATCACGCCACCAATCACTGCCTCTAAATGAGCCGGTGTGGTACCGCAGCAACCGCCCAGTACAGGAACTCCCAAGGATGCAATGGCCAGCAGCTTTTCACTGTAATAAGAAATATTATTGGAATAAACCGTTCGTCCGTTCACCGACTGCGGATACCCTGCATTTGGCATTGCAGAAAAAGACGGATAATCCGTTAAAGTGAGCTGACTAATCAAACGGTAAAGATGGGCGGGACCGCACTGGCAGTTCAGACCCACAATATCGGCATCTTTTGCCGCTTCTTTTAAAAGGCTTTTATAATGATAACCTTTTTTGGTATAGCCGTCCTGAGAAACACTGAAGGATACCAAAACGGTTGCAGAGGGCTCTCTCTCTTTCAGGTAGGAAATTACCCTTCCCAAAGAACCGTATTCCTGCAGCGTTTCAAATAAAAAGTTTTTTGCACCTAAAGAAAGAAATACATCTACATTTCGCTTGTATTCCGTCTCACTTTCTTCCCCGTCAATATAACCGATATCACAAAAAACTGCCACTTCTGTTCCCTGCACACTCTCGCTGGCAATCTGATAGCCTTTTTGTAAGAGAGAGACAACGGTTTCTTCATCGGTTAACGAAAGATTTACTCCGAAGGTGTTGGTTTTGATAGCATCAACGCCCGCACGAATATACTCCCTGTGAATCTGTGCCACCCGTTCAGGGTAATTCATATTGGCAAATTCGCAGGGTTCATTGGTCTTATACAGTTCAGCATAATAGGTGCCGAATGCACCGTCAAAATAAAAAGGATATTTCAAAGCTGTTCCTTTCGGGAATTAAATTCCTTCATTTAATTTCATTTCGTAATACTGTTCCTTAGTCATCAGAACCTGTCTGGGCTTGCTGCCTTCAGAAGGTCCCACAATGCCACGTTCTTCCATTTGATCCACAATTCGTGCGGCTCTGGAATATCCCAGCTTGAACCGACGCTGCAGTTTGGAAACAGAGGCTTCTCCCAATTCTACCACAAATTCAATGCAATCGGGAAGCATTTGGTCTGCATCGCCGCTGTCACTAACAGAAGAAGGTCCGTCTTTGGTGCCTGCAGTTTCAATATGGGAGATTACGTCGTCATCATAAGAAACTTCGGTGTTCTGTTTTAAGAAATCAACAATTTGCTCTACTTCTTTATCGGTGATTAAAGCACCCTGCACACGGATAGGCTTAGACTCTCCGATCGGCGCATACAACATGTCCCCTTTGCCCAAAAGCTTTTCCGCACCACCCATATCTAAAATGGTTCTGGAGTCGATCTGAGAAGACACCGCAAAGGCAATACGGGAAGGCATATTCGCCTTAATAAGACCGGTAATAACATCCACAGAAGGACGCTGAGTTGCAATAATCAAATGCATTCCTGCTGCTCTGGCAAGCTGTGCCAAACGGCAGATATATTCTTCCACTTCCTTGGGAGATGCCATCATTAAATCGGCAAGCTCGTCCACAATAATCACGATTTTGGGCAAGGGATTTTCTCCGTTAGCCACCTGATGCTCATTGTAGCTGTCCAGGTCACGGACATTGGCTTTTTCAAACAGATTATAGCGGTTAAGCATTTCCATAACCGCCCAATTTAAAGCACCTGCCGCTTTCCTGGGATCCGTTACAACAGGAATCAGAAGATGAGGAATGCCGTTATAAACAGATAATTCCACCACCTTGGGGTCAATCATAATCATTTTGACCTCTTCCGGACTCGCCTTATATAAAATGGAGGTAATCAGAGAGTTAATGCACACACTCTTACCGGAGCCGGTTGCCCCGGCAATCAGACAATGCGGCATTTTTGCAATATCTCCCACCACGGTGGTTCCGGCAATATCTTTCCCAACTGCAAAAGACACTTTGGATTTATGCTCCATAAATTCGGGAGACGCAATCACATCCCGCACAAAAACGGGCATTACCTTCTGGTTGGCAATTTCTACTCCGATAACAGTTTTTCCGGGAACAGGTGCAATACGAATGCCCTTGGCAGCCATACGAAGGGCAATATCTTCGCTTAATCCCATAATTTTGGAAATTTTAACACCTACCTGGGGACGAATTTCATATCGGGTAACAGAAGGTCCCTCCTGCACACTGACCACTTCTGCTTCCACGCCAAACTCTCGCATCGTGGATACCAGACGAAGTGCATTCTCGTTCAGCTCTTCCTTGGATAAGCCGGTAGGACGGTTCGTCCCCTTATTGAGGAAATCCAAGGAAGGGTAGATATATTCTTTCACTTCTTGCTCTTTTGCTTCGTTAAGTTCCTGCGCGACGGTTTCAATTTCCTGACTGCTTAAGGCGGGTTTGCGGTTAGCTTCGGCAGCTGCCACAGGTTCGGAAATGATTTCCGGATCTTTCATCCGGTCTTCCGGTGATGCAAATTTTTCAATAATCACGTCTGCATGCTCAGATACCTCCATAGTAATGGGAACATCCAGCGTGGTTTTTTGAATTTCTTTCTGAATCACATCTTCAGAACGGACTTTATCTGCTTTAACACCGGGCACACGGAACACCTTAGAGGTCTTTTCCTGACGCAGTTTTTTTCCGAGCCAGGTGAAGAGTTTGGAAAATCCGGCAGCTACGATTTCGTTAAACATTACAAAAAGGCAGAATAGCATTGCTAAAATCACAAAGATAACAGCACCCCATTCGCCTAACAAACCGCGAACCATTGCACCAAGATAGGTACCGAACAGACCGCCGTTCAATCCAAGCTGCGCTTCCGCAGTAATATTTCCCCAGTTTCCGAGAGACAAACTGGAAACCTGGCATCCGCACAACACATGTAATCCCATTGCAACCACAGGCATCAAGACGATTGCAGTAATGATTTTACCCAACCCGTCACCGGTTTTCATATAGATGCAACTCATCACCACTGCATAAACGGTGATTAAGGGAATA
Organism: Clostridia bacterium; assembly: GCA_045580405.1. GTDB lineage: Bacteria > Bacillota > Clostridia > UMGS1840 > UMGS1840 > SIG452. Next base: position 6,086 of record JAZNNT010000109.1, read on the forward strand.
TAAAATGCACCTTCTCCAAACAGTGCACATAAAAGCCATCTGAAAAAGGAACCAAGTCCCCCTGCCAGATCGGTGTATACACTTAGGAACATATAAATCAACAATGCAATCCCGCATAACAGCTTAATCACAAAGGAAACCTGAGGATCCAGTTTGATTTTCTTATCTTTTTTCTGCGGTGCAATTCTGGAAACCCGTTTTGCAGAGCGGGATGTCTTTTTTTTCTTAATGGCCATGAGAATTTATCCTTTCTATCCTCTGAGTTGAATCATCAAAATAATAATTCCGATGAAGAAACAGTAAATGCCAAACCGTTTGCACCAGTTCTTACGAATTGCTTTTCGCATCAGTGCAATGGACAGGACTCCACTGATAAAAGCAGCAACCATCCCGAAAAGATACGGAATCCAATTCATCCGAATCCCATCCTGCAATACGGTTACAGTTTGCAATAAAATTTTGACAGTAAGCACCGGGATGGCAGAAAGGAACGCATACTTTACTGCAAAGTCTTTCCGAAACCCTGCTATCAGGCCGCCCATCACTGTCAAAGCACATCGGGAAATCCCCGGAATCACCGATATCAGCTGAAAAATACCAACCACAGCCCCCTGCCGAAGAAACTGCTTAGGATTGTTTGCATCTGCAACAGGAACAGCAGAAGGATTTCTGTTTTCGGTTGATGACGAAACAACTTCTCCTGCTTCATCCGATGCATGGCTCATAGCTTTTCTGATTCTTCTGGCATCAACGGTATCAATTAAAATGTTTACAACCCCTGTAAGCATCAGTGTAAATGCAATCACAGTTAACTTCGATAGGTTGCTTTCCAGATAGTCCATTACGAATACGGCGGGAATCAGAAACAGCATCGTCACCGTCAGCATATATAAAAGCTGTCGGTACGGACGATTGGTATGTATGGAAAACCGTTTTTGAAAAATCTCCTTCACACACAAAGCCAATTCCTTCCACAACCGTTTGATATCGGAAAAAAACACAAAGATAATCGCTAACAATGCTCCTAAGCGGAGCAAGATATCAAAGGTCAGCGTAGGTGAAAACAGCTCCACGCCAAACAATGTCTGATTAAAATTTTGTATCATAGCAAGGTGACCGCCACCCGAAATAGGCAGAAACTCAGTAACCCCCTGCACAACACCAAAAAACAGGGCTATTAAAAGCTCCATGAAGTCTTCTCCTTTTTATTTCATACGGTAACGCTGCTGCATTTCAGCACGTTTGCCGCAGCTCATACTACCTTCTGGACAGGCTCCGTTCACACATTTGGGACCTGCGTGTGAAAAAATAATCGGCGCCACTTCCCGTACTTTCCATAAGATTGCATCTGCCAATGCCTGGATTTCCCATTGCGCACGGTTACAGCAGCGAAGCTGAAAGAAGTTTAATAGGCTTCTTGCATTAAAGGTCATAATCAGCTTGGTTTCACAAGCATTTGGAAGCACAAACCGTGCATCCTCAATAGCTTTTTTCTTGGCAGCCTTTTCATCCATCGTCTGCACATGTTTCTGATAAAGCACTTTAGTAAGCTGTTCGTAGGCATCACCGATTTTCGCCATCGTTTCCTCATAAAGTGCGTTCGCATCGGGATTATCCGAAATCTCAGGAGGAGTAATATATTCAAAATCTGCTTCCTCCACATAACGCTGAGATTTTACGCTGTAAGATGCCATTCTGTGACGGGTGAGCTGTGCCAGCAACGCACGGCTGACCCCCTCCACGGCAAAGGTAAAGGTAATATGTTCTAAAGGACTTTCGTGCCCCATTGCTGTTAAATGCTCTAAAAATTTGGCAGTTTTTTCGTCGTCTAATTTATCTAAGATGTTTTCTGCACCACTGTTGGAATAACACATTTTAGCAGCAGCAGCTACCACTTTTTCAGGATTGGGAGTGTGAGAAATTAAAATTACTTTTAACATGTTTTGTTACGCTCCTTTTTGTTTATTTTCTTTTAAAAGACGTTTCCGTCTGCGTTTTTCTAAAACAATCTGCCATAGGAATCTGGGTAATGCCAGCATTCTGATAAACCGACTGGGTTGCTTGCACAAGCGATAAAACCATTCCAGATGCAATTTAATAAAGAAATCCGGTGCCCGTTTCACAACACCGGCAAACACATCCATGCTTCCGCCGATGCCTAAAAATGCGGTTCCCCGGAATAAATGCTTATTATCATGAATCCATTGCTCCTGTTTTTTAGCCCCTAAGCAAACAAACACCACCTGAGGCTTAGCTTCAGCAATTTTTTCGCCCACAGGCTCTTTAAAAAATCCGTTCTGTGTGCCAACAATCTGAATACCGGGATATTTTTGCAAAAGATTTTCCTTTGCTTTGGCACACACTTCTTCACGGGAGCCAAACAAATAGAAAGAAATTCCCTCTTTGGCGCCTTCCTCCAACAGCTTGCAGGCAATATCATATCCTGCGGCACGTTCTTTTAACGGAGTACCAAGCATCTTGGCTCCTTTTACCACGCCGATACCGTCGGCCGTTAAAATATCGGCAGAGTTTAACAGCTCCAGTAAAGCGGGGTCTTTGCGAAACTGCTCAATAATTTCGGAATTAGGGGTATATACCACTGTGTTTTCCCCGTTTTTGATGCGGGAAATGATTTTTGCAACAATTTGGCAAATCGTTGCATTGGAAATCTTTGCGCCAAGTACGTCTACTTTTTCAAACACGGTACGTCCTCCCTGATTTCGTTTACAAAATATCACACTATATTATAACATTATCTCACAAAAATTGCAACCTTTATTTCCAATTTTTATAAAAACATCGAGATTCAACCAAATCATGGGAATAAACTTGACTTTTCCCCTTTTTTGCATCATAATGACGCGGGACAGAAAAAAGGTCGCTCTTTCATTGTACCATTCAAAACGAGGTGTTTTTTATGAAAATCTGCATTGACGCAGGTCACAATTATTCAGGCTGGGACACCGGTGCCGTGGCAAACAACCTAAAAGAACAGAATATTACCTTTCAGATTGCAGAAAAGCTTTCGGAAATTCTGAATGCACACCAAATTAAAACTGTGTTCACCAGAGAATCCGCTACTCAAAACTTAGGCACATCCGTAAACAGCAGCTTAAAAAAACGAGCAGAGATTTCCAACCGGACAGCATGCGATTATTTTGTTTCCATCCATTGCAACGCAGGTGGCGGAACCGGAACAGAGGTGCTGGTGCTGAAAAAAGGCGGTCAGGCGGAAGGACTGGCTGAATCCGTACTGTCGGAAATGACCAAAAAACTGAATCTCCGCTCCCGTGGAGTTAAGGAGGCAAATCTTCTGGTGTTAAGAGAAACCATATGCCCTGCTATTTTGGTGGAAACCGCTTTTTTAGATCATCCGACAGATGCGAATCTGTTAAAGACTAAACCGGAGGAATTTGCATCTGCCATCGCCATGGGAATCTTTGGATTTTTAGGCATTGCAATTCAAGATGAACTGCTGTCTGTGAAAAAGAAGCTCTCTGAAAAATGGCAGCTATCCGACCCTGAAGCGGTTTTTTTGTTACTGGACCAGCATCCTTACCGAAATGAGTTGTATCAAAAAATACTCGATAGCTACAAAAAGGAGTAACATATGGACATACAAGCATTAATGGAAATGGTAATGGGACAAGGTGTTTTTGCTGCGTTATTCATCTGGTTGTTTTTCACTTATCAGAAAGAATCCAAAGAACGTGAGGAGCGGCTGATGTCTATTGTGGACAGTCAGTCTGAACGACTGGAAAAGATTTCACTCACCTTGGAAAAAATTTCCGAGGACATCAAAGCCGTTGGCAAAAGTCAGGTTTTATAACCATCAAAAAGACGTATCATTTATTATGATACGTCTTTTTTTATTGACATTTTTTTGAAATATGCTATAATGAGAATGTTAAATTCTAAGAACTAAAGGAGTTTTCCGGATGTTTTACGATACCATTGCAGCTCCTGCAACCAAAAATATACAAAGTGCTGTATCCGTGATTCGTTTAAGCGGAGAAAAAGCCGTTGAAATTGGGGATGCCTTGTTTGGCGGCAAACTACAAAACGCTGCTGACAGAAGCTTAGTATACGGCAAAATCCGTGATGTAGACGGCAATATCTTAGATGACTGTCTGGCGGTGAAAATGCTGGCTCCCAAGTCCTACACGGGAGAGAATACCGTGGAGTTTTATTGCCACGGCGGAAAAACCGTTACCGAATGTGTCATGCGGGAATTACTAAAAAACGGTGCCCGCCTTGCGGAAAAAGGCGAATTTACCAAACGTGCCTTTTTAAACGGAAAAATGGATTTGACGCAAGCAGAAGCCGTGATTGACGCCATCGGTGCCGAAACCAAGTCTGCCCTTTTGATGGCACAGGAAAATTTAGACGGAAAGCTCCGTCATAAAATTGACGGATTACGCAGCCGCATTATGACGGAAATTATGAATATTTTAGCCGGCAACGACTTCCCTGACGAAACTGGTGGAAATCACAATGATGTGATTTTATCACGACTGGAAAGCATCTTAAAAGACGTAAGCGCTCTTTTAACCAGCTACGATAAAGGAAAAATCTTAAAAGACGGCTTTACTGCAGCCATCTGCGGCAAGCCCAACGTGGGAAAATCCTCACTGTTAAACGCCATTTTAGACGAGGACCGCGCCATTGTTACCGATATTGAAGGAACCACCCGTGACGTGATTACCGAACGAATCGATATTGGCGGTTATGTAATGAACATTGCGGATACCGCAGGTCTTCGGGAAAGCTCTGACGTTGTGGAACAGGCAGGAATTTTAAAATCTTATCAATACATTGAGCAGGTAGATTACATTCTGTATCTTCTGGATGCCACCAAGAAAGCGGATCAAGAAGAAACCGATTATATCAAAAGTCTCCCTTCGCATACGGTAGTGATTTACAATAAAACTGATTTAAACAAGCCTGAAATTCCGAATGATTTGGATAAAAAGATATTCTGCATCAGTGCTAAAAATAATGATGGTGTAGCAGACCTGTTAGACGGTATCCGTGAGGATATTGAAAAAAGGCTGGAACAGTCCGAATCGGAAGAAACCCTGTTCTCCGAACGGCATTATCAGGCACTTTTAATGGCAGAGGAAAGTCTTCAACGGGCAATTTCCACCCTCAAAATGAATCTGGAAGCAGACATCTGCTCCATTGATTTGGAGGACGCAGCATCCTATTTGGGCGAAATTACAGGCACCACCGTGAACGATGAAGTGATCGACAATATCTTTAAAAATTTCTGTATCGGAAAATAGTCTCAAGAGAGAACGACTGCAGAACATTAAAGAATACAAAAAAACTTAAAAAAACATATCACCGAAGTGATCTTTCATAGAATGAAGAGAAAGGAAGCTTCGGTGATTTTTTATGGGATATGTGATTTCGTTTTTTTGGATCATGGGAATCGTGTTTTTGGCAATCAACCAAAACTTAGGTGAGCTTGGCACCATTATTTCTACTGCTACCGCCAACTGCGGAAGCTTTGTATTAAAGCTTTTGTTTCTGACTGCCTTTTTTTCGGGAATGATTCAGATAGGAGAAGAAATCGGATTGACCAAAGTGTTGTCTAAGTTACTTTCTCCTGTGCTAAATCGATTATTTCATACCAAAAATGAAAAGGCAAAAAGACTGATGTCTTTAAACATTTCAGCAAATATGTTAGGCATCGGCAATGCAGCTACTCCCTCGGGACTTGCCGCCATGGAAGAATTAAATCAAGAGGCAAAAAATGATTTCCCCACTCCTGATATGTGCCGTTTTATTCTGTTTAATACCTGCTCGGTGCAACTGATTCCCACCACAGTCATCGGTCTTCGGGCAATGGCAGGCTCGAAGTCTCCGTCCTCCGTGGTAATTCCTGTTTTGATAACAGGAATTTTAGGATTGCTCGGCGCTCTTGTGCTTTGCCGTTTGGCACTTTCTTACAAGGAAAGGAGAACACAGTTATGATCGCTCTTCTTTCTGACGGAATGCTTCCTCTGTTTTTTGCGACACTGTTTTTGATCTCCTTTTTGAAAAAAAGAGACAGTCTTTCTGCATTTACCCAAGGTGCCAAAAACGGATTTTCTGCAATTGTGAAAATCACACCCAACATTCTAGCCATTATGGTGTCGATTGCGGTGTTTCGGGAATCGGGAGCATTGGCTTTCTTTTTGTCTCTGCTTTCTCCTCTGTTTCATTTCCTGAGGATTCCCGAAGGAATCGGTGAATTGATTTTAGTGCGCCCCATTTCCGGAAGCGGCGCAATGGTGCTGTTATCGGATATTTTAAACAAATTCGGTGCAGACAGCTACGAAGGTCTGTTGGCATCGGTGATATGTGCTTCCACCGAAACCACTATTTACACCGTAACCGTTTATTTTGCCGTTACCAAAGTAAAAAAGACAAAACTCCCCTTGCTGTTAGGGTTATGTGCGGATATTTTGGTGATATTTTTGGCAATGCTGACAGTCAACTTGTTCCTTTCCCCTGCTTGACATTTTTTGGGGAATATGGTATGATTACAGTATAATTTTACCCAAAGTACCAAAAGAAACGGAGCGATTTTCCGCTATGAAAAAAATTGCATTGGTAACCGGTGCCGGTCGCGGAATCGGAAAAGAAATTGCCATAAAGCTACAAGAAGAAGGTTATTTTGTAATTGCCAACAGTAAGCATACCCAAATCCCCGACACCGAAACCCAATCAGGTTATCG
>JAZNNT010000110.1:0-12794 GCA_045580405.1 Clostridia bacterium
GAGAGCGGAGAAAAAATCGCAGAGCTTCTAAGAGCCGGTGAGCTGGAGACCATTCATTCCACGGAGCCGAACTTAGAAACTGTGTTTATGGAATTAACAGGGAAGGGATTTGACAAATGAGAAATCATATTTTAGCAATTTTGTGGAAACAAATGAAGGACACCTTTAAGAATAAGGCCATCCTGATTCAGTTTCTGATGTTTCCCATGATGACGATTATTATGGAAACGGCTATGGATATAGAAGGCATGCCGGACCATTTTTTCGTGAATATGTTTGCCACCATGTATATCGGCATGGCGCCTTTGGTCAGTATTTCCTCCATTATTGCAGAGGAAAAAGAAAAAAACACTGTTAAAGTCTAAATGGTTTTGGATTTTAGTAGCAGTATTTTTGATTCTTTTGGGCGTAAACTATCTGTATCATATTGAAGTTTTTCCCATATATCCGCCGGCTCAGACGGTGTACTACACGCCGGCAACCAAGATCAGCGGTACTTATTTTAAGGACCGTTATTACCTGACCACAATAGACGGATTGAAAACGGTAAATATCAAGGGAGAGGATGTTGCACCTGAAGTGAATGCTGCCATTTCTCCTTTTATCAAGGCAATGAAAGAACCTGTCTACGAAAAGAGTCAAAGCACTGTTTTGGTATATGACATTGCAGGAACTTCTGCATTGCTGTTTGATGAATCCGGCATGATTGCACCGTTTAGCTTTAACGGCGATATCTTGCTTGCCAGAATGAATCAGAACGGACAATTTGTGATGATTGTGAAGGAAGATGGCAGTAAAGCAGCCGTAAAAGTATATGACCAGTACGGTAACGAAAAATACACCTGGTATTCCGGAACCGGTTATGTGGTGGATGCTACTATCAATCCCGATAACAATGTAATGGCAGTATTAACCAATGACGTTTCCAACGGCAGCGTAACCGCCAAGGTTTTATTTTTCCGGATGGATACTGCAGAACCGGTCAGAGGACATGTGGTGGGTAACCGAGTTGGGGCTTCTGTTTCGTATCGCGGTAACCAGTCTTTAGTGCTTTGTGCCAACGGACTGTATTTGTTAACCGATCATGGAGACTTGAGCCTGATTACTGATATTTCCGGCCGCGAACTGAAATTCTTTGACTTTTTTACCGACGGATCTGCGCTGCTTTGTTTTGCAGGAAGCTCTGTGGATACTTATAGCTGTGAAGTTTACGATACTCAGGGCAGAAGAGCTGCTCAGTTTTCGTTGGATGCTTTTGTAAGAATCGGGGATATTGAGGATGATAAATTCGTAGTATTTAAACGGAAAGAATTTTTCAATGTCACAAAACAGGGCAAAATTATGAAGTCCGGTGTGACCGACTATGATATTCAGCATGCGACTTATTTTCAGAATCGGGTTGCACTAATCGGTCAGGAACGGATGACCTTGCAATAACCTGTAGCCGGTACGGCAATGGAGAAGGAGAATCACCATGGTTGATATTATTTTTGTATTAGGGCTTATCATTGCCTTTTATGTGGGATACCGTTCCGGTTTTATACGATCGCTGGTAGGTTTTGTTGGTATTTTTATTTCTGCGTTCGGAGGATACTTGTTGTATCCTTATGTTTCTTCCTTTCTGATGGGGACTCCTGTATTTGCGTTGGTCAATCAGAGTGTTCTGGCATGGGTGCAGGGGTATGTCAATCAACACACCAATCAGCATGAGCTGTTTATGAGATATCAGGCAGAGAATATTGAAATGCTTTGCACCAAAATGTCGGAGGGTATTACAACGGTCGTTTTTAATATTTTAAGTATTATTTTGATCATTCTTCTTATTAAAGTTGGTATTTTCGTATTGAAAAAACTGACCTCTTTTATCAATCATGTTCCGGTAATCGGGCAGCTTAACCGGATTGGCGGACTGCTTTTGAGCGGTGCTTCTTATGTGGTAGCATGTTTTATTATTGTGGCGGTTATGTTATTGCCGCCTGCCAACACCAGCGAGCTTTCCCGTAATGTCTGCCAACAGATCAACAATTCTGCTGTGGTAAGACCTGTGATGAATTATAACTTTTTCGTAAACTATGAAAGCTTAAGTCAGGGACTGTAAGGAGTGTAAATCCATGAAAGCGGAAGAAAGAATTGAGGAATTACGAAAACTTCTTCGTTACTATTCCGATTGTTACTATAACGAAGATAGTCCCGTAGTGGACGACTTTACCTATGATAAGTTGCTTCGGGAATTAGAAACATTAGAAGATGAAAATCCTCATCTTCGCACTGCCGATTCTCCCACGGTTCGTGTTGGAGGAAAGGCGAGTGAGGTGTTTAGTCCCGTAGAACACCGTGTACCGCTCCAAAGCTTGGAAGATGCGTTTTCTTATGAGGAACTGCAGGCATTTGACCAGCGTGTACAGAATGTTTTAGAAGCAGATTACAAGTACGCTGTAGAACTGAAAATTGACGGTCTTTCTGTATCCTTAGAATATGAAAACGGTGTATTTGTTCGCGGTGCAACGCGTGGAGACGGTGTTGTAGGGGAAGACGTAACAGCCAATTTAATGGAAATTAAAGAGATTCCCAAAGTGTTACCTGAAAAGATTCCCTATCTTTGTGTCCGTGGGGAAGTGTATATGAAAAAAGCGGTGTTTGAAGAATTGAATGCTATGCAAGAGATTCTGGAAAAGAAACCTTTTGCCAATCCCAGAAATGCTGCAGCAGGTTCGCTTCGTCAGAAAGACAGCAAAATCACAGCCGAGCGTAATTTGAGTATTTTTGTATTTAATTTGCAGCTGTGTGAAGGAAAAAGATTTTCTTCTCATAGTGAAAGTCTTGATTTCTTGAAAGAAATGGGATTCCCGGTAAGTCCGTATTATCATCTGTTTTCCAAAATGGAAAATGCTTTTTCGGAAATTTCCAGACTTGGAGATATGAGGGAAGAACTGCCTTTTGATATTGACGGTGCGGTGGTAAAAATAGATGATTTTTCTGCCCGGAACCGAATGGGAGAAACCTCCAAATTTCCCAAGTGGGCAATTGCCTATAAATATCCTGCAGAAATTAAAGAAACCAAACTGTTAAATATTTTTATTCAAGTAGGAAGAACGGGTGTATTAACTCCCAATGCAGAACTGGAACCGGTCCGTTTGGCAGGTACCACCGTCAGACGTGCCACTCTTCATAATTTTGACAATATCCGTGATAAGGATATTCGTATCGGTGACATGGTACGGGTCAGAAAAGCAGGGGATATTATCCCGGAGGTCATTGAATCTGTTTCTGAGAAACGAAACGGCACTGAGCAGATTTATCCCATGCCGGAGGTCTGTCCTGCTTGCGGCGCCAAAGTCATTCGGGTAGAGGACGAGGTTGCCATCCGTTGCTCCAATGTGGAGTGTCCTGCCCAGATCCTAAGAAACATCGTGCATTTTGCATCAAAGGATGCTATGGACATTGAAGGCTTAGGACCTCAGGTTGTAAATTTACTGCTGGAAAATCATCTGATTGAAAAGGTATCAGATATTTATACCCTTCGCAGAGAGGAGATTGCCTCTTTAGAACGAATGGGCCAAAAATCCGCCGACAATTTGATTGCTGCCATTGAAGCATCCAAGCAAAATGGATTAGATCGTTTGATTTTTGCTTTGGGCATCCGTCAGATTGGCAAAAAAGCAGGCAAAATTTTAGCGAAAAACTTTCGCAGTATGTCCGCTGTTATGGAGGCAAAACTGGAAGATTTTACCGGAATTTTTGAAATTGGTGAAATTTCCGGTAAAAGCGTGGTGGATTTTTTCTCCTTGGAATCTAATCGAGAACTGATTGATGCTCTTCAAATTCAGGGAGTTAATATGGAATACACCGACGAAAGTGTTTCTGAAATATTCTTAAATAAAACCTTTGTGCTGACTGGTACCTTGCCCAATTTAAGCCGTAGTGAAGCATCCAAAATGATTGAAGATAACGGTGGGAAAGTATCTTCTTCCGTTTCTAAAAAGACCGATTATGTGTTGGCAGGAGAGGAAGCAGGCAGCAAGCTGAAAAAAGCGCAGGATTTGGGAATTTCTATTATTACAGAGGAAGAATTTCTGGAAATGCTTCCTTGATAATTTTGGACTTGATTTTTATTTCGTAATGTGCTATAATACGATTTATGTATGTTCTATGAAGATGCAGAAAGGAAGAAAAACCTATGAAAACTACTGTCAGCGTAACACGCACCACAACGGAATCTAATATGAGGGTAGCTTGTGATTTTTCGATGTTAGCTCCCGACTACCGCAAGAAGATCAACACGCCATATCCGTTTTTGAACCATATGATTGAGCACACTGCATACCGTGCCGGAATCACTGTGGAAACTGATGTTAAGTTAAATACTTTTGTGTTATCCCATGTAGTTTTTGAGGATTTGGGAATTGCATTTGGGAAAGCCTTAAAAACCTATGTGTCGGAAAATGCCGCAGCAGGTGTAACCGGTTTTGGTGATGGCGTTGGAATTATTGATGAAGCTTATGCAGAAGCTGCCATCAGTTTTGAAGACCGTGCTTACTTCCATTTCCAGAACGATGCGGGAAAGCTTTCTGAAACTACTGAAGGAATTGCAACAGAAGATTTATTTGTATTTTTGGAAGGTGTGGCACAGGGTGCTCAGGCAACCCTGCATATAAACTTAAGAAAAGGCACCAATATGCATCACATTTTTGAAGCAATATACCGTGCATTTGGTATCTGCTTAAAAAGAGCCTTATTCTGTGATGAAAAAAGAATCGGCTTAACCTCCGGCGTTGCAGGAAAAATTGATTTTGTAATTGAATAATAACAATAGCAAAAAAAATAAAAAAGGAGAACGATTATGGACGACGGGCATTCCGGGAAGTTTCACACCGTGCTGTTTGATTTAGACGGTGTTATTACCGGCGAACAAGCCTATTGGAAGGCGGCAGCTTTGACCGTGTATGAATATTTTCACGAGGATTTAGAATTAAACAGTGAATTTTGTTATGACAATGCAGATGCGATTATGGATACTGTGTTTTCTTATCAGGAAACTGTGGTAACTTTAAAATCCTTGGGCTTAAATTCTAACTGGGATTTGGCTTATGCCGTGATTTTATCTACCGATATTTTAAAGAGCGAAGGAATCGAAGATGATGAAATTTTTCAAATGGTTCCTGAGTTTTTGGCAGATAAGAACATTTTAGCACCTGAGTTATTGGAAGTGCTGGCGCAGGAATATGAAGAGATTTTTAACTACCCTGAAGGCTATGCCGAAAAGGGCGGTGAATTTTATGATGAAATCGTTAAGAAATTTCAGCATTGGTATTTGGGTGACGAGGGATATTTTAGGCAATATCAGGAACCCGTACTTACGGAAAAAGGCAACGTAGGTCTGGTGGATTTAGAAGAACCGTTATTGGGGCTTTCTCAAACACAGAATTTACTAAAAACGCTTCACGATGCCGGATATGTATTGGGAATCGGAAGCGGACGTCCTCGTCTGGAATTGGAGCGCCCCTTAAAAAACTGGGGAGTTTTCGATTATTTTGATGCAGACAGAATCGTAAGCTACGATGATGTTTTATATTGGCAAAAACAGTATGAATCATTATTTGATACCGATGAAAAACTGGTAAAACCCCATCCGTTTCAGTTTATAAAAGGAGCTTGCGGTACCGGCTTTACTCTGGATGATTTGCACCAGGCGAAAGACCGTAGCCATATTTTAGTGGTCGGAGATGCTCTTTGCGATTTGATTGCTGCTCACGATGCAGGATGTAAATTCTGTGCTGTGCTGACCGGTGTTGACGGCAAAGATGCCCGAACTTTTTTTGAGAACATGGGAGTTGACTATATTTTAGAGGATGCTACTGAGCTTCCCGAAATTCTATTACCTAAGAAATAAGCGTTAAGGAAAGTGATACTATGGAAATTAAGTTGCACACTTCAGAAGTGGAAAAAATTAAAAATCTTAAAGCAGGGGATATGATTCTGCTCTCCGGCGTGATTTACACAGCACGTGATGCTGCTCATAAACGCCTAACCGAAGCATTGGCAAGAGGGGAACAGTTGCCTCTTGATATCAAAGATGCGATTATTTATTATGCAGGACCAACGCCTCCGAAGCCTGGTGAGGTTATCGGTTCCTGCGGACCTACTACCAGTTATCGTATGGATAAATATGCCCCCATTTTGTTAGATGAGGGTCAGCTCGGTATGATTGGCAAAGGTCTTCGCAATCAGGATGTTATTGACGCAATGAAGCGAAACCAAGGAGTTTATTTCGGTGCAATCGGCGGAGCAGGAGCGTTGATTTCCAAATCCGTTAAGAAGGCAGAAGTCATTGCGTATGAGGATTTGGGAGCAGAAGCACTTCGCAGACTGGAAGTGGAAGACTTGTCGTTAACTGTTGTGATTGATAAGGATGGAAATAATCTGTATGACAGAGCCTAAACAGAAAATAGCATTAAAATCCAATCATGACGGACATCGAAAACGCCTTCGTTCCAAATTGCTTTCTTCGCAGTTTGATTATTTATGCCAACACGAACTGTTAGAGCTTTTAACTTTTTATGCGATTCCAAGACGGGATACCAATGAACTTGCACACACCATTTTAAATTATTACGGCAACAATTTTTCTGCTGTTTTTGAAGCAAGTCCCGGTGAATTGCAGAAGATTCCGGGTGTGGGAGAGAATACTGCAGCACTCATTACCTTAGTCCAATGCATTATGCGGGAGCTTGAAAAGGAAAAGCTGAAACATATGGAGGTTTTAAAGACGACTGAAGAGATTGGAAGTTATGCAGTCGGTTTGCTTTCCGGTCACCGTAATGAAGTGTTTTATGCCATTTATTTAAATAACAATAATAAGGTGATTTCTTATTCTAAAATCACAGAAGGTTCTATTAATGAAATTACGGTGGAACCCAGAAAAATTGTGGAAGATGCATTAAAATTTCCAAAAACAAAGCAAGTAGTTTTAGTGCACAACCATCCCAGCGGAAACCTGGAACCGAGCGGTGCCGATATGGATACCACCCGGCTCATTACCCGGGCTTTGAACACGGTTGATATTCGCGTCAGAGATCATGTTGTGGTATCAGGACGTCAGTATTACAGCTTTTTGGAACATGAGCTTTTGTTCTGAATCTTTCGTTTTGAGAGAATGCTTAATAACACCGGAATCCCTACCGTAAAGGGTACAAATATCAGAGAAATGATATGGTAGTATGGAGATAAATCCGATGGAATGATTCCTGTGATATACAAAACAAACATAAAAATAACAGCTGAAAATGCTGTTATTTTTTTTGTGTTTTTGGAAGAAACTTTAAATTCTTCCAGCAGTTTGCAGACTCCTTTTACGCTAACCAGTAAGCAAATTCCACTATATAAGATATCACAGAAGGAATAGGAGAGAGTAATCAACGATTCTGCCTTTTCCACTAAAACTCCCACCTTTACCAAGGAGGCTGCAAAATAGGTGGGGAACTTGGTTTGCTGCAGAAGTTCGACCCCCAGTAAGTTCACGTTAAACAGATAAACCAGCGCAAACAAAATGGTAGTAAATATGGCTGCTTTGATTGATATTTTACCGATTTTTTCAGGACGTTGAAAATGGTCAAGTAAAACCCACAAAAAGAGAATCTCTGCAAATGGAGAACAGAAAACCTGCCATCCCTGCTCAAATAACTGTGAGAAGGAAGATGGTAGCGGGATCGTAATTTCCCGGATTTCTTTGATGCCCATAATCAACAGCAAAAGGATTGATGCAACCACAACGGGCAGAATAATCTGGGCATATCGACCTACTGTTTTGATTCCTTTGAAGCACAGATATACTGTTAGAAGCAGCACAATGAATATTCCCACTGTGATAGGGAAGTTGTTTGCAGTGGACGAACGGATAAAATCCATATAATTTACAACGCTTAAAAAACATGCCAAAAAACTGTATATCACTAAAAGAACAAGAAACAGAATATATCCCGCTTTTCCGAACAGCTCACGTGTTGCCCCAAAGAAGCTTATGCTACTATTTCTTTTTGCAAACTGCTGAAAAAAGAGTGCAAATAAAACAAATAAACCGAGACTTAAAAAAACGGCAAGATAGCCTGTTTTTGCGCTATCGCCACCTCCACCGATTCCTGATAACACATTGCCCAGCAAAAATGCCAGAATCAGTGAAAAGCCCTGCTGTTCTGTTAATTTCATAGGTCGCCTTCTTTCTGTTCGCTATGTTCTGGAGGGCGAAGATAAAATCCGTTATCGGAAACAAAAACATTTGGAATTTCTATGCTTTTGCTTGGATTTTTGATTAATTGATATAATTTGAAAGTTTGAGAATCCGCTGTTTTTTTGACTTGTGCATCAATTTCCACAGCAAAGGAATTTTCCGCTTGCAAAAACTTTTCTTTTGGTAAATCGGTCTCTAATACAAAGATATCTGCAGGAAGTATCCTCATATCAAATAGCACTTTTAATTCTTCTATTTCGGGATTTTTCATCAATAAAACTTTAGCACGGGAATAATAAAGAGGTGTTTGTGATTGGGTTTCCAGTTTTTTAAATAATTCATTCAGATTTGTGGCTGTAGTGCGAATTATTTTTGCCTGAGGATTGCTGTTTTGAGCTTGTCCTGAAAATTCCAGACAGTCGGCAAGAATGCTGTAGCCCTGTGGGGAACTCTCAAGGAAAAAACCGGTCACAACTGATAAAGTGCCAAGCTCATTCTGTTGGGTGCAGCCGGTCTGTATGCCCAAAGTCAGCATCCAAAGAGAGATCAGAAACATTTTTAGTATTCTCATTTTTTCACCTTGCTTTTTCCTCTTAAAAACTGGTAAGGTCCACGGATGTAAATGTCCATAAGGTTTCCTTTTTTGGGTAACATTTCTTCCAGATAGTTTTCTCCTGAAACCGTGATATCTGATAAATGAATCAGCAATGCAATGGCACCCAGAACAACACCGTAAATCCCTAAAAAGGATGCCGCTATCAACACAATCAGCCGAATCAGGATTAAAGGTCCTCGCATCTGTGGTAACACATTGGTGCAAAGTCCGCTGATTGCAACGATAATAATGGCAGGGATTGAGATAAAATTAGCTTCCACTGCGGTCTGCCCTAAAATTAAAGCACCTGCAATGCTTAAGGTTTGCCCGATAACGGAAGGAGTTCGGGTGGATGCCTCTCTTAAAATCTCAAAAAACAGAAAGAAAATAAGCAATTCCATCGTGGCAGAAAAAGGCACATTCATCCGACTGCTGCTGATACTGTAGAGCAGTTTTTCAGGCAAAATTTCCAATTGAAATTTTACCGATGCTAGATAGATTGCAGGCAAAAAAATAGCGATAAAAAACGAGATATAACGCAGCAAGCGGGAAATGGAGCCGTAATAGAAATTTATGCTGTAATCATCTGTGGAGGAAAAGTATTCATGAAATAAAAAAGGTAGGGTGATTACCTGCGGTGTTCCGTCTGCTAAAATGGCGATTCTGCCTTCCATCAGCTTATGACAAACCACATCGGGACGCTCAGTGGAACCTGTGGTTTTGAAAGGAGAAAAAGGCTTGTCTTTTATCATTTCTGAGAGCTGGTTGGTATCTGTTAAGCCGTTGGTGATAATATCCTGCAAACGGGACCTGATTTTTTGAATCAGCTGTGGGTGGCAGATGCCGTCAATATATGCCATAATCACTGTGGTTTTCGTTTGGCTTCCCATGGTGAAGCTTTCTAACTTCAGATTCTCATTTTTAAGCCTTCTCATAATCAGAGCAGTATTAAAAAGAATCAGTTCACAAAAGCCTTCTCTTGGTCCTTTTAGGGTCTTTTCATTTTCCGGTTCAGATACGGTTCGTGTGGCAGGAAATCTGGCATTGACGGCCAACGGAGTGTCATATCCGTCTAAGAAAAAAATCACATCCCCTGAGAATAAACGCTTGGTTAGTTCAGCTGCATCTTGTAGGGGAACAACGTCGTTGGATTGAAAAACACTATTTCGTAAAAAAAGGATTTTGTTTTCTTGCTTGGAAATCAGCGAATTTCGCACAAACGGTTTTACCACATAGTCATTTACCAAACTGGCTCCGACCAACCCGTCTGAGAAAATTGCCATTCCTCTGATGTCAGGACAGGCAGCATTTTCCAGATAACGAAAAACTACCATACAATTTCCTTGAAATTTTTCTTGAAAACGGGCGATATTTTCGTCCAATTTTGCACTGAAAACCATAAAAAATACCCCCTTTTTTGTTTATTTTGGAGAAATTCAAAAAAATTATGCAAAAATTTAAAAAAAATTGCAAAAAAGACTTCCTTTTACGATTTTATTATGTTATAATAAAATATCACTTTATGGATTGATATAATTATATACCAAATCCGGCTGAATCTTGTTATGAAAAAAGAATAGATATGGAGGAAGACCATGCGTACCACAGAAATCAAAGAACTCTACAAAACACACACAACGTTAGATAATCAGGAAGTGTTTGTCACCGGTTGGGTAAGAACCATCCGTGATTCCAAAGCTTTCGGTTTTATCGAACTAAACGACGGCACATTTTTTAAGAACATTCAGATTGTGTTCAGTCAGGACAAATTAGATAACTATGCTGAAATTGCTGCATTGAATGTCGGCGCAGCCTTAAGAGTCAGAGGGGTTCTTCTGGAAACTCCCGAATCCAAACAGCCTTTTGAAATTCAGGCAGAAGAAATCATCATTGAAGGAACCTCCACTCCCGATTATCCTTTGCAGAAAAAACGCCACAGTGTGGAATATCTTCGCCAGATTGCACATTTGCGTCCCCGTTCCAATCTGTTTTCTGCGGTATTTCGCATTCGTTCCATGGTTGCCTTTGCAATTCACCAGTTCTTTAACGAACGCGGCTTTGTGTATGTGCATACTCCCATCATCACCGGTAGTGACTGCGAAGGTGCAGGGGAAATGTTTAGAGTAACCACTTTGGATTTAAACGATTTGCCCGTGAAAGACGGCAAAGTAGATTTTTCCGAAGACTTTTTCGGAAAATCCACCAACTTAACCGTTTCCGGACAGTTGAACGTGGAAACTTACGCAATGGCATTTAAAAAAGTGTATACTTTCGGTCCTACCTTCCGTGCAGAAAATTCCAACACCAGCCGTCATGCAGCAGAATTTTGGATGATTGAACCGGAAATTGCCTTTGCAGATTTAAACGACGATATGGAATTGGCGGAGGCAATGCTCAAATACATTATCCGCTACGTTTTAGAAAATGCTCCCGAAGAAATGGAATTTTTCAATAACTTCGTGGATAAAACCCTCTTAGAACGTCTGAACTTCGTTGCAAACTCCGATTTCGGCAGAGTAACCTACACCGAAGCAGTTGAAATTTTAGAAAATTGCGGTGAAAAATTTGAGTATCCCGTAAAATGGGGGATCGACTTGCAGACTGAGCACGAACGTTATTTGACCGAAACCGTGTTCAAAAAACCTATTTTCGTGACTGACTATCCCAAGGATATCAAAGCGTTTTATATGCGTTTGAATGATGACGGTAAAACCGTCGCTGCAATGGATTGCTTAGTTCCCGGCGTTGGTGAAATTATCGGCGGCAGCCAGAGCGAAGAAAGACTAGATGTTCTTCTGGCACGTATGAAGGAAATGGGCTTAAACGAAGAGGACTATGGCTTCTATCTGGATTTAAGAAAATACGGTTCCAACAAACACGCAGGCTATGGCTTAGGCTTTGAACGTGCGATTATGTATATCACCGGCATGTCAAACATCCGTGATGTGCTTCCGTTCCCCAGTACGGCCCGCACTGCCCAATTTTAAACCACATTATCATATTTCGTCAGGAAGGATGAAAAAGGATGCAATTTCTCGGATATATTTTGTTTGCCGTTGTTGTATTTTACTTGTTCAAAAAACGTTCTCTCATTCCGTATCGGAAGGGTGTGCGTGAGGTTCTCTCCGGGGATACCACCTCGGGTATGGAGCAGCTCAGAAAAGCTTATCAACAGGGGTTAACCCCTGCTCAAAGGATTCAGGTGGCATATGCCGAACTGAAATTTGGTGAAGAGAGAGAGGCAAAAAAAATACTGAATCTTTTGCTGATGGATTCCAAAGCGAAGCCCGCTGTGAAAGGGCAGGCAAGATGTATGATGGCAATTATCGCTTTGCAGAATAAGGAAATTATAGAAGCTAAAGAAATTTTAGAATCCATCAAAGAAAGTGGCTATGTAAACAGTAATTTCTATGCGACTTATGGATATATGGCAATTCTCACGGAAGATGCAGAGTATGCCGAAAAGGCAAACGAAGAAGCTTACCGGTACAATCCGGATCATACCGTGATTTGCGATAATTACGGATTATACCTTTTCCAAAAAGGGGATTACGGGAAAGCTAAAGAAATTTACGATAGCTTAATCGATAAGAATCCCACTTTTCCGGAAGCGTATTACAATTATGCCTGTGTTTTAGAAAAAACAGGCGAATATGAAAAAGCAATTGAAATGTTAGAGGAATCTTTGAATCAGGATTTCTCCGGTGTGACCACCATTCGCAGAGGCGCGGCGGAAGCATACCTCCAAAGTTTAAAGAATCAAGTGGCAAAAGAACAATAGAAAGGATATTTAGCAGGAGTCAGGTTATGGAAATTTTCAGAATTTATGCAGAAAAAAAGGACGGATTTGATATTGCTGCCAAATCCTGTTGCAAGGATTTAAGAGAAAACTTAAACATCAAGGAGCTTACCAAGGTTCGTATGTTGGTTCGCTATGATATTTGCGGTATCACCAAAGAAGAATACGAAAAAGCA
>JAZNNT010000111.1:0-4983 GCA_045580405.1 Clostridia bacterium
GACTGGGCAAAGGATGCCTATGAATATATCGGTGTGAATTATGTATCCGATTACGAAGGAGAAACTACTGACCACCCTTACAGAATGCTGTATCCTCAGAAATCGGCAACCCGTTATGATATTGCCTACATGTTGGATAACACCTTAAAAAACTGTCAGCTTTTTGCTACCGATTTGGCAATTGCGTATGGTTTTGATAAACAAATGCCTGTGATTGACGGTTCCACCTCCACCTATCCCTTCACCGAAGAAGTTTACAGAGCATTATTTGTGAATGGCACCACCCATCCTCAGCATCCGAGAAAGCATTCCAAGAGTCATGCTTCCTATGAGCGGTTAATCAATGGGGAAGTGGATATGCTGTTTGCATCCGTATATCCTGCCAGCGATATTTTGGAATTGGCAGAAGAAAAGGGAGTAGAATTGGAATTGATTCCCATTGCTTACGATGCCATGATTTTCTTTACCAATCCCGAAAATCCCGTAGAGGGACTTACCAAGGAACAGATTTCCGATATTTATGTGAATAACCGCTATGAAACATGGAAAGAACTGGGCGGAACCGATGCCAAGCTCTATCCCTATTGCAGAAACAACGATTCGGGAAGCCATGCCCAAATGGAAAAACATTTCTTAAACGGCAACCCCATTCATCCTGATATTCAGGCAGAAACCATTTCCACGACAATGTCCAACATTTTAACCGATGTAATGGCTGTTCCCCATCAGGATGCCAACGGATTTGGGCTTGGTTACAGCATTTACTATTATTTCAACAATATGGATTTATTTTACGATACCAAGACACAGCTGAAGCTTTTAGCCATCGATGGTGTTTATCCCTCTGATGAAACCATTGCTGACGGCACATATCCCTTAGCAAACAACACCTACATTGTGCTGAGATCAGGCACTCCCGAAGATCATCCCGCCAGAAAAATGGCAGAATTTATGCTAACGGAAGCAGGGCAGGAATGTGTGAGTCTGGCAGGTTACGGAAGCTTATATTAAGATTCACTTTTTTCCAAGGAAAAATCCTGATTTCTATTGACAAATTCGTCGAAAAGTGGTATGATATGCGTTGGTGCCAATGGGTACCTGTACAGAATTGTTAAAAAAATATCAAATAGATTTTTTGCTATTGTATCCCCTTGCTAAAGAGGCAAGAGAATCGATTACAAAAAACGAACAAAGGAGACAAGTTACACTATGGCAAAAAAAATGATGACCATGGACGGTAACCAGGCTGCGGCATACGCCTCTTATGCGTTTACCGAAGTTGCAGGTATTTACCCGATTACCCCGTCCTCCCCGATGGCAGAAAATGTTGACCAGTGGTCTGCAAAAGGTCAGAAAAACATTTTCGGAAACGAAGTAAAAGTTGTAGAACTTCAGTCTGAAGCAGGTGCTGCAGGTACTGTTCACGGTTCCTTGCAGGCAGGTGCTTTAACCACCACCTACACTGCTTCTCAGGGTCTTCTTTTGATGATCCCCAACATGTATAAAATTGCAGGGGAACTGCTGCCTTGCGTATTCCACGTATCTGCAAGAGCACTGGCTTCTCATGCATTATCCATTTTCGGTGACCATTCCGACGTTATGGCTTGCCGTCAGACCGGTTTTGCAATGCTGGCTGCAAACAGCGTTCAGGAAGTTATGGATTTAGGTTGTGTTGCTCACTTAACCACCATCAAATCCAGAGTTCCGTTCCTGCACTTCTTCGATGGTTTCAGAACCTCTCACGAAATTCAGAAAATCGAAGTATTAGATTACGAAGATCTGAAAAACTTAACCGATTTAGAAGCAGTAAAAGAATTTAAAGCAAGAAGCTTGAATCCTGATGCTCCCGTTCTTCGCGGTACCGCTCAGAACCCCGACATTTTCTTCCAGGCAAGAGAAGCTTGTAACGGTTACTATGATGCAGTTCCCGAAATCTGCCAGAACTATATGAAAGAAATTTCTAAATTAACCGGCAGAAACTACGACTTATTCAACTACTACGGTGCAGCTGATGCAGAAAGAATCATCATCGCTATGGGTTCCGTATGTGATGCTGCTGAAGAAGTTATCGACTATTTAACCGCTAAAGGTGAAAAAGTTGGTATGTTAAAAGTTCGTCTTTACAGACCTTTCTCCGTAAAACATTTCTTAGGTGCAATTCCCGCAACCGTTAAGAAAATTGCTGTATTAGACAGAACCAAAGAACCCGGTGCACTGGGCGAACCCTTATATCTGGATGTTTGCGCTGCATACACCGGCGTGGAAAACAAACCTGTAATCGTTGGCGGAAGATACGGTTTAGGTTCTAAAGACACTTATCCGGAACAGATTATTGCAGTTTATGATAACTTAAACCAGGCAGAACCCAAAAACAACTTCACCATCGGTATCAACGATGACGTTACCCATTTGTCTCTGGCAGATGCAGCTCCCGTGGATGTTGCTCCCAAAGGAACCATCAGCTGTAAATTCTGGGGCTTAGGTGCAGACGGTACTGTTGGTGCAAACAAAAACTCCATCAAAATTATCGGTGACCATACCGATATGTATGCACAGGCATACTTCTCCTACGACTCTAAAAAATCCGGCGGTATCACCGTTTCTCACTTAAGATTCGGTTATACTCCCATCCGTTCCACTTATTTAATCAAAAAAGCAGACTTCTTAGCTTGTCATAAAGCTTCTTATATCAGCCAGTACGATATGTTGGCAGACGTAAAAGAAAACGGTACCTTCTTATTGAACACTCACTGGACCGATGAAGAAATCATGGCAAACTTACCTGCAAACGTAAAACGTCATTTAGCCCAGAAGAAGATTAAATTTTATGTAATCGACGCTGTTTCTTTAGCAAAAGAAATCGGTCTGGGCGGCAGAATCAACACCATCATGCAGGCTGGCTTCTTTAAACTGGCAAACGTTATGGATATTAACGATGCTGTAAACTATATGAAAGAAGCAATCAAAAAATCCTACGGTAAAAAAGGTGACGATATCGTTAACATGAACAATGCTGCAGTTGACGCAGGTGTTCAGAAGGTTAGAGAAATCGTAGTTCCTGCTGAATGGGCTAATGCAGTTGACGAAGTAAATGCTACCAAAGAATCCAATGCTCCTGCATTTGTTAAAAATGTTGTGGAAGTAATCAACAACCAGGAAGGTGACAAATTACCCGTTTCTGCATTCAAAGGCATCGAAGACGGTACCTTCCCCCAGGGTACTTCCAAATACGAAAAACGTGGTATTGCAGTTGACGTTCCTTGTTGGATTCCCGAAAACTGTATCCAGTGTAACCAGTGTTCCTACGTTTGTCCTCATGCGGCAATCAGACCCTTCTTACTGACTGCAGAAGAAAAAGCAGACGCTCCGGAAGGCTTTGTTACCAAACAGGGCTTAAAACCCTACGACAGCTATCAGTACAGAATGCAGGTAACCACCTTAGACTGTACCGGTTGTGGCGTTTGTGCTAAGACCTGTCCTGCAAAAGAAAAAGCTCTGGTTATGAAACCCTTAGATACTCAGACTGCAGTAGAAGTTCCCAACTGGGATTATGCAATCTCTCTGCCTGAAAAGAAAAACCCCATGAACAAAGACACCGTAAAAGGTTCTCAGTTTGAAGTTCCTTATCTGGAATTCTCCGGTGCTTGTGCAGGCTGTGGTGAAACTCCCTATGCAAAACTGATGACTCAGTTATATGGTGACAGAATGATGATTGCCAACGCAACTGGTTGTTCCTCCATCTGGGCTGGTTCTGCTCCGGCTATGCCTTACACCACCAACCAGAAGGGCCAGGGTCCTGCTTGGGCAAACTCCTTATTTGAAGATAACGCAGAATTCGGTTTCGGTATGTATACCGCTTGTGAAACTGCAAGAGCTGCAATCTTGGAAAAAGTAAAAGACGTCATCGCAAATGCAAAAGACGAAGCTGTGAAAGCTGCTGCTACCGCTTGGGTAGAAGGCTTTGACGACGGTGAAAACACCAGAGCATTGTCTGACGCTTTAGTTGCTGCTTTAGAAGCTTGTGACTGTGATTGCGAAAACAAAAAATATATCTTAGAAAACAAACGTGACCTGATTAAGAGATCTCAGTGGATCTTAGGTGGTGACGGTTGGGCATACGATATCGGCTTCGGCGGTTTAGACCACGTGTTAGCTTCCGGCAAAGATATCAACGTATTAGTATTTGATACCGAAGTTTACTCCAATACCGGTGGACAGGCTTCCAAATCTACCCCGATTGGTGCAGTTGCTCAGTTCGCAGCTTCCGGTAAAAAAGTGAAGAAAAAAGACTTAGGTATGACCGCAATGAGCTACGGCTATGTATATGTTGCTCAGGTTGCTATGGGTGCTAACCAGGCTCAGACCTTAAAAGCATTCAGAGAAGCTGAACAGCACAAAGGTCCGTCCATCATCATCGCATATGCTCCTTGTATCAACCATGGTATCAAAGGCGGCTTATCCGGTGCTCAGATACAGGAAAAGAAAGCTGTGGAATGTGGCTACTGGCACTTATACCGCTTCAATCCCGCATTAAAAGATGAAGGTAAAAACCCCTTCACCTTAGATTCCAAAGCTCCCACCGCTTCCTTCCAGGAATTCTTACAGACCGAAGTTCGTTACACTTCTCTGCAGAGAGCATTCCCCGAAGAAGCAAAAGAACTGTTTGAAGCAGCTGAAGCAG
Organism: Clostridia bacterium; assembly: GCA_045580405.1. GTDB lineage: Bacteria > Bacillota > Clostridia > UMGS1840 > UMGS1840 > SIG452. Next base: position 4,682 of record JAZNNT010000111.1, read on the forward strand.
CAGCGAAGGACAGATATCAGTCTTACCTCGATAAAGCCGGTCTGTAAAGCTCGGTTTACGGCTTGATAAAATAACCGATCACGCAAAGGCATAGGATTTTCCTATGCCTTTTGCTTTTTTCTCCTCGTTCTTGGCCTCCCTTGCCTAAAGGGAGGGGGACCGCTTGCGGTGGAGAGATTCGCTTTCTGAACTTTCCATGATCCATCGTTTTCTTTGCGCCTATCTAATAGAGAAAAATTTAAAAGGGTTCAACCGCTACGGTTGAATCCTTTTTGCTCGTATTTTGTTGCATTTTTGGGAAA
>JAZNNT010000112.1:0-4881 GCA_045580405.1 Clostridia bacterium
CAGAGGGAGCTTATATTGAAGAAATTGCAGCACGTCTTATATTATCCAATCCTCATTTGTCCATTAAGCTTATAAAAGACGGACGGCAGGTGTATTATTCCAAAGGGGATAACGATATCCGTTCTGCTGTTTATGCTGTATACGGAAACCAGCTATCGGAACAGTTAATTATGGTGAATGCCGAAAAAAACGGGATCACCGTTTCCGGCTGTGTGGGTTCTCCCAATCTGGCACGTCCTACCCGTAAGTTTGAAAATTTCAGTGTCAACGGAAGAATCTGTAAATCCAAAATTTTAATGCAAGCATTGGAATTTGCTTATTTTCAGAAAATGGCACAGGGAAAATATCCGTTCTGTGCATTGGACATTCGTGTGGATTATACCCTTTGCGATGTGAATGTGCATCCCCAGAAGGCAGAAGTAAAGTTTTCGGATGAGCAGAGTATTTACGATGCCGTTTATACCGCTGTGAAGGATGCATTGGAAGAAAAGCTGTTTGTGAAAGAAACTAAAACAGTTCCTATTGCTACATCTAAAGCAGTGCAATATGATGAGCAAGAAAAAACTTATCGGCAAAGCTCTTTCTTATCTGATAAAACGGATTTTATAAGACAGAACTCTTCCCAAAAAACGGAACCCATTTTTAACCGTGTGGATGACTTTACGTTTTTAAGAGAAACGAAATCCAATGATGATACGTCAGTTTTCAAAGCAAAAGAGCCTATTATCAATGAAATTATTACTAAACAAGAAGAAAATGTTAAGGCAGAAATGCCGGAAGCAATTTCTATAGTTGAAAAAGATACGGAACTTAAAATTGCAGAAATTGAGTCATTCCGGGTAATCGGACAGGTGTTTTCTTCTTATATCCTGATTGAAAGAGGAGAGGAATTGCTCCTGTTGGATCAGCACGCCGCCCATGAGCGTTTAAATTATGAAAAAATTCATCAACAGATGACAGAAAGGGAAGTGCATTCCCAGCTTCTGATGGTTCCGAAAATCGTGGAATTTGCTCCCACAGATTACCGCTTAATGGTGGAAAATCTGGAGCTTTTAGCCAATGTGGGTATTATGGCAGACGATTTTTCCGACAATTCTATTGTGGTGCGGGAAATTCCCTCAGAAGTAAAAGAAAAAAATATCGAAAAATTATTATATGAAATTTTAGAAGAAATGAAAAACAGCGGAAAAGTAAAACCTGAAAATTTCAATTTGCGACTGCTGTTTTTGGTAGCCTGCAAAATGAGTGTGAAGGCAAATACCCAGCTTTCTATGTATCAGATGGAGGAACTTGCCAAAGAGGCTTTTGCATTGCAAGGAAAAACCACCTGTCCTCACGGCAGACCGCTCTTTATTTCTTTGTCCAAAACTTATATTGAAACTAAATTTGAACGGTAGGAGTACCTATGAATCAGGTTATTGTCATTGCAGGCCCCACTGCTTCAGGGAAAACCGGATTATCGGTGGAGGTCGCAAAACAATTGCATACAGAAATAGTGTCTGCAGACTCCATGCAGATTTATCGGGGAATGAATGTGGGAACTGCAAAGGTTACCGAGGATGAAATGTGTGGGATTCCGCACCATATGATTGACATCGTATCCCCTATGGAGAATTACAATGTAAGCCGTTATGTGGAGGATGCCAAGCCTATTGTAGAGGGGATTTTATCCAAAGGAAAAATTCCCATTATTGCAGGCGGAACAGGCTTATATATCAATTCTTTGGTGTACGGATATGATTTGGCTCCCATTCCGGGAGATGAAAAAGTCCGTGCAGAGATAACCGCTTTATATGAAGAAAAAGGCGGTGAGTATTTACTCGAGGAACTTCGTCAAATTGATCCGAAAACTGCCGAGAGGCTTCATCCCAATAACGCCAGACGTTTGATTCGGGCTTTGGAGGTATACCGTATTTCCGGAACCACTATTTCCGACCAGGAGGAACGTACCAGAAACGCTCCCAAGCCTTATGATGTGAAATTTTTTGTGCTGGATACCGATCGGGACAAGCTTTATGAACGAATCAACCTCCGTGTAGACGTGATGCTTCAAAACGGTTTGGTGGAAGAAGTGAAAATGTTGTTAGAAAGCGGAATCCCCAAAACCAACACTTCGATGCAGGCAATCGGTTATAAAGAAATTGTGGAGTATTTAGACGGTTATTTGACCTTGGAGGAAGCTGTGGAGAAACTAAAAATGGAATCCCGACGTTATGCCAAACGGCAGTTAACCTGGTTTCGCCGAAATGAGGGTGCTCACTGGCTGGAGGCAACACTGCCTAAAGAAGAATTGGCCCGTCAGATTCTTGATACAATAGAAAAAAGGTGACAAAATGGAAGAACGAAGAATGAAAAAGAAAAGAAAAAATAAAATTCCGCCCATCTACTATGTGGTAGGTGGAATCATTCTGCTTTTGGTGATCGTGGGATTGTATATTTATTATCATCCAAGCTATAGCACACAGGTAGTATACCACAGTAAAGAAGATGAAGTCATAAAAGGCAAAGCGATTCTGGTTTGGGATGAGGAGCTTCTTTCCTCTACCTCGAAAGGAATGGCGGTTATGAACTATTCTGACGGAACCAGAGTTACCGCAAGAACCCATGTTGCAACTGTATACTCCGGTGATATCGATGAAGGAAAAAAACAAAGTATCCGATCTCTTAGTGAAAAAATTAATTCTTTAGAAATCAGTATAAAAAATCAGAATCGTGACGGTAGAGGTGACGCAAACACGGCATCATTACTTTCGGATAAAATGCAGGATGTGGCATATTATACACATTTGGGAGAGTTTGAGTCTCTTTATCAGGAAGCGGAAGAAATTGAAAATATTGCAATGGGAATCTCCGGGGATAATCCGAAGGATGAACTGGAACGCTTAAAACGGCAGCGAGATGATTTAGAGCGTTCTATCACCGGCAGCAAGGATGCCTTTTATTCTGTCACTTCCGGATTGATTTCTTCCAAAGTAGATGGTTATGAAACCGTTATTAATCAAGAAACTTCTAAAAATGCAGACTGTCAGTTGTTTTCCAATTTATGGAACAGTGGTGCTGTTGACTATAGCGGCACAACCGGAAACTATGTCTTTGGCAAAATTGTGAATAACTATGAAGCGACAATGCTGGTTTATATTTCCAATGCAGATGCTGAGGGAATTACAACAAATCCGGCAAAAGAACCTGAAAAAACCAATCTTTTATATCTAAAAACTTCGCGGGCTCCGGAAGGCAAAATCGCATGCACCGTGAAGGATATGACCACAAACGGAACGGATACTGTGCTGACACTTTCTCTAAGTCAACATCTGGACACTCTGATGAATGAACGAAAAATGGAAGTAGAGCTTGTTAAGAAAACTCATAGCGGTTTACGGATTCCTAAGGAGGCAATTCAGGGAGAAGGGGACGATCAGTTTGTTTTTATTGTAAAAGAAAGCATTGTCAGAAAGCGTCCCATCAAGGTTTTATTTGAAAAAAATGAGTATGTAATTATTGAAGAAAACAACAATAATTCTTCCAATGTTTTACTGTATGATCTGGTTATCACGGAGTATAAAAATTTAGCGGAAGGCAGCCCTGCACCTAATGCCCGTTAGTTTTTTGTAAAAAAAGGGAGAAAAGGAGAGAATCCGATTGACAATAGCAGAAAAACTTGATATAATAAAATACGAAATTTCTGACAGTTTGAAAAGAGCTGGACGTTCTTTTGATGAAGTGCAATTGCTTCCTGTCACCAAGATGAAGGCTGTGGAAGAAATTATGCCTGCTCTGGAGTACGGCATTCGTGCAATTGGTGAAAACTATGTCCAGGAGCTTGTTTCAAAATACAATGTTTTAAAACCTTATGTTGACGAATTTCATATGATTGGACACTTGCAATCGAATAAAGTGAAGTACATTGTTGATAAGGTGAGTCTGATTCATTCAGTGGATTCTTTGTCTGTTTTGTCGGAAATTCAGAAGCAAGCGCAAAAAATCGGAAAAGTTCAGGAGATTCTTTTTGAAGTAAATCTTACTAAAGAGGATTCTAAATTTGGCGTTTATGAAGAAAACTTAGAAGAGCTTTATCAAAAAGCAAAGGCACTCCCTAATGTTTCGGTGTGTGGTCTGATGACGATGCCTCCGGTTCATTATGGTGAGGATGAACTTCGGAGAGTGTTTTCAAAATTACGAACCCTCTACGAAAATTACAAAGCTTCGGATTCTGCCTTTCGCGTTTTATCCATGGGAATGAGCAATGATTATCGGATTGCTATTGAAGAAGGTTCCACCCTGGTGCGTATCGGTTCCAAAATTTTTGGTCCGAGAAATTATTTGTAAATGATAAGTCGGAAGTGTGCAACTTCCAAATTACTATATTAGGAGGAAATGGAAATGTTTGGCGCTATTAAGAAAAAATTAGTTGATTTTGGTATTTTAGAAAAGGAAGAGGATGAATTGGAAGAAGAAGCTGTTGAAGGAATTTTCACTTCTAACAAGGAAAGCAAATCCAAAGATACCAAAGAAGTAAAAGAACCGTTCGCGGCTCCTAAAAAAGGAAAGATTGTAAACATTCATACCACTACACAGCTGAAAGTGGTTGTTGTTCAGCCGGTAGCATTTGAAGATTCTAAAGAAATTGCAGATCATTTAAAAACAAAAAAACCCATTGTGGTTAACTTGGAAAACATTGACCGTGAGGTTGCAAAACGGATTATTGACTTTTTATCCGGCGCAGTATATTCTTTGGATGGTAATATTCAGAAGATTTCCAATGGGATTTTCCTGATTGTTCCGTATAATATGGGAATTATGGGAGATTTTAAAGATGAACTGCGCAATAAAGTTACATTTCCGTTCTAAGTTTTGTTGATTTTTTATGCAGACAAAAACAGA
>JAZNNT010000113.1:0-22066 GCA_045580405.1 Clostridia bacterium
ACCTCTGGGCAGAGGTCCGAAGCTTGGCGACCACGCCGCAAGCCTCAAATACGGCACCGAAGGCATTATGCATGGGTTCAACAGTATTATGCTCAAAGATGAAAACGGAGACCCCGCTCCCGTATATTCGGTTGCAAGCGGTTTGGACTACCCTTCCTCCGGACCGGAACACGCATTCTGGCAGGAAATCGAAAGAGTCAAATACGATGTGATTGATGATGAAGAATCCATTGACGCATTCTTTAAACTGGCTCGTATGGAAGGTATCATCCCTGCTATTGAAAGCTCTCACGCTGTTGCCTATGCAATGAAGCTGGCAAAAACTATGGACCACGGTTCGATTCTGATTAACCTCTCCGGCAGAGGTGACAAGGACATGGACTATGTGATTGAAAATTACGGTATCAGATAAAAATGAACATAAAAAACGCTGAATGATAATCATTCAGCGTTTTTTTATTGTTAAAAGCAATCGTGACAGCCTGACACCCTGATTTTATTTCTCCGAAAAACATCTGCAATTTCTTCCACCTTCTCAAAATCGTCCCATGCGGCATTTTCTAAAATCTTTTTGATTTCTTCCAACATCAGTATTGCCTGACTCTCTGTTTCCTGTCTCGCATCCTCTGGAAATTCTTGCAAATATTGAAAAAGCGCTTCTGCCAAATAAGATTTTAATAATTCAGATTGTATTTTCATGATACACCTCTCTATTTTATGGTACCAAATGATACCATTTTGATAATAATATAGTACCATATGGTAACATTAAAGTCAAGAGGTGATTTGATGTACTTTCAAAGAATTTATGAATTGAGAATTGACCACGATATGACACAACAGCAGGTAGCAGATTATTTAACTTGCAATCGTCAGGTATATGCAAGGTATGAAAAGGGGCTTCGGGAGATTCCCGTCTCAATGGTCATAAAACTTGCAAAACTTTATCATGTAACAGTTGGCTACTTACTTGGCTTGGAATAAAAATAAATAAGAACCCGACCCGATAACGCAATCAAAGATTGCGGTCGGGTGCCCCGGAACCTTGTTGTATACACAATAAAAACGCTGAATGATAATCATTCAGCGTTTTTTATTAGATTATTCTTCAGTTGTTTCAGGAGTATCTACGGTTTCCTCCGCAATAGGTTCTTCCGGAACATCCTGATTGGAATCTTCTTCAATTTCTTCGTAAATTTCTTCTAAAAATTCATCTAAATCTTCTGCTTCTTCCTCTTCTTCATAGGTTGTTACCACGTATTTCTTACCGGGGATTGCCAGAAGCAATACACCAAGAATCAAGAACACGCCGCCTGCTACCCACAAAATCATAGAGGGATAGAAAATGCCTTCTCTCTGATAATCCAGACTTGTTTCCGGATAACCGTCAGCCCAAATGGTCAGCTTGGAAGGAGTTGCTTTATAACAAACATCGCTTTCCGCTTCTTCATTCAGACGGATTTTTTCGTTTACAATTGCATATCGGAAATGATCGGTATATTCGCTTTCCGCCTTGGGAACACCAAGCTCATCTGCATTTACCAACTTCTGATATTGCGTACAATCACCGGACAGTGCAAATTCGATAGAAAGATCCACTTTCAGAGAAACACCTTCATAGATAGGCATTTCTTCATGTCGTTTCCAATTTCCTAAAAGCATTACGGGATTCAACAGAGAAACCACAACCAAGCTAATCGCAATTACCAAGGAAACAATTCCAATGATAACGCGAGCCAAGCCTCTTTTTTTACGAACAACATTGGATACGGGAATCCCCAGCTCTTCCGGGTCAACAACCGGCTCTTCCAAATCCATAATTTCTTCCGGAATTGCTTCTACCGGGGAAACAGTTTCTTCTACCTGTTCCGCAGCGGATTCTAAAACAGATTCTTCACCGCAGCAATCGGGACAAACAGTTTCATTTTCAGGTATTTCTTTTCCACATTTTTCACAAATCATGATGGATAATCCTCCTTTTTTATCAGTATAGCACATTACAGAGCTCTTGTCAATAACACTTTAAATCACATACAGAAAAATCGAGAAGAAAAAGCAAATACTTCCTCCCAACACAAACAGATGCCAGATTGCATGCATATATTTTACCTTCCATAAGTAGAAGATAATCCCTAAAATGTATACAAGTCCTGCAATGCACATCCACACAACGCCACCAATAGGCAACACGGCAAGCAGAGTCGGTAATTTCAAAAGAATTGCCAGCCCCATTACCACATAGAAGATTAAGCTTGCAATTTTCACTTTTTCCAATGCAATGGCATTGAACACTATTCCTAAAATTGCACAGCTCCAAATAGCGATTAAAATTCCCAGTCCACCATGATTCCACAGAGGTCCAAGACAATAGGGCGTGTAAGTCCCTGCAATCAACAAGAAAATGGAACAATGGTCAAAAATACGGAATACTTTTTTTGCGCTGACATTTGTCAAAGAATGATACAACGTGCTCATGGTGTATAGCAAAATCATGGTTCCGCCATAAATAGAGCTTCCCACTACGCCCATTGTATTATGATGAATTGCAGAAAACACAATCAAAAGAACAGTTGCCGCAATTGACAGCAACGCTCCCACACAATGTGCCACCGCACTGAAGATTTCTTCCCCTATGGAATATTTTTTTAATTTTACAGACATTTTTTTCTCCTTTTATTTATTTTCAATAAGCAGATGAGTCAAATGATCAATCATGCTGATTTGTATGTAAATTATTGGAATCCTCTGTTTTTTGCTTAGCATTCATTATACCACAAAGAAACTCATTTTTCAAGTATAAATTAAAGACAATGGTATGAAAAAAGAAACATTTTTTAATGTATCCTCTTGATTTTTTCTTGGTTAATACATACAGACAAAACAAAAACCCGCTGAAATAGCGGGTTTTTTAATATTATGGTGGAGATGAGGGGAATCGAACCCCTGTCCGAAAACGCATTCACAAAACTTTCTCCGAGCGCAGTTATCTGTTAGGATTCCCCACGAAGGCAGGTAAATAACAAACCAACCTTTGCCGGTATCGTCTTAGTACGTCTTCCTCCCCGACGAATGAGAAAAAGGCGTTGACCGCTAAATGATGCCCAAACCGAAGCCGCGGTACTCTTTGGCAGGACAGCCGCCGTTAATTAGGCAGCGTAAGCTAATTTATTGTTAGCGTTTAATTTAAAGTTTGAAGCTTTTATAGTTGCGCCCCACAACTGCTCGCTTATCTTGCTTCAACATCCCCGTCGAAACCTTTACATCCCCATATTTCCTGATAGAGAAAATTCAACTTTTTAAAATCCGATAACTTACCGGAAATTCCGCTCTTTTAGAGCACGGTCCATATTACGCTTTGCGTCGGCTTCTGCTTTGGCATCACGCTTATCATAATTCTTTTTCCCTTGTGCCAAAGCAATGCTTAGTTTAATCCAATTTTTATTGAGATATACTTCCAACGGCACAATGGTTAAGCCTTTTTCGGTGAGTTTTCCCGTCAGCTTCATAATTTCCTGTTTTTTTAATAACAGTTTTCTCACCCGTTCGGGATCACGGTTAAAAATATTGCCGTGTTCATAGGGGCTGATATGGGCACCAATTAAAAAAGCTTCCCCGTGTTTGATATCCACATAAGAATCCTTTAAATTCATTTTGCCTTGACGAACAGACTTCACTTCTGTGCCTACCAGCTCAATTCCTGCTTCGTAGGTTTCCAAAATGAAGTAATCGTGACGGGCTTTTTTATTTTGCACCAATGTTTTTCCCATAAAAACTCCTATAATCTGACAAATATCTTCATTTTCGCTTTAGGCAAAAATTCGGAAAGTGAGTTTGTCACTTTCCGAATTTTTTAATATTTCTGATATTCTATGGATAAAAATTAATCTGCAGAATACGGCATTAAAGCAATGTGTCTTGCTCTTTTGATTGCGATGGTCAGAAGTCTCTGATGTTTTGCGCAAGTGCCGGTTACTCTTCTGGGCAGAATTTTTGCTCTTTCAGAAGTGTATCTTCTTAATTTAGCAACATCTTTGTAATCGATATCCATTGCTTTATCAACACAGAACTGACAAACTTTTCTTTTAGGTCTTCTGTTGGTTCTGAATGAATTTTCTTTTTTGATTTCAGCCATTTTTCATATCCTCCTATAAAATTTCTTTCCTTCTCGGGGATCTTAGAACGGGAGCTGGTCGTCGTCAACGGTCATAAAACCGTCGTTTGCCGGTCCATCCTGAACAAATCCGTCATTAGAAGGTCTTTGCTGTGCCTGATAACCTGAATTGGAGCCTCCGTTATCGCGACGGTCACCGGTAAAGTGAACTTCGTCTGCAATGACTTCGGTCACATAGTTTTTCTTGCCGTCTTGTTCCCAGGTTCTGGTCTGAATAGAGCCACACACACAAGCCAACTGACCTTTTACAAAATATTTTTTCACAAATTCAGCAGTATGCCGAAATGCTACAATATTAATAAAGTCAGCCTGTCTTTCTTCACCCTGACGCTGAAAATTACGATCCACCGCCAAAGTAAAGGTTACAACGGAAACACCGCTTTGAGTTGCTCTTAATTCAGGGTCTCTGGTCAAACGGCCCATCAGCATTACTTTGTTTAACATAATGTCACCTCAAATTCCTTTTGGGGAATTATTCGCCTTTCGCAATTACTAAAGAACGAATTACCGCGTCAGAAATATTAAATTTTCTTTCTAATTCGCGGGGGAAATCAGTTAAAGAAGTAAATTCGCAAAGCACATAGTAACCTTCGCTCATTTTCATGATGGGATATGCCAGTCTCTTCTTACCGATTTCTTCAACCTTGGTAAGCTCGCCGTTGGCAGAAATCAATGCTTTGAATTTTTCAACAGTTGCACTGATCTGTTCCTCACTTAAAGTTGCGTTTACGATGAACATTGCTTCATAATTTTTCTTGATTTCGCTCATCTTTTTCACCTCCTTATGGATTTGAGCAAGTTTTGCTCATTAGCCTTATCCCCTTTGGATAGGGCAAGGATGTGCTTTCACACATAACCTATAATACTATAATATAAAACACTTTTTTTGTCAAGTCTTTTTTGAAATCTTTTTTTTATTTTTTCAATTTTTCCTTTTACTAACGGATTTCAGCATAGGACAGCGGTTTCAGATTTCCGTCATTGGAAAACAGGAAGAATTTACGAATCACAGATTCTTGGGGTAAGGTATAATCATAGTTTTCCACACCCTCTACAACGGTAACCTCATCTGTTCCCAAAAGCTTCAATTCCCCGTCATACCCTGCTGCCAAAAGCGTTATCCCACCTTCAGGCAGTTCACCGTGAGTCACATTGACCACCGTATCGGAAACTGCATTCAAATCATAAGTAAAATCGCCGCAATCAGAAAATGCCGCATAAGTAAAAATATCATACTGGGGAGTATAATTTTCCGGATTTTTCAGCACAACTGCCGCACCGGGTTTTAACGTAATATTAGAGGTACCTGTATAGGCATTGTCCAAAAGACCCGAAAATGCAGATTCCCCCGCAAATCCATAGGGGCCGGTGGAATTTTTCAACACAGTTGCCATACGGAAGTTACGATATAATTCATAAAAGGATTCCGGCACATATTCATACCCGATGGAAGATAGTCCTGCCAAAATGGTTGTATAATCGGTACCGGTCTGTTCTAAGATGGTACGGTAAATCTGATTGCCTCCACCGGATAAATGCTTGGTCTGACAACGAAGATACTGACCGAACAAATAGCATGTGCCGTAGTTGGATGCTACGTTGTTATCATTTTCAGAGTAATCCTGATAATCCAGCACCAAACCTTTTCGCAACGGAGTGGAATTTGTTGCCTGATTATAGAGGTTGATGCGATGCGTCAAAGGTTCACCGGTATACAGATGTTCTGCCGCCATGGAAAAGGCTTCATTCCACCAAGCATCGTTAATATAGGAGCTTGTTTTCCCGGTAAAATAGTCAAACAAACTGTCGGAATAGCTGATTTGATGCTGAAACTCATGCACAACGGTGGAATAGCAGTTTTCAATATTGGGAGTTCCGCTTTTTCCCATCAGAGGATAAATATCAATGTGAAGAATCCCCCGTTCATTACCGTTTCCACCCAAACTTTCCGAAATAAAATCAGTCAAATCTGTGTAACCGCTGACATAAGTGCGAACGGTTGTGCCGTCATATCCATCCTGGATATCATATAAGAGGATGTCCATCTTCGTATTTTTAGAATACTGTAGATAGGTATTTAAGTATAAACCTAAATAAGTGTAATAATCGCCGAAATTCTCTACCATAAAGGGTTGAATATGAGTATCAAATTCAGCAGCTAATTTCTGGGCATCCTCCAGAGCAATTTTAGGATTGCCCTCGGCATCCGGTTCTACTAAAATATTGCAGTAGCTGCCGGATACCTGATAAATAAAATTCTGATTGTAATAGCTTCCCGTCAGCGGATTGCTCACCAAATAAGTCAAAGTATCGCCGGGTTGCACGGAGGCAGCGTACAAAATGGGTGCATCAAGGCGTTTTACTTTAGGTGCTTCTTGCAGATTGGTGGGAAGGTCCAAATCAAAAAAATCCGGTGACCAATGAATCTGCTGCGCTTCTTCGGATATTTCATCCGCAACACTCATACTCATCTGAGGAGTAAAAAGCAGAGAAGAAGACACATTTGGTGTCAAAAGCACGCTATTTTCAGTAGAATTATACACAAACAGATAATCACCGAAATACGGTGCAGTTTCGTCTATCACCGTTGCACCTGCTGTTTGGGTAAACATAAGACACAAGACTAACAAACAGATTGTGATACGTTTGAAATGATTAAAAGCTTTCATAAGAATCTCCCAAAAAACAAAAGGGAAGGTCTACCCTTCCCTTTTTCTTACTGATTCAATTCCTCCATAACCTGCTTCACTCGAAGTGCATTCTCTTCCGTCACCAACAGTGAAATCTCGGTTTCTGCCGTAGTAATCAGGGAAATGGGAATTTGCGCTTTCGCCAAAACAGAAAGCACGCGGGTTGCAACGCCAAATTCGTTACGCATAAATTCTCCGGAGATCAACACTTTCGTATTATTGGAAAGAATTTGCGTAGTTAAATTTGCAAACACTTCTTTAAACTTATAAATGATGGCAATCACCTTTGCAGTGTCGCTGTCGTTAATCGTGAAGGAAACATTCACTGCATTGTTGAGCGGTGCAGTCTGGCTGATCATATCCACACAGATTCCTTCATTGGAAACAATCTGGAAGACTTTGTGCAACGATTCCACATCGCTTCTGATATTATTTAGGGTAACCAGTGCTACCTGGTCGGTATATCGGATATCAAATTTCTGTGCCATAAAAATCCTTTCTGCAAAACAAAAAATTTCGCTTGGAGGCTATTGTTCGGAAATCACATCACGCATGGAGTACAAACCGGTTTTCTTCCCTGCTAAAAAACGAGCAGCTCTTACACCGCCGGTTGCAAAGATTTCTTTGCTGGTTGCAGTATGCGTCACAGAAATCATTTCGTCCTTGCCGGCAAAGAGAACTTCATGCTCACCCACGATGGTACCACCGCGAACTGCATGAATGCCAATTTCCACTTTTTCACGTTTTTTTCGCACACTGTGACGATCATAAACATACTGCATAGAATCGTCCAGGGAGTCTGCAATTTCATCCGCAATCATCAGAGCAGTTCCGCTGGGAGCGTCAATCTTCTGATTGTGATGCTTTTCAATAATTTCAATATCAAAGTTGCCGTAGAGCACCTGAGCAGCTTGTTTCACCAGGTCAATGAGCAGGTTAACGCCCAAAGACATATTAGCAGAATGGAAGATAGCAACCTTTTTGGATGCATCCGCCATTTGCTGCTTCTGTTCGGGAGTTAATCCGGTGGTAGCAATTACCAAAGGAGTTGTAGTGGTAATGCCGTATTCCAATATACCTTTAAACAAAGCAGGATGAGAAAAATCAATCACCACATCCAGCTTATCGGAACAATCGGACGGTGCTTTATACACCGGACAACCGTTGGTGCCGTCATCAAAAATATCGAAGCCGCATACAAGCTCCATATCTTCCTGATTTCTTACTGCATTGGACAAAACTTTACCCATTTTGCCGTTGATGCCGTTAATTGCAACTTTAATCATTTGATTGTTTCTCCTTAAATTGAGAGCTTATTCTTGTACCGGGATTCCTGCATCAATCATTGCCTGTTTTAATTTCAGAAGATTTGCTTCCTCCATTTCATACAAGGGCATTCTTAACTTTCCTGCATTCATCCCCATCAGATTGAGGGCAGTTTTTACGGGAATGGGATTCACTTCAATAAACAAACAATCCACCAGTTCTAAGTACTTTAACTGCAATTCTTTTGCAGTTTGCACATCGCCACGAAGATAGCTCGCACAAAGCTCGTGAGTTTCTTTGGGTGCCACATTGGCAAGTACGGAAATTACACCTTTTCCGCCTAAAGACATCACAGGAACAATCATATCGTCATTCCCGGAATAAATGTCTAATTCAGGCACTTTTGCTGCAACCTGCGCAGTATAGGAAATGTTGCCGCTTGCCTCCTTGATCCCAACAATATTTTTGTGCTTTGCCAGCACCTTCAAAGTAGGAACGGGAATATTCATACCGGTTCTGCCGGGAACGTTATATAAAATAATCGGAATGTTTACAGAGTCTGCAACTGCTTCGTAATGCTTAATTAAGCCAAGACGAGAAGTTTTGTTGTAGTAAGGAGTTACAATCAAGAGTCCGTCTACACCAAGTTTTTCAGCCGCCTGAGACAACTTGATGCAATGCTTGGTATCGTTAGAGCCGGTACCTGCAATCACGGGGATTCTCTTATTGATAACCTTTACTGCATGCTCAATCACAGACAGATGTTCCTCGTCGGGCATGGTGGAAGCTTCCCCGGTGGTACCGCAGATGATAATAGAATCGGTACCGTTTGCCACGTGGAATTCCAAAAGCTCAGTCAGTTTTTCAAAATCAACACCGTTTTCATGGAAGGGGGTTACAATTGCAACACCGCTACCTGTAAAAATGGGGTTTGCCATACTCTCATATCCTTTCCTTAGTAAGAGTGTTTTATCTTAAAATGGGTTATTTAAATATAGTTTTCAGCACAGAGAAGCTCTGCTAAGAGCACTGCGCCGCCTGCTGCACCACGCAAGGTATTGTGAGACATACAAACAAACTTGATGTCAAAAATACTGTCGGGACGGAGTCTGCCAATGGAAACTGCCATACCGTTTTCCAAGTTTCTTTCAGACTTAATCTGGGGACGGTTATCTTCGGTGAAATAGTGGAGGAACTGCTTGGGCGCAGAGGGTAATTCCAGCTCTTGCGCTCTGCCCTTGTAGGTTTCCCAGCGTTTAATGATTTCTTCCATAGAAATCTTTTTATCGAAGGAAGCGTATACTGCTGCAGTGTGTCCGTCAGAAACAGGAACACGAATGCACTGTGCAGTAAACAAAGGAGCGGAAGCAGGTTTGATTTCTCCGTTTTCAATGGTACCCCAGATTTTCAAGGGTTCCTTTTCGGACTTTTCTTCTTCACCGCCAATATAGGGAATTACGTTATCCACCATTTCAGGCCAGGTTTCAAAGGTTTTGCCTGCACCGGAAATTGCCTGGTAGGTACAGCACAGCACTTTGGTTACTCCTAAATCCATCAACGGATGAATTGCCGGAACATAGCTCTGCAGAGAACAGTTGGATTTTACGGCAACAAAACCGCGGTTGGTACCCAGACGTATTCTCTGGTCATCGATTACTTTAATATGATCTGCGTTGATTTCCGGAATCACCATGGGCACATCGGGAGTAAAACGGTGTGCAGAGTTATTGGAAACAACGGGACATTCTTTTTTGGCATAAGCTTCTTCTAATTTTTTGATTTCGTCTTTGGGCATATCTACTGCACAAAAAACAAAATCAACCTGAGATACGATTTCATCAATATCGCCGGTAGCATCATAAATTACCATATCTTTCATAGATGCAGGCATGGGAGTGGGCATTGCCCAACGGTTGCCAACGGCTTCCTCATAAGTTTTTCCTTTGGAACGGGAAGATGCCGCCAGTGCGGTTACACGAAACCAAGGATGGTTTTCCAAAAGAATTGCGAATCTTTGACCAACCATACCGGTTGCGCCTACAATCCCCACGTTATACTGTTTCATAGTTGTCTGTCTCCTTTATGTATCACTGCGGGATTTTTCAAAAAACTCCGCTTAAAAGCTTTTATAGATATACATTTCTATACATAATATATATTAGCACATTCCATTAGAAATGTCAAACATATTTTGATTTTTTTCTAAAAGTATTTCATATAAATCTCTAACAAAAAAAGCATCATCAGATACCTTTTTATTGATTGTATAACGAAAACGGGAGGAGCATTGCTCCTCCCTTACAAATTGCCTGTTTACGGCTTATTTTTTTCATAACAAACCGAAAATTTTACCATAGCGTGCTGAAATTTTCACACACTATGTCAATCGATATATTTTTTTGACATGAATCTAAATCTGCGCCAGAGCCTGCTTGATATCATCTAAAATATCGTTTACGTTTTCCAAACCAACGGAGAATCTCACCATACCGGCATCAATGCCTGCAGCAACCAACTGTTCGTCGGTTAACTGACGGTGAGTTTCCGACGCAGGATGCAGCACACAAGTACGGATATCTGCAACGTGTACTTCGTTAGATGCCAATTTCAAAGAATCCATAAACTTCATAGCAGTTTGTCTGCCACCTTTAATGACAAAGGAAATGACGCCGCTGCAACCGGACAAATATTTTTTACCCAGCTCGTAGCCTGCATCCCCTTCTAAGCCAGGATAGGTGATGCTTTCAATTTTATCGGAATCTTTTAAGAAATTCGCAACAATCATTGCATTTTCACAATACTGTTTCATACGGATTGCCAAAGTTTCCAAGCCCATGTTCAAAAGGAATGCGGAATGGGCAGCCGGATATACACCGAAGTCTCTCATCAGCTGCATTCTTGCTTTGATGATGTATGCCGCTTTACCGTAGGTTTCCGTATAGGAAATACCATGATAGGTGATATCGGGTTCCACAAGTTCCGGGAAGTTTCCGTTTGTCCAGTCGAACTTACCGCTGTCAACAATCACCCCGCCAACCTGAACAGCGTGACCGTCCATGTATTTGGAGGTGGAATGAATCACAATGTCCGCACCGAATTCAAAGGGACGGCACAAAACGGGGGTTGCAAAAGTGTTGTCCACAATCAACGGAACACCGTGTTTATGGGCAATATTTGCAAATCTTTCGATATCCAAAACGGTTAAAGCAGGGTTTGCGATGGTTTCGCCAAATACTGCTTTGGTATTCGGCTTAAATAATTTTTCAATTTCTTCGTCAGTTGCACCCTTGGGAATGAAAATACATTCCACGCCCAATTTTTTTAAGGTGTAGGAAAACAGATTCACGGTACCGCCATAAATTTCGGTGGTACTTAAAAAGCTGTCCCCTGCCTGACAAATATTTAATAAGGATAATAAAGTTGCCGCCTGACCGGAGGAGGTACACATTGCACCCACGCCGCCTTCCATTTCGGCGATTTTATTTTCCACCGCCATCACAGTGGGATTCGCAAAACGGGAATAAATCAAAGATTTGGTAGGCTCATCAAATACAGATGCTACCTCTTCGGTGGAATCATACACATAAGTGGTACTCTGCACAATGGGAACCACACGGGGTTCTGTGTTTTTTGGGGAATATCCCGAATGCAGACATTTGGTTTCAATGTTCATGTTTTTTGTTTCCATTTTATTTAAATCCTTTCCGGTATTTTTGGGGTATCTTGGGATAAATAATCAAGCAGTTCGCTGATGCCATCGCCCGTATAGGAGCTTAACGGGAAAATCTTTTCGCAACCTG
The DNA here is from genome assembly GCA_045580405.1 of Clostridia bacterium. Classification (GTDB taxonomy): domain Bacteria; phylum Bacillota; class Clostridia; order UMGS1840; family UMGS1840; genus SIG452. The sequence continues at coordinate 11,928 of JAZNNT010000113.1, forward strand.
CCAGACGAAGCCAATTTTCCACCTGCGCCACATTAGCATTTTCGTGATCACATTTGGTGATGATACCAATAACTTCACGGTTTGCCGATGCGGTAACGCAAGGGGGATACAAAGAATATGGCTCTGTGGCACTGAGAAGCAAACCAACCACATCTGCCTCATAGGTATAGAGTGCCAAAGCACGTCCTAACCCTTTGGTCTGGGCATATTCCCCGGGGGTATCGATAATCACATCGTGATAATTAACATATTGCGTTTTGTGGTAATGAAGATTCTCGCCACGAAGGGCCTGGGTTAAAGTGGTTTTTCCGCTTTCGCTTCTGCCCACCAGAATCATTTTTCTCATAGCAGGATTCCTCTTTAAGTTTTGGTGATTTCACAAACCACACAGCCTAAATGTTTTTGGCAATAGTCTGCAATGGCTCTTAAGGAAGATTCCACATCTGCCACTCTGCCGGTTACAATCAAAGTCCCGGAAAAACGGTCCACAAAACCTAATTCCACATTTGAAGTTTTGGTGGCAATGTCCCCTGCAATAATGGCAATTTCTGCCGGACAGATGGTTAAAATACCAATGGCAGAACGGGAATAATCCACCGCCGGATTCAAGCCCAGTTTCTGGTAAATCACTGGGTCCGGATTGGCAATAATATGTGCTAATGTAATCTGTTTTCCAGGAACAGTTTCCTGCACAATTCTCAGCTTTTCTTCAGAAGAAAGAACTTGTTTAAAATCCATAATGTCTTCGCTCCTTAACCTTTTCGTCGGTTTCACGATTGGTCATATCTTTTGAATATACTTAGTCAGTATAGCACATTTTTTTATAAATTACAATAGTTTTTCGGGAATTTATCCGATTTTCTTACAAAAAGCCCTTGACACAGTTTTATCGCCTTGGTAAAATAAAGAAAAACAGGATACTTCTTTTCCAATTCGCCCATACTCTTAAGGGAAGACGGGAAGAAAGGATAAGCATATGAAAAAATTGTTAATCGTTGTGGATATGCAAAAGGATTTTATAGACGGTGCTTTGGGAACTGCGGAAGCCGTTGCCATTGTGGACAAGGCTTGCGAAAAAATCCGTCATTTTCACGGTGATATCATTGTCACCTATGATACCCACGGAGAAACCTATATGAACACCAGAGAAGGAAAGTATTTGCCGGTGCCCCACTGCATCAAAGGTACTCCCGGCTGGGAGCTGGATCAAAAAGTGCAGAAAGCTTTGAAAGATAAAACATACCATATTCTCGAAAAACCTACTTTTGGCTCGGTGGAACTTCCCGAATATATCAAAGAACAGTATAATCCTGCAGAGTTGGATATTGAATTAATCGGGCTTTGTACCGATATCTGTGTGGTATCCAATGCCCTGCTGTTAAAAGCAAACTTTCCTGAAACGGATATCTCGGTGGACGCATCCTGCTGTGCAGGAGTAACTCCAAAAAGCCATAACGCAGCATTAGAAACTATGAAAATGTGTCAGATTACAGTAAAATAAAGGCGGTAATAATCTATGTTTGATTCTTTTGCGATTAAAAAAGTAACCGAAGACTGTATCCGTTGGATTCAGGATTTCTTTTTAAAAAACGGACCTGACTGCAATGCAGTAGTTGGCATTTCCGGAGGCAAGGACTCGTCCATTGCGGCAGCACTTTGCGTAAAAGCATTGGGCAAAGACAGAGTCATTGGTGTGCTGATGCCTCAGGGAGAACAACACGATATTGATATGGCGTATCTTCTGGTGAATCACTTGGGAATCCGCCATTATGAAGTGAATATCAAAGAAACGGTTTCCGCTATTTTAAAAGCTTTTCCAAAGGACCTCACCCCAACTCCCCAAACCGTTCAGAATATTCCTCCCAGAATCCGAATGACTACCTTATATGCGGTGTCACAGAGTATGAACGGCAGAGTGTGCAACACCTGCAATTTATCGGAGGATTGGGTTGGCTATTCCACCCGCTACGGTGATTCCGTGGGGGATTTTTCACCCCTTTCTCACTTAACGGTTACTGAATTAAAGCAAATCGGTCATTATATCGGTTTACCCAAGGAACTGGTAGAAAAAACACCCATTGACGGACTTTGCGGAAAAACAGACGAAGAAAACTTAGGCTTCACTTACGCTGAGTTAGACCGTTATATCCGTACCGGTGAAATCGAGAATCCCAAAACCAAGGAGTTAATTGATAAAAAGCATCAGATGAATCTCTTTAAATTAGAGCTGATGCCCTCCTTTCAACCCAACTTCTAAAAAAGAACAAAAAAGGTTGAATCCAATTGGATTCAACCTTTTTTATTTCATATAAGAAAACCGGCACAGAGAAAACTCTGTGCCGGTTTTTTGTTGTTTAGAAACGAATGTCTTATAAGACCTTCTTATTTGCTCATTGCATCTACAACACAATTTGCAATCAGTTCCATACCTGCGCTGCCGGGATGTACGCCGTACTGGTCAGGCATATAGCTTCCTAAGTTGGAAGAAGTGAATCCTGCATCGTTACGGATGTCAACATAAGTGCAGCCGTAGGTTTCGGCAGCATCTTCAATCACGTTGCAGAAACCATCTGCAGAAGAACCGTAATACAGTAAGTTCAAAAGATAAATGTCTGCATCAGGATATTTTTCGGTGATGCTTGCAATCATTGCAGGATAGTTGGTGGTAAAGTCTGCTAAGGTACAACCGTTTGCAAAGTCGTTGGTTCCCAAGTATACAGCGATAACATCGGGAGTTTCACCTTCGTTGTTGTGCAGCTGGGTAGCTCTGGTTTTACCGTATACACAAACTTTGTCACCGGAGTAGGAGTTGTTTACTAACACTTCCATACCGGTAGTGTCCGCAACACGTTTCCACCAGGTCTGGTCAACACTGGTAACATCGTTGTTGTTACCGTAGTACCAAACAGCGTTATCGCCAATAGTGGAGTTTACTGCAGCGTTGTTGGAGTAACCGTTGAAGGTAGAAATACTGTCACCTAAGATGGAGAATTTCAGACCGGTTAAGGAACCGATGGTTACATCTTTCGCTGCTGCTTTGGGCACTAAGTTTTCATTTACGAGCATTGCTTTTAAGGTAGTGCCGTTAGCTTCGGGCAAGTCAACAGAGTATTCCACGGTAGTGCCAACTTCCTGTGCATCGGTATCAATATAAGTGATATCAACTGCAGTCAGTTTGTTGCCTTCGTAAGAAGCTAATACCAAGCTTACAACGCCGTCATCGTCAGTACCCATGTTTTTGAAGGATACAGTTGCAGTGTTGGTCTTGCCGTTTAAGGTGATTTCAGAGAATTCATCAGCTTCCACAACAGGTTTTAAGTTTGCAACATTCAGCTGACTTCCCCAGGTTGCATGACCAACCAATTCACCAACACTGTGGAATCTGATAGTATACAGGAGAATATCGCTGGAACCAATGTTCTCTAAGGTGATGGTGTTCACACCTTCTTTTACATACAACAGTTCAATATCATTGCCTGCAGCGTCTGTGGTTAATCTGCTGCTGTAAGAGACGCCTGCCGGATTGTAAATATCGGCATAGAAACCGGTATCACTGGTTAATCTCAAGGTTGCTTCGTTAGCAGTGCCAAATGCAATGTAGGGATATACCATACCTGCAAGTCCCTGAGAAGGAGTATACTCAATGGTATAAGTGCCACCAACAGGAATGGTAATACCAATGTTTTGCCATCCATATAAATCTTCCTGACCGGAGATAATGGGTTCGTTCGCAATGGTAACCTGATTAAAGTAATCCATACCGTTGCCTGCCAAAGCGCTAAAGGTTACATTCGCATCTACATCAGTAGTAGCAATGGTGTTTTCACCTGCGATTAAGTAGATGTAGCCTTCTTCACCTGCTGCTAAAGTAACGGCAGCACCAATTTCACTGGTTAAGGTTACTGCAACATCGGAAGAAACTTTGTATACACCTGCATAAGAAGCAGTGTAAGTGATTACATTTGCATCCGGAGTCGGGGTGGGAGTAGGTTCAACCACATCGTCACCGTAGGGAACTACTTTCAAAGAAGCCATATTCATTTGGTCTTTCCAGTAATTAGCTTCCGCCAAAACTCCTGTAGTCTTCATTTGAACAGAATACAGAGTAACAGCGGAATTACCAATATTTTCAATGGTAATTTCCTGTGCGCCGTCTCTTACATAGAGCATTTCAGGATCCTGACGGGCTGCATCTGCCCATGCGGAAGAGCTATAGTTGTAATCCAGATAAATGTCTGCATAGTAACCGGTATCGGTGGTTACTCTAACAGTGTTACCTGCACCTACAGCAGGAGCAATGTAGGGATATACAAGCCCTGCAGAGATTACTCCCGGAGTATAGGTTGCAGTGAATTTTTCACCGGGCGCCAAAGTCACATTGGCAAAGCCGGTAATCGCATCGCCAATATCACCGGGAAGAATGGGTTCTTCGGTCATCGTAACTTCGCTGATGTAGTCCAGACCGTTGCCTGATAATTCAGTAAAGGTTAAGGCAGCAGAAGTATCGGTAGTGGTGATCGTATTCTGACCCTGGATTAAATAGAAGTAATCGGTTGCACCTGCTGCCAGAGTAACGGTGTGACCGGTTTCGTTGGTCAGAGTTACTGCTTTATCAGAGGTTACCTGATATACACCTGCATAAGGAGCGGTGTAAGTCATCTGGTTATCCGGAGTCGGAACCGGAGTGGGTTCCACAATTTCGCCATCGTAAGGCAGAACCTTACAAGAAGCCATTTTCACCTGTTCCCAAGAGGTCATAGAACTACTTCTGGAAAGACGGAGACCTTCAGTGGTAACGGTTGAACCACTATTGTTAGTCAGCGTAACATAGTTCTGACCTTCTTTCAGATATACCAGTAATAAGTCGGTTCCGTTGCCGTTTACATCGGTATCTTCATAGAGGGAACCAACATTTGCACGGGTGTATTTGAAATCGCCGTAGTAACCGGTGTCGGTTTCTACATGCAGATTGCCGGACACTCCGGTGGTGAAAATACAAACATAACGAATACCGGGTTCGGTAATGTTAGCCTGGAAGGTAACGGATTTACCTGCCGGAATGGTAATCTGTCTGCCACTGGTAGTAACACCGCTGTCTTTTGAGTAGATAAAGTCAACCGCATTGGTGGTACTGTCGTTAACACTGTAACCCATATAATAATGTTCATAGGTATTGGGAAGAGAATCCACAGCTACGCTGTCGATATAGCTCATACCGTTACCATCCAGCATAGCGAAGATTACATTTGCATCTTCATTGGTGGTACTCATGGTATTTAAGCCCTTGAACATATAGAAGTAACCGGTGCCGCCTGCAGATAAGGTCACTTTATGACCGGTTTCGTTAATTAAGGTTACCGCTTTGTCAGAGCTTGCTTTGTAAACACCTGCATAAGGTGCATCGTAAGTCATCTGACCTGCTACAACAGTAGGAGTAGAGGTGGGAGTGGGTGTTGCGGTAGGTGCGGTAGTAGGAGTGGGAGTCGGAACAACCACTTCTTCACCGGCAGGAACTACTTTCAGTTCTGCCATCTTCATCTGATCTACCCAGTAGGTAGCTGTTGCTAATACCATTGTAGTACCAAAGCTGGTAGTGTTAATGCTAACAGCTGAGCCACTGGTATTGGTAAGAGTAACGGTCTGAGCACCGTCTCTTAAGTAAACCACTTCGGGATCTGTTTTATTGGAACCGTCAGTCCATGCAGAGGAAGAGCCGCCTCTCAAAAGAATTTCTGCATAATAACCGGTATCGGTGGTTACTTTAATGGTGCCACCCTCTGTACCGGAAATGTAAGGATAGTAGAGACCTGCACCATAGTTCGGGATATGGGTAAAGGAACGGGTTTCTCCGGCAGCTAAGGTGATGTTTGCAGCACCGGAGGTAGCGTCATGGTCATCTTCGGGACCGGTAAAAGGTTCGCCGGAAATAGTTACCTGATCAATGTAAGCTAAACCGTTGTCTTCTAATTCTGTAAAGGTTAAGGTTACAGTACTGTCGCTTAAGGTAACATTGTTGTTTCCCTTAATCATATAGAAGTATGCAGGAGTGTTCGCTGCTAAAGTAACGGTGTGACCGGTTTCATTGGTCAGAGTTACTGCTTTGTCGGAGGTCACTTCGTATACACCTGCATAAGGAGCGTTGGTGTAAGAAATTTCGCCAACAATACCCGGAGTCGGAACGGGAGTTGCGGTCGGAGCGGTGGTCGGGGTCGGAGTGGTTACCGGACCGTCCGGATCATAACCGTCTGCAATTACTTTACAATTTGCTAAAACAAACTGTGCAACAGTTGCATCCGTTGCAGAAGAACCGCCTGCTGTAAAGCTGGAGGATTTGGAGCAACGAAGTCCTGTTAAGGTAATTGCTGTCGGACCATTGTTGGTGATGGTAACGTTGTTTTCACCTTCTCTTAAGTAAGCCAGTAAGAAATCGCTGTTGGTTCCGGCATCCTCGTAGTGAGTTGCGCTTCCCGCCAGCGTGGTTGCATACTGACCGGTATGACCGGTATCGGTTTCTAAGGTTACATACTTACCTTCACCGGAAGTAATCACGGTCATGTAGTACAAACCTGCCTGAGTTGCATCTGCTTTAATGGTTACGGAGCTGGAATTGGGAATGGTAATGGAGCTTGCACCAACGCTGGTGTTACCATAGGTAGAAACCACGTTGCTTGCCACATTACCTACATTTTCATAACCCAATTTCACGTGTTCGGTGGTAACAGGAACGGTACCTGCATCCACTTCATCAATATACGCCATACCGTTATTTACTAAAGCGGTAAAGGTTAAGTTTGCAGAGGAATCGCTCATGGTAATATTGTTATTACCTTTAATCATGTAGAAGTAATCGGTAGCGCCTGCTGCTAAAGTTACAGTGTGACCGGTTTCGTTGGTCAGGGTTACTGCTTTGTCAGAAGTTACCTGATATACACCTGCATAAGGAGCTTTTGCTGCAGTGATATTATCATAATCGGGAGTCTCGGTAGGAACGGGAGTTGCAACGGGGGTATCATCGCCTTCTACATCCTTGGAAAGGTCTTCTACTAACTGTAAGCCCTTGAAAATGATGTTGTTTGCACTGTCTCCTGACATAAAGGTAATGGTGTGATTACCTGCTTCCAACAGTACACTGTCAGAGGAGTCATCAGTCCAGTATTCCGGATCGCTGATTCTGCCAGGTGCAAAGGTAATAATATCACCGGTATCAAAATCTGCGGTAAGACCGGTTCCGTACAGAACATTACCGTAAGCAAGACGGTTGGAGGTGTCAATCATTGCCTGCACATTGTAGTATGCGGTTTTGGGAACACCAATTAAGAAGGTAACATATGCAGTAGTATAGCTATTCTGCTGAATAGTTACGCTATCGCTGCCAATGGTAACACCGGAATTTCCCTGAACGCTGTTTGCTAAGTCTGCACCCACTAAGATGCTGGATGCGGTTTCCACATCGCTGGGGTCAAATTCGATACCAACGATATCTAACAGCTTCTGGGGAACATAGAAACGTCCGCCTACATATACACAAACCTGACCGTCTAAGTCAATAGTCTGTCCATTGTAGGTTGCTTTGGAGGTGTTTCTTTCTACGGTTAAGTTGTAATCTTTAAAGGTAAAGGTACCGGTATGTGCTGAAGTGGTGGTGGACACACTGTCATCATAATCCCAGTAAGTATCGCTCACGGGAGTATAGGTACCAATAGAAGATACGTCAACGAATAATTCTTTGGTAACTGCATCTAAATCAACACCGATTAAATCTGCTAAATAAGGAGCAATATCGGTATTGTCGATAACATAGTTATTGAAGTTGGAAGAAACACCGGGAGTAGTGGATACGCCAGGGATGTAGTCTACACCGTCCGGAACATACAGGAACACACCGCCGTTTCTTGCGGTATGGCTACCGTTGCCGCTCCAGGTAATGTAAGCAGTGCCGGGAATCTGTCCATTCTGAATCAGAGAAACAGCACCGGACTGGTTTAATACGTTCATACCACCGGTATCGTGGTCAGGCGCAACAACAACAACGGTGTCGGTTCTGCCTTTTGCATATTCGATTGCCACTTTACAAGCTTCATCGAATGCAATAAATTCAGTAACCATATCCAATGCGTTGCTTCCGTGTCCGCCGCCGTCAACAGCACTGCCTTCTACCATCAGGAAGAAGCCTTCGTCAGAGCCATCCAGAGCCTGGATTGCCGATTGGGTCATTTCTGCTAAGTTGGGATAGCTTGCTGCATTGGTGATATCACGGTTAGAGAATGTGAAATCACCGCCTAAGGTGCCCCATACTTTCGCACCGGACTGGAGAGAAAGCATCTGACTTACAGAGGTAACAGAAGTGTAGCCATGGGAAGCGATATCACTTGCTGCTTCATCGTAAGCACCTGCACCGGTAGCATTCATAGGCAGAACCAAGTCTAAGCCCTGGTTAATCTGCTGCTGTGCAATGGTACGATAGTAGTAACGGTCTTCTGCGTGAGCAGAAAATGCAGCCGGGGTAGCGTGAGCCCAGGGATAGGTAGAAACCAAACCTGCTCTTTTTCCAACATACTGCGCTGCTTCCAAAATGGTAGCAATCGGACGTCTGGCAGGGTTGATACCAATGAAATAGTTATTGGTCTTTTTACCGGTTGCCAATGCGGTACCTGATGCCGCAGAGTCGGTAACTGCCTGATTGTTACTGTAGGTGGTTTCTGCACCTACTAAGTAATCTTTTAAGTACATTTTGTTCACAGTTTGCGGGGTAGAGTTGGGGAACTTTGCGTTCACACCACCTGCCTGCTTCACTGCGTCTGCCAGATTAAAGGCATCCATACCGCCGCCATCGGGGATCATATAGATGATGTTCTTAATCTGGGGTGCTGCCTGTACCACCGTTGCGGTAAACGCAAAGGAAGTCATCAGCATCATGAGAGTTAAGAGGAGTGCTAAAAACTTTTTCATCTTCTTGTTGTCTTCTCCTTTTTGATGTATATATAATTTTTTTTTACGATTGGAAAATTTGCACAAAAGAAAATAGCATCTATTGTAATATAATTGTAACATTTATATAAGGTTACTGTCAAGCAAATTTCGCATAGCAATCAGGACATATTCAAGCCCTATATGTCTTGAATCAAAGCTTTTTTTCTGCAGTAAATCGACAAATATTTTTTCGTCATCTGTTAAAAAGTCTGTTTTTTTCACAATTTGATGGTTAAAATTGGATAATAGCACCTTGGTATTTCCCCAAAATATGTCTTAAAAATATATTTTTTGGTTCATTTTTCGGAAAATTTTCGGAAAATATTGATTTTTTTCCACAAATTTGCTATGATTATTGTATCATTATTTGTAACAACACACAACCTTCATTCTTGTATAAAAGGGGTGAAAATCCGACTATGTTTGAACAAATAAAAATTCAGCTCGTAGGCAAATTTGTATCCAAAGGCGAATGGAAACATCCCAACAAAGTGCTCGATACCTACGAGATTATCTTTGTAACCAAAGGAAACGTGTATATCAACAAAGGTGGCATAGAGTATGCACTCAAGGCAAATGATGTGATTCTGTTGGAACCCGGTATCCGTCACTTTGGGTACAAAGCCAGTACCGATACGGAGTTTTTCTGGCTCCATTGGCATTCTGACACAAACCTCTTAGAAAACACCAACCATATAACGCTGGAAAATCCGTATCATATCAGCGTATATTTCCGACAACTGATGGAGGCACGGACTATGAACAAGCCTGCAGAAATCATAGATTGTCTGACCAGGCTGATTTTACTGGAAATTTCCATTAATGCCAAACAAACGAATGCCAGCCCCATTGTAGAAAAAGTACGGGCGTGGGTTCGGGCCAATAGTAACTCCTCCATTACCACAGAAGAAGTTGCAAAACAGGTAGGTTATAATGCAGATTATTTAAACCGTGTCTTTAAGGCAACTTTTCAAAAAACCGTAAAACAGTATATTGACGAAGAACGTATTCTCTATATCAAAACACTGATGCTCAACCACAACCTTCCGTTAAAAGTGGTGGCAAGGCGCTCAGGATTCGCAGATTACAAGTATTTTCTGAAGTTTTTTAAATATCACGAAGGTATCACCCCCACAGAATTTTATAAGCAGTTTGCTAAACTGAATATC
>JAZNNT010000114.1:0-3035 GCA_045580405.1 Clostridia bacterium
CTTTGAACATATTTATGATTGCGATAATACCATTTTGGTAGACACTATGGCAGAACGGAAAACCTTAATGGAAAAACACGCAGATGTGTACCTCATTGCCCCCGGCGGAATCGGCACCATGGATGAATTTTTCCAAATTATCACCCTAAAATATTTAGAACAAATGGAAACTCCCATTGTTGTTTTAAATCTGGACGGTTTTTATGATAGCCTTTTGGCACTTTTGGATAGCTTGATTGCTCAAAAAGCGGCAGGGGAAAAAATTCTCACTTTATTTGATGTAGTAACCGATATTCATGATGAAAAGCTTCAGGAAATCTTAAAAAGTATCAAAGAATAAAAGGACATCGCACAATATGTTACATTTTCGCAAAGCAAGAAAAACAGATATCAAAAGAATTTGGGAAATTTATTTAGAAAATCATATCGAGGAAGAAGAGGGAAGAGCTGTGATTGGCTGGAACCGTCACATCTATCCCGTTCAGGCAACTGCAGAGGAAGCACTGCTCCGAGACGATTTGTTTGTGGCAGAAGATGAAACCGGTGTTGTGGGTACTGCCATTATCAATCAGGAACAAGTAGATGTATATTGTGGCGGTAACTGGCAATACGATGCCCCCCGATGAAGAGATTATGGTGCTGCATACTTTGGTGATTTCTCCGAAAGTGTCGGGGAAAGGTTATGCCAAACAATTCGTAGCATTTTACGAACAGTATGCCAAAGAACACGGCTGCACCTATCTTCGGATGGATACCAATGAACGAAACCAAAGAGCCAGAGCCTTATATGCCAAATTGGGCTATCGTGAAATCGGTATTGTACCCTGTACCTTTCATGGAATGACCGGTATCAATATGGTTCTTTTAGAAAAGAAACTGTAAATCACGAGGAGAAAAAATGAAAATTGTAATTCAAAGAGTCTTAGAAGCTAAAGTGACAATTGACGGAGCTGTTTACGGACAAATTGGGAAAGGCTACTTGCTTTTGATTGGAATTTCTAATGAGGATACCAAAGAAATTGCAGACAAAATGCTGGAAAAAACTGCAAAGCTTCGTATTTTTGAGGACGAAAACGGAAAAACCAACTTAAGTATTGCCGATGTGGGCGGTGAAGTGCTGGCAGTGTCTCAGTTTACCCTTTATGCAGACTGCAAAAAAGGAAACCGCCCAAGCTTTATTAACGCAGGCAAGCCGGATATGGCAGAAGAGCTGTACCTTTATATGTTAGAAAAATGCAAAGAGCTTTTCGGCAAAGTACAATGCGGACAGTTTGGCGCCGATATGAAAGTATCTTTAGTGAACGACGGACCTTTCACCATTGTGTTAGACAGTAACGAAATTTTATAGAAAGAGGAATCTGTATGAACAAACCAATCATCATGAAAGGTGCAGTTGTTGTGGGAGATGTCACCTTAGCGGAAGATGTTTCCGTGTGGTATAATGCAGTGCTTCGCGGTGATGTGGAACCCATTACCGTAAAGATGGGTTCCAATATTCAGGATAATGTTACCGTTCACACGGCGGAAGGGTATCCCGTCATTATTGAAGAAAATGTCAGCGTGGGACATGGCGCGATTCTGCACGGTTGCCATATCGGTGAAAACACTGTTGTGGGGATGGGTGCCATTGTGTTAAACGGTGCAAGAATCGGTAAAAACTGTCTGCTTGCTGCAGGTACACTGATTCCTCAAAATACAGAAATTCCCGATAACTCTTTAGTGATTGGTTTTCCCGGAAAAGTAAAACGAACTCTTATAGAGGAAGAAGTTCTTAAAAATAAAGAAAATGCAGAGCATTATGTGGCACTGTCGAAACAATATGCGGAGGAGAATTGAGCAGAAAAATGAAAAAATTCTTATTATTTGATGTAGACAGAACCTTGCTTGATTTTGACCGTTCCGAGGCGCAGGCGATTAAAAACACCCTTCGTCATTTTTCTTTGCCGGCAAATGATGAAATTTGTAACCGCTATCCTGCTATTAACGAAATGTTGTGGGAAGAATTTGAAAAGGGAACGATTGAAAAGGCAACTATTTTATACCGCCGTTTTGATTTGTTGTTTTCGGAATTTGGCATCACCTTTGATTCCAAAGAATTTGATGCGTATTACCGTGCCGATTTATCTAAACACGCTTTTTTGATACCCGGAGCCAAAGAACTGCTTCTTTCCTTACGAAAGAAGGGACATAAAATTTACTATGTTACCAACGGTACCCGTGGGGTACAGTATCCCAGACTCAAAGACTCCGGTTTAGATCAACTGGCAGACGGCATCTTTTTATCTGAGGAAATCGGACATCAGAAGCCGGAAAAGGCATTTTTCGATTTGGTATTTCCCAAAATTCCCGATTTCACCTTAGCGGAAGCTATTATCATTGGGGATTCTCTTTCTTCTGATATGAAGGGCGGGATGAATGTGGGGCTGGATACCATGTGGTATAACCCGAAAAGAGTGCCAAATCGTCTGAATATTCCTGTTACATACGAAGTATCTGACTTTTCACAAATAGAAGCTATTTTAGAAACGTTAGGAGATAAAATATGAAAAAAACATTCAAAAAAATCACAGCAGTTTTCTTTGTTATCTGTCTTTTGGTGTCAGCTTGTGTGCCCGTGTCGGCAGGAGATATCCCCGAGGCGCTCAGCTATGACGATGATGCCAAAGTATTTATCGGCACTCTTTTAGACGTTACAGATGATACTCCGCCTGCAGTTACCGTTATTCCCAATTTAAAAATCAAAGGAGAAGTGGAAGTCGGAGTGGAACAAACCTACTCTGAATGCTATTTTCCCAAAGCAACACCAAAACAAGGAGCAGAATACTTCTTCGGCTATCTTCCGGGAAACGAAGTGTATGCCTACGAGGTAGAAAGCCGTACCGATGATAAAATCAACTTACATATTACCGACGAATTTTCCGAACGGATTCAAAACTATCTAGACGAAGGTTTATACGAAAGGGCAGAAACCGCTCGGGTAAATGTGGGCAGAAAAATTACCTTGAGCGAATATATGGAAACCAGCCGTGAACTTG
>JAZNNT010000115.1:0-3515 GCA_045580405.1 Clostridia bacterium
CAACCTGGGCAAAACCCATTTATTATCAGATTGGTTCCGTGGATGCCGTAACCGGTGCAACCCCCTTAAAACTGGCGAAAGCCGGAGAACAGATTAGCTTAACCTATCAGGATATGCTCATCGGCAATATGGGAGGTTCCATGGGCGAAGTTTGTGCGATTGCTCTGATTATTGGATTGATCTATCTTTGTGCAAGAAAGATTATTAAACCTCATGCAACCATTTCCTATGTTGCATCGGTTGCTCTGTTAGGTTGGTTTTTCGGTTATCAGGGACTCATGACAGGGGATCCCATTGCTTCGGTGTTAACCGGCGGTGTTTTGTTAGGTGCTATCTTCATGATTACTGATTACACCACCTCTCCCACCACGGGACTTGGCAATGTGATTGCAGGTGTTTTAGCTGGCGCTTTGACAATTTTTATTCGTGTGAAAGGCGGCTATCCGGAAGGTGTTTGCTATTCCATTTTATTTGTCAATATTCTGGCTCCTCAGATTGATAAATTGATTCTTCCCAGAAAATACGGTGCATAAAGGAGGTATTTTGAAATGACAAAAAAAGATAATATCTTCGTATTGGCACTGAAACTGTTTGCAATATGCTTAGTGATTGCACTGGGCTTATCTGCATTAAATTATGTTACTTCACCAATTATTGAAGAACTTACAGAGAATAAAAAAGCAGAAGCGATGCAATCTGTGTTGCCGGACTGTGAACTGGAAAAATACAGCGATGCTGTATATATCGGAAAAGAAAACGGCGAAATTAAAGGCTATGCTGTGAATGTGGTAACTCCGGAAGGGTACGGCGGTGACATTGAACTGATTGTGGGCTTAGATGCTGATTTCAATGTAACAGGGGTGGAATACATTTCCATGTCCGAAACACCGGGACTTGGCACCCGTGCCAAAGAAGAACCCTTTGCATCTCAGTTTAACGGAAAACCTGCAAGAGAATTTTCAGACATTCAGGCGATTACTGGTGCAACCGTTACCTCAAAAGCTGTAAACGGTGCGATTAATCAGGCTTCGGATATAGCAAAAGAAGCAAAAGAAGCAAAAGAAGCAGGGGAGGTGGCAGAATAATGAAAGCGTTTTTTAAGAAAATGTTTCAGGAAAACCCTGTGTTTGTGTTGCTCCTCGGAATGTGTCCTACCTTAGGGACCTCCACGTCTGTAATCAACGGTCTGGGGATGGGGTTGTCTGCTACTCTGGTTTTGATTTGCTCCAACTTTTTTATTTCCGTGTTGAGAAAATTTATTCCTGATAAAATCAGAATTGCATCTTATATTGTTATTATTGCCGGTTTTGTAACTGCGGTAGAAATGGCGTTAAAAGCGTATTTGCCCGATATTTCTGCGTCGCTGGGTGTGTTTATTCCTTTGATTGTTGTAAACTGTATTATTTTAGCAAGAGCAGAAAGCTTTGCTTCAAAAAACACCCCCGGCAAAGCTGCTATAGACGGACTTTGTATGGGACTTGGATTCACGGTGGCTCTTTTGGTTTTATCATTTATCCGTGAATTGTTCGGAAACGGTTCCTTGGCAGGAATTTCCGTATTTGGAGCAAATTATCCCAAGGCAATTATGATGATTCTGCCTCCGGGTGGATTTATCGTGTTGGGGGTTGTGTTAGGCGTTATTCAGGCAATGCGAACGAAGGGAGGCACCAAAAATGGTTGATGTTGGCAAACTGTTTTCAATTTTAATTACCACACTTTTGGTGGAAAACTTTGTTTTAGTAAAATTTTTAGGATGCTGTCCGTTTTTAGGGGTATCCAAGAAAACCGATACTGCTTTAGCCATGGGGATGGCTGTTACCTTTGTTATGGCACTTGCCAGTGCAATGACGTGGCTGGTAAACACTTATATTCTGATTCCCTTTGAACTGGAATACTTGCAGACGATTGCATTTATCCTTGTTATCGCAGCGCTGGTTCAGATTGTGGAAATGGCAATTATGAAATTAAGTCCTCCGCTGTATGCATCTTTGGGGATTTACCTTCCGTTAATTACCACCAACTGTGCAGTGTTGGGGGTTGCAATTTTAAATGTTCAGAAAGATTACAGCTTTTTAGAAAGTCTGGTATCCGGGATTGCAGCAGCATTAAGCTTCACCCTTGCAATCTGGCTGTTTGCAGGAGTCAGAGAACGTCTGGAAAACTCCAATATTCCTTCCTTTATGAAGGGGATGCCAATCGCTTTGGTATCCGCAGGGTTGATTGCCATGGCATTTTTAGGTTTTGCAGGTATGAAACTGTAGACGAAAGGAAATAGATTATGACAAATATTTTAAATGCAACCATTGCAATTTCGGCTATGGGACTGATTTTCGGGGCTTTGCTTGGGTTGGCAGCCAAGCTTTTTCATGTGGAACAAGATGAAAAACTACCGCTCATTACCGAAGCACTTCCCGGTGCAAACTGCGGCGGATGCGGTTATGCCGGATGTTCTCAGTGTGCAGCAGCCATTCTTTCCGGGGAAGCCAAGGCAAATGCTTGCCCGGTTGGTGGGAAGACCACTGCCGATGCGATCTCTAAAATTTTAGGAGTATCAGCAGAAGGTTTTGAAAAAAAGGTTGCTTTTGTCCGTTGTGAAGGCTGTGTGGATGTTGCAGAAACCAAATTTCAATATGACGGTATTTTGAATTGTGAGTCTGCTGCCCGGATGATCGGCGGAGGCTACAAAGCTTGTAGCAACGGTTGCTTAGGACTTGGTTCCTGTGTGCGGGTTTGTAATTTTGGAGCAATCAGTATTAAAAATGGGATTGCTGTGGTAGATTTCCATAAATGTACCGCTTGCGGACAGTGTGTGAAGGCTTGTCCCAAACAGCTCATTACCATTATCTCAGAAAACGATAAATATGTAGTTAAATGCAGAAACACCGATAAAGGTGCTTTGGTAAAATCTGAGTGTAAAGCCGGCTGCATTGGTTGTTCTTTGTGTGAAAAGAACTGTCCCAATGAGGCAGTGAAGGTGGATCATTATCTGGCAACCATTGACCCTGAAAAATGTGTAGGTTGCGGAATTTGTTTAGAAAAATGTCCCAAGAAAATTATTAAAAAGGTTACGTTATAAGAAAGACTAAAAAGGAAGGAATTTTCGATTCTTCTATGAAACAAAATATCAAGAATCTGCTTTTTTCAGAATTAGAAGAATACTTTTTCAAAAAATACCGCCAGAAGTTTCGAGCCAAACAGGTTTTTAAATGGCTCTCTCTGGGGGTTACTTCCTTTGCGGAAATGACGGATATCTCAAAAAAAATGGCAGAAGAATTGTCGGAAGATTTTTATATTTCCGATCTGAAGGTTTTAAGAAAAGAAACCTCAAAAGACGGTACCATCAAATTTTTATATGAATTGTCAGACAAAAACACGGTGGAAAGTGTTTTAATGCAATATAAGCATGGCATGAGCATTTGTATTTCCACACAGGTAGGATGTAATATGGGATGCACCTTTTGTGCTTCTACTGTAGGTGGCAAGGTGAGAGACCTGGAAGCAGGTGAAATACTGGA
>JAZNNT010000116.1:0-5399 GCA_045580405.1 Clostridia bacterium
GGTAATGGTTGCGGTTGCTTCATTACAGTAGAAGTTATCGGTTGCGGTAACAGTGATAGTGCCTAAGCCTTCTACAGTTACTTTACCGTCTGCGTAAGTACCGCCGGTTACGGTGATTTCTTTCACTTCATAGCCGTTGGTGTCAAATAAATCTGCAAAATCAACGGTGTATTTACCGCTTTCAATGGTATCTAAAGTATGAGTTACAGTGATATCTTTACCAATGAATTTATCCACTGCTTCAGGAGCAACTACGGTTACGGTTGCAGTTGCAACGTTGCAGTAATAGTTATCGGTAATTTCCACGGTGTAAGTACCGGGAGTGGTGAAGTCTACAGTAGTCTGAGTCCAGTCGGATGCCACTTTGTTTACGGTTGCACCGTCTACAGTTACAGTTACATCCTGGCTCATGATGGCAGGACCGATTGCATCAAACAGATCGGTTAAGCCTGCGGTTACTTTACCGCCGTCGATGGTTTCGATGGTATAAGTTAAGGTAATATCCTTACCAACGAATTTATCGATAGAAGGAATAGTTTCGGGTGTGAAGGTGTAGGTTCTGCCAATTACATAAGATTCTTCTTCGTTATTGGGATTATACATCTTCAGAGCCAAGGTTACTTCTAAATCGGGGTTAGCAACCAAGAATTCGGGAGTAAATGCTAAACCACAGTCAAAGTCTTTTACAGAAGTAACAACATCCGCATAAGTCAATTTCAGTCCGCTCTGCCCCATCAAAGCTGCTGCAGTTTCCATTACTCTGATAGGAGTATTTGCTTCTAAGGTTGCATCTTCAAAGGGAACGGATACCCAGTTTTTGCTCCATTCGTCATACTGACCGGAAAGATATCCGTCTGCGGTTCCGTTTGCATTGAAGGTTGCTTTTTTGTTTACGGTTAATTCGTAATCTGCATACCAGTCTGCAAACATCGCCAGCTGTTCTTCGTTCACATCATCTGCTTTGAAGTTTAATGCAAAGGTTAAATCTACCGGCAAGGTTTCTAAATCCAATTCGGTTACGGTTGCGGTGGGAAGTTTCCAGGTTCTGGTCACGGATTCTCCGATTACGAAGGATTCGCCGGTTACAGGATTGTAGATTCTTAATTCCACGGTAGCGGATACGCCATCGTGTGCTGCTAAGTAATTTGATGCAAAATTGATTGCGCAATCAAAATCCTTGATGGTTTCTACCACATCACGGTAGGTTGCGCTCATGCCTGCAGTTTCTAACACTTTTACAGGTACATTTGCGGTGATTGCTAAGTCAGTTGCAGGAATTTTTACCCATTCTGCTCCAAATTCATCATACTGACCTAAGAGGTAACCGTCTTTTTCGCCATTCTGATTGAAGGTTGCATCTTCGGATAAGGTTACCACATAGTCTGCTTCCCAATCGCCGAAGGTTGCAAGCTGTGCTTCGGTTGCTTCATTTGCTTTGAAATTCATTGCAAAGTCTGCTTCCACATTCAGTTTGTTGGTATCTAAATGGGTTACGGTTGCAGTAGGTAAGGTCCAGCTGAAGGATTTTTCAGAAATGGTATAAGCTTCGCCGGTTGCGGGATTTACGATTACCAATGCTAAAGAAACTTCTAAACCGTCATTTTCTTTTAAGAAGCTTTCGGAGAAGTTTACACCGCAATCGAAATCTTTTACGGTTTCTACCACATCACGATAGGTTACATCCATGCCTGCGGTTGCCAGTACGTTAACAGGAGTGCCTGCACTTACCGGGAAATCAACAGAAGGCATTTTAACAAATTCGGGACCAAATTCGTCATACTGACCGATTAAGTAACCGTCTTTGGTTCCGTCAGCATTGAAGGTTGCAGCTTTGTTCATGGTGAATACAAAGTCTGCTTTCCAGTCGCCGAAGGTTGCTACCTGAGATTCGGTTGCTTCGTCAGCTTTGAAGTTTAATGCAAAGTCTGCATCTGCTACATCAATTTCGGTAACAGTTGCAGTGGGCATGGTAAAGTCAAAGTCTTTTTCTGCGATGGTGTAAGCTTCGCCGGTTACGGGATTTTCGATTACCAGTGCCAGAGAAACTTCTAAACCGTCATTTGCTTTTAAGTAGCTGTCTGCAAAATCAACGCCACAGTCAAAATCTTTTACGGTTTCCACAACATCACGGTAGGTTACGCTAAGACCTGCTGCATCCATAATGGAAACAGGTGTATTTGCAATTACCGCTAAATCGGTTGCCGGAACTTTTACAAATTCGGGACCAAATTCATCGTACTGACCGATTAAGTAACCATCTTTGGTTCCGTCAGCATTGAAGGTTGCAGCTTTGTTGGTGGTGAATACAAAGTCTGCTTTCCAGTCACCATAGAATGCTAACTGTTCGTCAGTCACTTCGTCTGCTTTGAAGTTTAATGCAAAGTCTGCATCAGTATCAATTGCAGTTACGGTTGCGGTGGGGAGTTCTTCCAATAATTCGCGTTCGATGGTGCCCACATAAGCTAAGGGAGCTAATGTTTCAGCATCCCAAGCGAACACTTTTAATAAATCGGTATCGGCTACCGAAATTGCGGGAGCGTCATAATTTACGGATTCTCCTGCAATCATCTCTACGGAATTGATAAATTCCATCTTGCAAAGGGCACCGGTTTCGATATCGTAATGTGCAGCGATTACGCTTGCAGTACCGGTTTCTTTTGCATTGAAAGTCACGTTGGCATAAAGATTGTCCACGCCGTCCAACTGAGTTGCTACACTATTATCTGCCACATTGTAGAACACAATTGTACCAAGCTCATTTGCGGATACCGCAAAAGTGAACATGCTAACCAACATTGTCAACGCGAGAAGAAGACTTAAAAATTTCTTCACTCGTGACACTTCCTTTCTTTTTTTTTATATTATTTATTTTTTTACGCGATTGAAAAAAATGTGAGGATAGATATCCCCCAATTATACAATAGTATATTCTATCGTAATCTTAGCATTTTTTGAAGAGACTGTCAAGCATTTTATCAAAATTATTACAAATTTATTACAAAAATTTTTTTTTAAATTTCCGCTGTTTTCAACGTTTTGTACCAATATCATAAAATTTGTTGTGTGCCAGTGTGCATATTGACGAAGCTTCTTAGTTTCCCACAAGTTATGCACAATTTTGTTATCCAGAAGGACATCGTTTGTAAAAAGACTTCCTCTATTAATCGTAAAGTTACGCTGTAAATTTCATATTAAACAATAAAAAGACCGATGGTAAATACCATCGGTCTTTTGTTTTTGGGAGTTGATTCAAAAACCGGAATCAAGCTTTTATCAAAGGAAATTATTCAGTGAAAGGAACCACTTTCAGCGCTTTCATTTCCATCTGAGGTAACCAGAGATCATTCGCGATAAACGGATATGTAGTACCAAATCTGGTAGTGTCAACGTTAACAGCTGAACTTCCGGTATTTGTGAGGGTAATGGTCTGTTCGCCGGCTCTCAGGTAAACAATTTCGGGGTCTCCTTTATTGCTGCCGTCAGCCCATGCAGAAGAAGATCCGCCTCTCAGCAAAATATCTGCATAGAAACCGGTATCGGAGGTTACTCTGATGGTACCGCCTTCTGTACCGGAAAGATAGGGGTAGTAGATACCTGCACCGTGGGTTGCAGTATGGGTAAGGGTGCGGGATTCTCCGCTCGCCAGGGTGATGGTAGTTGAGGAAGTTACATCATGAGTATCACTGGTTCCGGTGATCAGTACATTCGGAATGGTAACCTGATCATAGAATGCTTTACCGTTATCTTCCAGTGCGGTAATGGTTAAGTCAGCACCGTTGCTAACCTGTACTTCGTTTGCACCTTTTACCAGGAAGGCATATCCGGTTTCGCCTGCTGCTAATTCTGTAACAGAACCAGCTTCGGTGGTTACGGTAGTAGCCACATCAGCTTTCACCGCATATACACCTGCATAAGGTGCGTTGGTGATATCTACTACTTCTTCTTCGGGTTCAACAGGAACGTCAGGAGTGGGTTCCGGAGTAGGTTCGGGTTCAGTGCTGTACGGAATAACCTTCAGAGATGCCATATTCATCTGATCTTTCCAGTAATCCGCTTCAGATAAGCAGCCAGCAGTACCCATTTTAATACCAATCAGCTGAACAGAGGAGCTTCCGGTATTGGTAATAGTAATGGTCTGAGCGCTGTCTCTTAAGTAAACCATTTCGGGGTCTGTTTTGCCGGAACCATCTGCCCATGCAGAGGAAGAACCGCCACCTCTGAGCATAATTTCTGCATAATAACCGGTTTCGGTGCTTACTGTAGCAGTTCCGGTTTCCATACTAGCAATGTAGGGATAGTAAATAGCTGCACCATATTTCGGAGTATAGGTAAACTCACAAGATTCTCCGGCAGCTAAGGTAATAGTATCACTGGTAACGGGATCATTAACATCCACGTCGGCAGGAGTTAAAGGTTCTTCGGTCATGGTAACTTCATTGATGTACGCCAGACCGTTATCATCCAGCTCGGTTGCGGTTAAGGTGATAGTAGCATCAGTGGTGTCAATGATATTTTCACCTGCAATCAGGTAGAAGTAATCGGTAACACCTGCACTAAGAGTAACGGTATGACCGGTTTCGTTGGTCAGGGTTACATCTTTGTCGGAGGTAACTTCATATACACCTGCATAAGGAGCAGTGTAGGTGATGGTTGTAGCCGGTTCCGGAGTGGGTTCCGGAGTAGCTTCCGGAGTAGGTTCGGGGGTCGGTTCGGGAACAGGTTCGGTTCCAACAGGTCTTAAGTTTGCCACATTAATCTGGGGACCCCAAACATCGTGGTCGCATAATTCGCCTGCGGAATGGAATCTGATAGAGTAAAGGGTAACATCGTTGTCACCGATATTTTTGATGGTGATAACGTTGTTATCGCCTCTTACATACAACAGTTCCACGTCAGCCGCGGCTGCATCAGCACATAATTTAGAGCTGTAAGCGCTGCCTGCAGGAGCATAGATATCAGCAAAGAAGCCGGTATCGGAAGTTAATCTGATTTCGCTTTCATCCGCGGTTGCAAATGCGATATAGGGATATACCAGACCTGCTTTTCCTGCAGAAGGAACATATTCTAAGGTGTATTCTTCACCGGGAGCAATCGACAGGTTGATGCCTGCATAGTTCCACAGGTCTTCCTGTTCGGTGATTACAGGTTCTTCAGCGATTACAACCTGGTCAAAGTAATCCAAACCGTTGCCTTCTAAAGCGGTAACGGTGATATTTGCTCTGTTATCGCTTACTTCTAAGGTGTTAGCACCTGCGATTAAGTAAACATATTTGGTTTCGCCTGCTGCTAAAGTAGCGGTGGAACCGATTTCGGTAGAAACGGTAGTAGCTGCATCCGCTTTCACCGCATATACACCTGCATAAGGTGCGTTGGTGATATCTACTACTTCTTCTTCGGAT
>JAZNNT010000117.1:0-1929 GCA_045580405.1 Clostridia bacterium
CAAAGAGAAAAAGAATTGACTTTCTCTCTTTGGTTGATGTATAATAATATCATCGAAAGAAGCAAGCTGTATAACATACAGTGTGATAAGCTATTGCAATCGAAAGATAAGGAGTGTGATTCGGATGAAAAAAATTCTTTCTGCACTGCTCGTTTTCGTCCTGGTTTTAGGGATGATGAGCGGATGCCAGCAAAACAACGCAACTGTTAACGTTGCTACCGTGGGAAGCGAAGTGATTACTTCCGGCGAAATGAAATATGCCATCGGTGTTGTGAAAAACAGTCTGACTTCAGGTATGAGTGAACAGGCTTTGGAAGATTTCTGGAACACTTTGATTGACGGAGTGGACCCGGAAGATTATATCCGTGAAAATGCGATCGATTTATTGGTGGACATGACCTTGCTGGCACAAACTGCAAAGGATCACGGAATCACCGTTACCGATGACAGAATCAACGAGTATTTCACGCAAAATCAAGCTGCTCTGGCAGATTTGATGAAGCAGTACAGTGTGGATGAAGCAACACTGAAAGCCATTTACAGAAAACAGATGCTTTATAACGATTTTGCACAGACTGTTCTTGCTGAAGATCCCACATTCAATCCGTCTGAGGAGGCATTGAAGGAGTATTTTCAGGCTCATTTCTACAAAGCTCAACATATTTTGAAGCTGACCGTGGACCAGGAAACCAACACTCCTTTTGCTCAGGACCAAAAAGATGCAGTCCGTGGTGAAATGGAAACCATTTTGCAGGCACTTAAGGGGGGCGCAGATTTTGAAGCTATGATGCTGGAACACACAGAAGATCCCGGTGTGGAGCAGTCTCCGGAGGGGTATGTGTTTACAGAAGGGGAAATGGTTCCCGAATTTTATGAAGGCACTGTGGCACTTCCCGAAAACGGTATTTCTGAGGTGATTGAATCCAGCTATGGTTACCACATTATCAAACGGTTGCCGCTGGATGTGGAAGCAGACTTTATGCCTAACTTATACAAAGTTCAGAGCGTGTATGTATACGAAATTGAGGAACAGCTGATTGAAGAATTGAAAACTTCCGTTGAGGTTTCTTTAGACGATGCTAAAATTAAGGAAATTCCCATTAAATAACATATCGTAACAGGCAGGCATAAGTCTTTTTCGGGGACTTATGCCTGTGTATTCCGTGGAGTAAAAAGACTATGAAACAATTTTTTAAAGAACATAAGCAAGCTGTGTTGCTTTATACCATTGTTGCTGTTATCGGAATTGTGGCATATTTTGTGTTACTGCGGTTCGACAGTGTGGCAAATGTGTTGGGGTTTGTGCTTTCCATTTTCACCCCGTTTTTTATCGGCTTTTCCATTGCATACCTTTTGAATCCTGTGATGAAATTTTTTGAATCCAAACTTTTTCATCGGATTGGTGCAAAGAAAGAGACCGATACCGTTCCGAAGGCAAGAAGAATTTGCAGCGTTCTGACAACCTATGTGGTGGTTTTTACAGTGGTAACCTGTTTGGTTGTGCTGTTGATTCCTCAAATTTTGACTACTGTGGAGTCATTGGTAAAGAATGTTCCTGTTTATTTTCAACAGTTTTCGGAAAGCTTCAGCCGTTTTATGCAAGAACATCATATGAACATTGCCTGGTTGGAGGACATGATTCCTTACGATTCTCTGATAGGATATGCCACCGCTTTTGTGAATACTTTCTTCGGTTGGCTTTTAAATATTCCGATGCAGCTGACTACCGGCTTTACCAATGTTGTGGTTGGGCTGATTGTTTCGGTTTATTTTCTGTTTGATAAGGAGCGTTTTGCAAAAAGTTTGACGAAGGTCACCTATGCATTAACTCCTCAGAAGAAGGCAGACAGAATTATGGAAATCTCCCGATTAACCGATCGCACATTTTCCGGCTTTATTATCGGGAAAATTATTGATTCTGCCATTATC
>JAZNNT010000118.1:0-10285 GCA_045580405.1 Clostridia bacterium
ACCGCTTGGCCTCCGACTTCGGGGATTCACGATAGGTATAATCAAAATTGAGAGTTTCAAATTTTTCCCGAAGTTTCACATTATCCTGATATAAAAAGTCTTCGGTACCAACCCCCATATAAACACGGGGTTTCACTGCAAGCTTATCGGTTTCTTCTGCCAGGGAGAACAAATCCTCACAAGCAGGAATTTCTAAATTTTCCCCAAACACGGGAATCATAATATCGGGACATCCTTTCGTCCAACCACGGATATCAGCAACTGCGGATAATCCTGCAATGGCAGTATAACGGTCCGGATTTCTGAGTCCGATTTTCAAAGCACCGTAGCCTCCCATGGAAAGGCCGGCAATAAAGTTGTTTTCTCTTTTTCTGGAGATGCCAAAAAATTCTTCCATTAAACGGGGCAATTCTTCAGAAATATAGGTATAATATTTTTCACCGTATTTCATATCGGTATAAAAACCTTTTCCGCCAAACGGCATTACCACACAGATTCCGTATTCATCGGCGTAGCGCTCGATGGAAGTACGACGGAGCCAGATAGAATGGTCATCACTTAATCCATGCAAAAGATAGAGGCATTTATATTCGTGATCACTTGCCTTTCCCTCCACACCGATTTGTCCTGCGGTGCTTCTTTGGGGTTTAAACACGTTCACGGTGGTTTCAAAGCCTAATGATTCGCTGTAAAAATGTGCTTCAAAAAAAGCCATATTGATTTCTCCTTTTGTATACGGTTATGAAACTATGTCTTCAGATATTCCGCTAACGCTCTTCTCTGAAATAGGGTAAGCCCAATGCTTCGGGGGGTTGATTTTCCTTTTTATTGCGGATACTGGTGATAATTAAAACCACAACAGTTACCACATAAGGAAGCATATCAAACAACAATTTACTGCTGACACTGATATTGGGAATATAGGTAGGAATCACATATAAAAAGCCAAACAAAACGGAACCTAAAATACTGAGTGCAGGTTTCCACATTGAGAAAATAACCAATGCAATTGACAGCCAGCCACGGTCACCAAAGCCGTTGTTGGACCATACGCCATTGGCATAATCCATCACGTAATACAGTCCGCCCAGTCCTGCAATAGCACTGCCCAAACAAGTAAAAATATACTTATATTTTGTTACATTAATCCCTGCCGCATCAGCGGTTTCCGGATTTTCACCTACTGCTCTTAGATGAAGGCCAACTCTGGTTTTATTTAACATAAAGGAGCAAACCAGCGCAATGATAATTGCCACATATACCAAAAATCCGTAAGACAGGAAAATATCGCCAAACCACCCCAGACTGCTTGCAAAAGGAAGCTGAGTTTTAAATACCTGACTGGTTTTTGAAAGTGCAATGGACGGAACATCAGAGTTCACCAATTTAATCAACGAACCGCCAAAGAAGTTTCCTATCCCGATACCAAACGTGGTTAATGCCAAACCGGTTACATTCTGATTTGCACGAAGCGTAACGGTTAAAAAACAGTAGATAAGTCCCATGAGAAGAGAGCCAACAACGGAGCAAAGCAGCGGAATCAAAACGGTTAAAAACGGATTCATAACGACTCCGCTATGTTCATAAAGAAAAGAGCCTGCCACACCGCTGATTGCACCCACATACATAATACCGGGGATCCCCAGATTTAAGTGACCGGATTTTTCGGTAAGGATTTCACCGGTGGAACCCAGCAGCAAAGGAGTCCCCTGCATGATTGCACGCTGAATAATTGTGGTTACCATACATTTTCCTCCTTATTTTTGAACTTTAATTGATAGTTGATAAAAAATTCTGCCCCGATAATAAAGAAAATGATAATACCGGTGATAATATCGGAGAATGAAGAATTAAGGCGATATACCTCAGAAATTTTTGATGCGCCCTTTTCTAAGAATACAATCAAAAGTGAAGTAAACACCATATAAACGGGATTAAACTTGGCAAGCCAGGACACCATAATTGCAGTGTATCCTCTACCACCTGCCGTATCGCTCTTTAAAGAGTGGTCTGTGCCTGCAACCAGCAAACATCCGGCAATACCGCAGATTGCGCCGGAAATCGCCATGGTGCGAAGCATTACTTTTTTTACATTGATGCCAATATATCTTGCGGTGTTCACACTTTCTCCAACAACGGAAATTTCGTACCCCTGTTTACTGTACTTTAAATAAATAAACATTAACACGGTAAGCACTGCCACAATCAGAATATTGATCAGATATTTTTGACCGAAAATGGCGGGAAGCTGACCAAATTCCAACACTCGCGGAGTACCGGAGCCTTTCGGCATAGACATTTCCAACGTAAAAAACGCAACCAACTGGATGGCAATATAGTTCATCATCAGCGTGAAGAGCGTTTCGTTGGCATTGATTTTCGTTTTAAAGAATGCAGGAATCAATCCCCAGAGGGCTCCTGCTAAAATACTGGCAACAAACATCACGGGAATCAGTACGGGTGCGGGGAGAATTTCGCCTAAAAAAATCATACAGCAGGCAGTAGCTAATCCTCCGATTAACACTTGTCCTTCCGCACCAATGTTCCAGAACTTCATTTTAAACGCCGGCGTAACAGCCAGGGCAACGCACAGTAAAATTGCGGTATTCTGAACCAGATTCCAGGTCAGACGAGAAGTACCGATTGCACCCTTGATCATAGCGGAATACATTTCCACAGGATTTAAATCTGTTAAAGAAACCGTTACCACGCTGCACACAATCAGCGCCAAAATAATTGCTACAAAACGGATAAACCATCCTTCCCACCATGCAATATCGTCACGCTTGACAATATGGCATCGGGTAGCAGACTGATGATTTGCTTTTTTAATATTTTTTACTTCTTTCACGAAACAGCACCCCCTTCATCATGACAGGATTTTGTCATTAAGATACCGATTTCTTCTTTGGTGGCGCATCTTGCATCCACAATACCGGTAATTCTGCCGGAACCGATTACTAAAATTCTGTCGCACAATTCCAGTAAAACATCCAAATCTTCACCCACAAAAATAACTGCAACGCCTTTTTGTTTCTGTTCGTTTAGCAGGTTGTAAATAGTGTAGGAGGAGTTAATATCCAAACCACGCACAGGATATGCTGCCATCAGCACCGTGGGAGAAGACGCAATTTCACGTCCCACCAGAATTTTTTGCACGTTTCCGCCGGAAAGTCTTCTTACAGGAGTATTTGCAGAAGGAGTTACCACTTCCAGACGATCAATAATTTCTTCCGCTAAACTCTTCGGTTTTTTTCGTTGCAGGAAGAAGGATTTTCCTTTTTTATAGCTTCTTAACATCATGTTATCCACAATGTCCATATTACCCACTAAGCCCATCCCCAAACGGTCCTCGGGTACAAAGGCAAGTCGAACCCCCATCTGACGAATTTCCAGCGGTGTTTTATCCCGTAGATTTTCCACTTCGTGAGTTTTGGGATTATCGTATAAAATTGCGCCGTCTTCTAAATGCTGAAGACCTGCAATGGCTTCCAACAGTTCGCGCTGGCCGCTTCCCGCAATACCTGCAATCCCTAAAATTTCACCGGATCTGGCTGTGAATGACACATTATCTAAAAGCTTAATGCCGTCTCTGCTGACACAATTGATATTCTTCACCATCAAACGGTCCTGAGTATCTTGCGGCTCGCTTCTTTCAATATTTAAAGAAATTTTCTTGCCAACCATCATTTCGGTAAGCTCTGCTTCGTTAGTTTCTACAGTTTTTACGGTGCCAACATACTCACCTTTTCTAAGAACCGCCACATTGTCAGACAGCTCCAGCACTTCGTGAAGCTTGTGAGTAATGATAATAATTGCTTTACCGTCTTCTCGCATATTGCGAAGTACGGAAAACAGCTTCACCGTTTCCTGCGGAGTCAGCACAGCGGTAGGTTCGTCCAGAATCAGAATGTCTGCACCACGGAAGAGCACCTTGATAATTTCAACGGTTTGCTTTTCAGAAACAGACATTTCATAAATTTTCTTGTCAGGGTCCAATTCAAAACCGTACTGCGCGGTGATTTCTTTAATTCTTTCAATATATTTAGGCACATCGAAGCCTTTTTCATCTTCTAATCCCAAAATAATATTTTCTGCAGCAGTAAACACATTCACCAGTTTAAAATGCTGATGAATCATGCCGATTTTATATTGAAAAGCATCCTTGGGAGAAGCAATTACAGCTTCCTCTCCATCCACAAAAATCTGCCCGCTATCCGGATAATAGATGCCGGAAACCATATTCATAAGAGTGGTTTTGCCACTTCCGTTTTCTCCTAAAACAGAAAGAATTTCCCCTTTTTTAACAGAAAGAGAAACATTATGATTGGCAACAACGCTACCAAAGGTTTTGGTAATATTCTTTAATTCCAATGCAACATTTTGTTCCATAACAAACTCCATTTTCACAGTATTCTATACGTTTTCCCAAACACACAGCCATTTTGCTTGGGAAAACGTATAAGGTGCCAAAATCGAAGATAGGGCGGAGATATTCCCCCGCCCTATACAACTTGTTCAATTAGAATGCGCTGTTTAATAAGGTAATTCCGTCAATATTGATATCGAAGTAAGGAGCAGAACGGAATTCAGATTCATGGAAGTAACCATCAGAGATTACTTCAGTATCTTTTTCGTATGCTGCATCGGTATCAACATCTGCCAGATAAGAATCTAAGGTTGCACCTTCAACAGTAAAGGTAGCAGTGTCAAATACGTTGATTTCGCCGGCAATTAATTTTGCTTTTGCTTCTTCAATCGCTTCTTTGGTGCCTGCTGCTGCAACTGCTTCGTTAACGTCGGTCAGTTTTACAGAACCTGCTTCCAGACCTTCGCACCAGTCAGCGGCAATCGCTTCATCGTTTTCAACACAGTTGATGATGTATTTGAAGTAAGGAGCCCAATCGATTCTGGAAGAAACGATGAAGGTGTTGGGGCAAGCGCTCTGAGTGCTTCCGTTGTAGGAAACATTGGGAACGCCGGCATTTTCACAAGCGGTGGGAGCTCCCATAGAGTCAGCATGCTGACTGATTAATACACAGTTGTTGGACAACAGCTTGGTTGCAGCTTCTTTTTCTAAAGCTTCGTCATACCAGCTACCGGTAAACTGAACTTCCATGGTAACAGAAGGACATACGGATTTTGCACCTAAGTAGAAAGAGGTGTAACCGGAAACAACTTCAGCGTAGGTATATGCACCAACGTAACCCATTTTAGCCTGGTCAGCAGTGATTTTTCCGCTTTCAATCATTTCGTTTAATTTCATACCTGCAGCAATCCCTGCTAAGTATCTGCCTTCGTAGATAGAAGCAAATGCATTGTGGAAGTTTGCTACGTTTTCGGTATGAGCAGTAGTACCGGTTGCATGACAGAATTCAACATCGGGGAATTCTTTTGCAGCTTTTAACATATAGGGTTCATGACCGAAGCTGTTTGCAAATACGATATCGCAACCCTGGTCAGCTAAGTCAGCTGCTGCTTCGTAACATTCGTTGCCTTCGGGAATGTTGGTTTTCATAATTACGTTTTCGGGTTTTAAGCCCAGTTCCTTGGTAGCAGCTTCAGCAGCTTCCAGGAAGTTTTTGTCGTAGGTGGAGTTTTCATCGTGCAGGAAGATAAAACCGATTTTCAAGTCTGCAGCGGTTTCTTCCGGAGCTTTGGTAGTTTCGCCACCGCAAGCGGTTAACAATCCTAAGGATGCAACCAGCATAACAGCAACAAGCAGAAAAGATAAAATTTTCTTCATTTGGGGTACCCTCCCTGCCCTGTTCGGGCAAATTATTATTTATTTTTTTTATTTTTACCATATTAGTTGCGAAATGTGAGAGAATCGTCTGTCATAGATTCAATAATTGCCAAAGAATCCACACGGATTCCTTGTGCTCTTAATTCATCACCGCCACCTTGGAATCCTTTTTCGATGGCAACCACGCAGCCACAAAGAGTTGCTCCTGCCAGATTAACAATATGAATCAGACCGTGCAGAGCGTTTCCTTTGGCAAGAAAATCGTCAATTAACAGCACTTTATCATCTGCGCACAAGTATTCCTTGCTCACCACAGCATCGTACACGTTTTTTCTGGTGAAGGATTCCACCCGTGCGGAATACACCCGATCGGAAATGTTGCCGGACTTATCTTTTTTTGCAAAAATCACAGGCACATTCATAAACTGAGCTGCCGCAAACGCAATGGGAATGCCGGAGGTTTCAATGGTGACAATTTTATTCACTTCGTCGTTTTCATATAAACGGGCAATTTCTTTTCCCATTTCCAGAAGAAAAGGAACATCCAAGCAATGATTTAAAAAACAGTCTACCTTCAGGATATCTCCGGGCAATACTGTGCCCTCTTTTAAAATTTTTTCTTCCAAGCTAACGATAGCGGCCCACTCCTTCCGAAAAGAATCAGATTTATTACCTAACAGTATATCACATTACCTTCCAAAAGTCAACAAATTTTGCATCCAATTTTCGCCGAATTTTACCAAATTTTTTCTCTGTTTTTATTCCATTTTATGAACAAAAAAACAGCAATCTCCTCCCAACGAGGAAATTGCTGTTTTTACAGGTTATTACTTCATTTCTACCAAGAACATCTTGGAGGTTAAAGAGCCGTCTAAGGTAACAGGCATACCTTCTGCATATAAGTTGTAGCCGCTCACTGCAAACTGTTTGCCGGTTGCCACATCGGTTAAGATGTAATCCTTGGTACAATCGCAGCCTTTTAAGCGCAGCTGCCAGGTATTTTCTTCAGCATTGGGCAAACGGTTTAAGTTTACATAGCCTTTGGTGCCGTCGGGCAACATTGCTTCGGTGACTACCCAGCCTCTGCCGGAGAATCCGCCTACCACAGGAGTGTGATGATACAGCTTCACTTCATGATGAATGGGACGGATAAATTCTTTATGAATTTTTAAGTACTTCTGAATCATTGCTTCTAAAGCAGGATTTCCTTCTTCTTCATAACGGGCATAACCGGACAGCTGAGGAATCCCCTGAATGGTCATCTGCAGCTGAGATTCTGCATTGCCGTAGCAAGAAGCACTCATAGCGGAGCCGTAGATAAACATCAGGCATTCCGGCGGTAAGCACATAGACATGCCGTTGAAGGTGCGGGCAATTCTGGGGAATTTATACCAGTCGGAGAACTGAGTTTTGGAGAATCTGGTCATCATACCAAGGTCGGTTCTGCCGCCACCGGATGCACAGTTTTCTAAGTGCAGGTTGGGGTATTTCTGATGAATATGATCAAAAATTCTGTGGATAGCTTCCACGTGACGCCAATGAGTGTTTTCCATATATTCGCCATTTTCGTTGAAGCCGCCTTCGCCAATGTAACCGTTGTTGTAGTCTAAACGGAGCATATCCAAGTCATAGCGTTCCACCAAATCGCACATCTGCTGTTCAATGTATGCTTCTGCTTCGGGATGAGCCAAATCCAGCGCTCTTTCCACCTTGGTGCCATAGCGTTCCATGATCCAACCGGGATGTTCTTCACGGGCAACACTATCAATACCCCAAGCTTCGGGTTCTACCCAAAGACCAAATTTTAAGCCCAATTCTTTTGCACGTTTGATTACGGGATGTAAGTCGTTTTCCAAAAGGCACATATGCCAGTCGCCAACGCTTAGCCAGAAGTTTTTATCTGCTCTTCCGTACCAGCCGGCATCCACCACGAAGATTTCTGCCCCCAGTTTTGCAGCACGTTCTACTTCGATGAGCAGTTTTTCTTCGGTCATAGCATGTTCCATATAGCCCCAATGGTCATAGGAAATCATATCATAACCACGGTTAGGTCTTGCCAACAGATATTTTCTCTGATAGGTATGCAGCGCATAAATGGTATCGTCAAAATCGTTATAACCAAAGCCAAAGTGAATACGGGGAGCTTCGGTTTCTTCCCCTGCTTCCAACACTCTCATGGGGGCAGGACATTCGGGTGCTAAATTAAACTTCACTCTGATGTAGGGTTTTAAGCCGTTGTTATCAGTTGCCGCAAAGTTTCTAAAATCGTTTTTGAATGCAAATTTCCAGTTTGCGCCCCATTCCATCTGGCATACAAAGTAGCCGCCCAACAGGTCATTTCTTGCAATGGCAAAGGGATGACCGTGACCGCTTCTGCCGTTTTCACCGCCAAAGGAAACCCAGGCATTATACGGCACATTGTACCAATCGAAATTACCTTCTGCGCCCCAGTGATTATCCTTAAAACAACCTACATAAACCAGAGATTCATCGTAGTCACCCAAAGAATCTTTCACATCGTGTTTCTTTTCCCATAAGGTACCGCAAAGAGGTGCAATATGAGTAATAGACTGAGGTTTATCGGATAAGTTTTTAATGTAAATATGTCTGGAGAAGAATCCGTTTTCGCCGCAGAAGGTTAAAAGACGCAGCTGCAATGCCAGTCTGGGATTTTTTAAAGTCAGTTCAGCACAAGCTCTTTCTCCGGCATCTTCCGTGGTGCTCCAGTTTTCAAATTCCCAACCAAAGGTAGCATCCTTACCGTCAATGGCTAAATCAAAGGCGCACACAGGTGCTTCCATGATGCAGTCGTGGTCATGGGGAGGCATACCGGTTGCGGTATAATCCACACTGATTAATCTGCCGTTTAGCAGTTGTTCACTATAGATGGTGGTACCGGAGCTATAGCGAAAATCCATTCTTTCTTTGTTGAAAATAAAACAACTCATTTTTTGGTTCTCCGTTTCTTTCAAATTTGATTTGTTCTATATCAGTCCAACCCGGATGTCGAAGTTTATGTAAAATTTTTATTTTCCAGATTATGCCGTTTCTTTATTCCGATATCGAATGATACCAATGATAGCTGACACAATAGCAACCGACTCGTAAACGGCGCCGCCCCAGGAACGCACAAGCAAGTCATAGACCAAAACCATCGGACAGGTGACAAGCACACTGATGCGCACCTTTTGGGCACTTTTAAAGGACAAGCACAAAGTGTTAATCACAAGAGCTGCAATCACCAGTACGGAATGAATGCTGTCTGCTGACCAGATGCCTAACACCAGCATTATCAAAGCAAACAGAACGGGAAACAGCCGTGGTTTATAAAAAGGTTTATCCTTATGATAATACACAAAACTGCGGATAACACCCACCGTATTTAGCACAGCACCGGGAATGGCACCTAAAAGATAATAATGTGCCGCAAATACTGCACAGTCCAGCAAATTCACAACCAAAAGCTGTTTGTCATTTTTCACCTGATAAGCTAAAAATCCTAAAATTACGGTAATAAACCCCAGTATTTGTGCAATAATTTCTATGGTATCCATTGTTATCCTCTATGGTGTTATGATTGGTAAGAAAAACCGTTAACGCAATCTGTCTATTGCATTTATCACATATTCTGCAAATTTTTGTTGCATCTCTATCGTTAAGTCACAATGTCCTCTTCCTTCTACGATATCGAAAGTGACAGCGTACTGTTTCTTTTCCAGTTCTGCAACAAATTTTTTGGAATGGGCATCCATATTCACATCCAAATCCTCATTGCAATGAAAGATGTGATAGCTGATGTTGGGAAGTTTCTCCGTCAGATGAAGCGGCGAGATCCGTTTCAGTCTATCCTCCAATGTTCCTGCTTCATGATAGAGCGCACTGTATAGGGTTCTGGGTAAATCCTTTCGCTCCGTAAAATGAAACACAACATCACATACCGGACAATTTGTAACACAAGCTACCGGCTGGCGCTTTGCATAAGCGGTATATACCAACGCTGACTGCCCACCCATACTTCCGCCGGTAGAAACGATGGGAGTATCCTCCGGCAAACGGTATTTTTGAAACAGCACCTCGATAATTTCATCAGTATAGGCTACCGCTTGCGGATTCATCCAAGCCCATGGATTTGTGTACGGTACCACATACAAAATCCCCTGCTTTGCCCAGAACTCACCCTCGGGACAATCTTCGTCATACATGGTGGTATTTCCTAAGCCAAAGAATGAAATCACGATTCCGCGAATAGGCTGTTGGCAGATGGAATCATTGACATAGGCAAAATTTCTCAGATTTTTATCATTGATTAGTTTTTCCATTTTTTCATCATCTTCATGATATCAATTTTATTGTATCACATAAAAATAAAAATGACAATAGAAAAGAGAATTAAAGTTGACAGTCCCCGAAGGCAACCCCAAAATTTGGTGTGATGTTGTAGACACCCAAATTAAACTCTATGCACAAAAATAGTTAGCAAGTAGTGAGTAGGGTTAGATCCCACAGAAACTATAATTTAATCCATCAATTTCTATTATC
>JAZNNT010000119.1:0-1845 GCA_045580405.1 Clostridia bacterium
AGGAAATTTCTTCAAAAAACGTTAGTTTTTTTCTTGCAAAACTTTATTTTTCTTCTGTCGGCCAATCAGTTTTGATAGAAAATAGTCAAAAATCTCTAAAAATCAAAGAAAAATCCCTAAAAATACTGAAAAAGTCAAAAAAAGTTTTGACATTTTATTATATATATGTTATACTGTTGTGAAAAGGTAAGGTGAGAAAGTATGTCTATGAGTATGACAGGCTACGGCCGTCAGAAAGAAATTTATAAAGGCTACGATATTACCGTGGAATTAAAATCGGTAAATCATCGTTATTTTGATGCCAACATCCGTGTTCCCAGAGGGTTTTCCTTCTTAGAGGAACCGGTTCGCAAATATTTAGCGGAAAGAATCAACCGTGGGAAGCTGGATGTGTATATCCATATGAACAATGTGGAGGAAGGGGACAAGGTTGTCACCTTAAACCGCACGGTTGCAGAAAACTACTTAAAAGTTTTAAAAGAATTGTCCGACGAATACGATATGCCCTTTGATGTAACTGCCACCAAAATGTCTCGGTTCCCCGATATTTTTGAGGTGGAATTTAAAGAGCATGAGGCAGAAGAGATCTTCTCGATTTTGGAACCCGTTTTGGAAAAAGCGGTTTCCGATTTCTTGGAAATGAGAAGAACAGAGGGCAAACGCTTGGCAGACGATATGGTCAGCCGTATTGAAAAACTGCGTGGCATGGTGGCAAGAATCGAAGAGCTGTTGCCCGAGTCTGTGGCAGAATACGAAAAGAAACTTCGTGACAAAATGGAAGAATACTTAAACGGTGCCACTTATGATGAAACCCGCTTGATGACCGAGGTTGCCATCTTCTCCGACAAGGTTGCCACCTTTGAAGAAACCACCAGACTGCAAAGTCATTTTGAAGAATTTATGGGACTTGTGTATCAGGACAAACCCGTGGGCAAAAAACTGGATTTCATTATCCAGGAAATGAACCGAGAAGTAAACACCACCTGCTCCAAATGTAATTCCATTGAAATTTCCAAAATCGGCATTGATGCCAAAACGGAAATTGAAGCCATCCGTGAGCAAGTGCAGAATGTTGAATAAGTAAAAAGAGGTTTTCGATATGAAACTGTTAAATATCGGCTTCGGCAATGCTGTGGCGATGGAGAGAATCATCGCCATTATCAGTCCTGATTCGGCACCGGTGAAGCGTATGATTACCGATGCCAAGGAACGTGGGATTTTAATTGATGCTACCTATGGCAGAAAAACCAGAACCGTGGTGGTGACCGACAGCGGTCATATTATTCTGTCAGGTTTGCAGACAGATACCATTACCGGCAGAGCAGAAGGATAAAAAGAGGATTTCATTATGGCACAAAAAGGCACTTTAATGGTGGTTTCCGGCCCTGCAGGGGTTGGAAAGGGCACCGTGGTGAAGCGGGCGTGTGAATTGGCAGAAGGGAAAATTCATCTGTCTGTGTCTGCCACTACAAGAGCTCCCCGTCCCATTGACCGGGAAGGCGTCACCTATTATTTTAAAACCAAAGAAGAATTTAAAGAAATGATTGCCAATAACCAGGTGTTGGAATGGGCAGAATATGTGGGGAACTACTACGGCACACCCCGTCAGCCTGTGGAGGATGCCTTGTCCCGTGGACTGGATGTGATTTTAGAAATCGAAGTCCAGGGGGCGATGCAGATTAAAAAGAATTTCCCCGACACGATGTTAACCTTTATTGCGCCCCCAAGCTATGAGGAATTGGAAAAGCGTCTTCGTGGCAGAGGTACCGAAACTGAGGAGCAGATTCAATCCCGCTTGCAAACGGCAAAGGGAGAGCTTTCGTTGATGGGTGAGTATGACTATAT
>JAZNNT010000120.1:0-9359 GCA_045580405.1 Clostridia bacterium
AACTCTCTCTTTTTATGAACGCTAATTATTCGATAACGGAGGTTACAGCGCCAGAACCTACGGTTCTACCACCTTCACGGATAGCGAATCTTAAACCTTCTTCAATAGCGATAGGTTTAATCAATTCAACTTCCATTTCAACGTTATCACCGGGCATGCACATTTCGGTGCCTGCGGGTAATTTAATCTGACCGGTTACGTCGGTAGTTCTGAAATAGAACTGGGGTCTGTAATCGTTGAAGAAAGGAGTATGTCTACCACCTTCTTCTTTGGTCAGAACGTATACCTGAGCTTTGAATTTGGTGTGGGGTTTAATGGTACCGGGTTTTGCTAATACCTGACCTCTTTCGATTTCAGTTCTCTGAACACCACGGAGCAGTAAACCAACGTTATCACCAGCTTCAGCGTAGTCCAGTAATTTTCTGAACATTTCGATACCGGTAACAACGATTTTTCTAGCTTCTTCAGCTAAACCAACCAGTTCAACTTCGTCGTTTAATTTTAACTGACCTCTTTCTACTCTACCGGTAGCAACAGTACCACGACCGGTAATGGTGAATACGTCTTCAACAGGCATTAAGAAGGGCAGGTCTGCTTTTCTTTCCGGAGTAGGAATGTAAGCGTCAACCTGATCCATCAGAGCCAGGATGGGAGCATATTCAGGAGCGGAAGGATCGGTAGCAGAAGATTCTAATGCTACTAAAGCGGAACCGCTAACGATCGGAATATCGTCACCGGGGAATTCATATTCATCTAACAGTTCTCTGATTTCCATTTCAACTAATTCCAGTAATTCGGGATCGTCAACCTGGTCAGCTTTGTTCATGAATACAACAATGTAGGGAACGCCTACCTGACGGGATAACAGGATGTGTTCTCTGGTCTGAGGCATCGGACCGTCAGCAGCAGATACAACTAAGATAGCGCCGTCCATCTGAGCAGCACCGGTGATCATGTTTTTAACATAGTCAGCATGGCCGGGGCAGTCAACGTGAGCGTAGTGTCTTGCATCGGTTTCATATTCTACGTGAGCGGTAGAAATGGTAATACCTCTTTCTCTTTCTTCGGGAGCTTTGTCGATCATGTCGTAAGCTTCGTACTGAGCCTGACCTTTCATAGCCAGAACTTTGGTAATAGCAGCGGTTAAGGAAGTTTTACCGTGGTCAACGTGGCCGATAGTACCAATGTTAACGTGGGGTTTGCTTCTTTCGAATTTAGCTTTTGCCATTGATAGTTTCCTCCTTCGTGAAGCTATGCTTCAAGATTTTTTATAAGATAATTTTTTTTAACAAGAATAAGAATTATTCGTCGTCCTTTTTCGCTCTGGTAGCAACGATCTTTTCTGCAATGGACTTCGGCACTTCATCAAAGTGAGAGGGTTCCATTGTGTACTGACCTCTACCCTGAGTTTTGGAACGTAAGTCGGTTGCGTAGCCGAACATTTCGGAAAGCGGAACGTGTGCAGTAATGTTCTGAACACCGCCGTTTCTTGCTTCCATACCCTGGATCTGACCACGACGGGAGTTTAAGTCACCCATAACATCGCCCATGTAATCTTCAGGTACTACTACAACAACCTTCATAATGGGTTCTAACAGAACCGGTTTACCCTTTCTGCAAGCTTCTTTGAATGCCATAGAACCGGCAATCTTGAACGCCATTTCAGAAGAGTCAACTTCGTGATAAGAACCATCGTACAGGGTAACTTTAACGTCTACAACATTGTAGCCAGCCAGCACACCTGCCTGCATTGCGCCCTGGATACCTGCATCAACTGCGGGAATATATTCCTTGGGAATAGCACCACCAACGATTTTGTTTACAAATTCGTAGCCAAAGCCGGGTTCCATAGGTTCAACAATAATTTTACAGTGACCGTACTGACCTTTACCACCGGACTGTCTTGCATATTTCTGTTCCACGTCAACCTGTTCGCGAATGGTTTCTTTGTAGGATACCTGAGGTTTACCAACATCAGCTTCTACTTTAAATTCACGAAGCAGACGGTCAACGATGATTTCTAAGTGCAATTCGCCCATACCTGCAATAATGGTCTGGCCGGTTTCTTCATCGGTGTAAGTCTGGAAAGTGGGGTCTTCTTCTGCCAGTTTTGCCAGAGCAATACCCATTTTTTCCTGACCTGCTTTGGTTTTGGGTTCAATCGCTACACGGATAACGGGATCCGGAAATTCCATGGATTCCAAGATAACCGGAGCGGATTCAACACACAAAGTGTCACCGGTAGTGGTGTTTTTCAAACCAACTGCAGCCGCAATATCACCGGAATATACAGTGGTGATATCCTGTCTGTTGTTTGCGTGCATCTGCAGAATTCTACCGATTCTTTCTTTATGACCTTTGGTAGAGTTTAATACAGTAGAACCTGCATCAATGGTACCGGAATAAACTCTGAAGAAGCAGAGTTTACCCACAAAGGGGTCGGTCATAATTTTGAACGCTAATGCAGAGAACGGTTCTTCGTCGGAAGAAGGTCTGCAGGTAGGTTCATCAGTATCCGGGTCAACACCTTTGATTGCTTCAATATCGGTGGGAGCCGGCATATAGTCGATAACAGCGTCTAACAGAAGCTGTACACCTTTATTTCTGTAAGAAGTACCGCACAGAACGGGAACGATGGTGTTGTCCAGGGTTCCTTTACGGAGTGCACCTTTGATGTCTGCAACGGTTAATTCTTCACCTTCCAGATATTTTTCCATTAACTCTTCAGAAGTTTCTGCAACAGCTTCCAATAAGTTGCTGCGGTATTCTTCTGCTTTGTCCATCATATCTGCAGGGATTTCTTCAATTCTTAAATCCTGTCCCATGTCATCATAGTATACATGAGCGTTCATTTCTACCAGGTCAACGATACCAACAAAGGTATCTTCTGCACCGATAGGCAGCTGAATCGGAACAGCATTACAGCCAAGTCTGTCTTTCATCATGTCAACAACATTGTAGAAGTTGGCACCCATGATATCCATCTTGTTTACATAAGCCATTCTCGGAACTTTGTAATCGTCAGCCTGTCTCCAAACGGTTTCAGACTGAGGTTCAACGCCGCCCTTTGCACAGAATACGGTAACAGAACCGTCCAATACACGCAGAGAACGCTGCACTTCAACGGTGAAGTCAACGTGACCGGGAGTATCAATGATGTTGATTCTGTGGCCTTTCCACTGAGCAGTGGTAGCAGCGGAGGTAATGGTAATACCTCTTTCCTGTTCCTGAGCCATCCAGTCCATCGTTGCGGAACCTTCGTGGGGTTCACCAATTTTATGAACACGACCGGTATAAAATAAAATACGTTCGGTAGTAGTGGTCTTACCTGCGTCGATATGAGCCATAATACCGATATTTCTGGTTTTTTCTAAAGAAAATTCTCTTGCCATGCTTTACTCACATCCTTTCTTCGGAGTAAAGGCAAACGGGAAAAAGATTCCCGCTGTGCCCATTTTTAACTTGCTAATAAAAAATTAGAATCTGTAGTGAGAGAATGCTTTGTTAGCTTCTGCCATTTTATGCATTTCGTCTCTTTTCTTAACTGCACCGCCGGTGCTGTTGATAGCGTCTAAGATTTCGTTAGCCAGTCTTTCTTTCATGGTTCTTTCGCTACGTTTTCTGGAATACAGAGTAATCCATCTTAAGCCTAAAGTCTGTCTTCTTTCAGGACGAACTTCGATGGGCACCTGATA
The DNA here is from genome assembly GCA_045580405.1 of Clostridia bacterium. Classification (GTDB taxonomy): domain Bacteria; phylum Bacillota; class Clostridia; order UMGS1840; family UMGS1840; genus SIG452. Next base: position 3,696 of record JAZNNT010000120.1, read on the forward strand.
GGTAGCACCACCTACACGTCTTGCTTTAACTTCTAATAAAGGCATAACATTATTCATTGCTTCTAAGAACACGGATAAGGGTTCTTTTCCGGTTTTTTCCTGAACAATTTCAAAAGCACCATAAACAATTTTCTGGGCTACACCTTTTTTACCGTCAATCATAACGTTGTTGATTAATCTGGTTACGATTTTATCATTGTACAACGGATCCGGTAAAACGTCTCTTTTTACTACATTACCTCTTCTCGGCACTGTACTTCCCCCTTTCTAAGGATAAATCATAAAATTTTATCGGGTACTCAAGCTTCGCCATCTTTAAATGATTGGCTTATCTTGTTAGTGCTGGTGACGAACATCTTAATTATAATGAAATATAACGAAAATTCGCACTTGCACTATTTAATTGTTTCTCGTACAAAGTACGAATTCTTCCAAATAACTTAAGCGGCTATCTTATTTTGCAGCAGCTTTTTTCGGTCTTTTAGCACCGTATTTGGATCTGGACTGATTTCTGTTTGCAACACCCTGAGTATCTAAGGTACCACGGATGATATGATATCTAACACCGGGTAAGTCTTTTACTCTGCCGCCTCTGATCATAACAACGCTGTGTTCCTGCAGGTTATGACCGATGCCGGGGATGTATGCAGACACTTCAATACCGTTGGTCAGTCTAACTCTGGCAATTTTACGCAGTGCAGAGTTCGGTTTTTTAGGCGTCATGGTTTTAACAGCTGTACATACTCCTCTTTTCTGCGGGGAAGAGATGTCGGTTGCCTGCTTTTTCAAGGTGTTTAAACCTTTCTGAAGAGCAGGAGCAGTAGACTTGGTAACAGCTACCTGTCTGCCTTTTCTAACTAATTGGCTGAATGTGGGCATCTTGTTTCTCCTTTCATTAAAATTAAAATGTTCTTCCAGGCAATCTGCCTGTTTTCACAGTTCTTAAAAACCTTCTAAAAACCGCAAAAACAAACGGATTGCAACCGTTTTTGGCACAAATAAAAATACGTGCAAGGGCAGACTACTCCCCTTACATTTTTTCACTTTTTTATGAAAATGTGGTTCTTTTTCTACTTTAGCACCACTGCAACCGATGCCTTCACGTCAATGCCGCAAAGCTCACCAAGTTCCTTTTTGGTGGAAATTTCTGTAACAGGAATATCCTTGCGGGAACACAGGCGTAAGAAGGGTTCTACGATAGCAGGAGCCACGTCCTTTGCCACAAAAGCACAGGAAACAATCCCTTCCTCCACAGCCTTGGTACATTGCTTGATTCCAACTAATTTTTGCTCACCGGACAACTCCGAAAGCATAAGAACACACCACTTTCTAATATGATATATTAGCACGAAAAAGTCAAAATGTCAATATTTTTATGAATATTTTTATTTTTTTCTTTGGAAAGAAAAAACGACAAAATGGGTTCCATCATCGGAAATTTTTTTAAAAATCTCCGATGATGGATAAATGCATTTTTACGCTTCTTCAGCGATTAATACAGGTTCTTCTTTCAAAACAGGTTTTTCTGCTGTTTCATATGCAGTATCCTGATATCTCTGCATGCCGGTACCTGCGGGAATCAGTTTACCCAAAATTACGTTTTCTTTTAAGCCGTTAAGCGGGTCGATTTTCCCTTTGATTGCGGCATCGGTTAACACCTTAGTGGTTTCCTGGAAGGACGCTGCAGATAAGAAAGAATCGGTTGCCAAGGATGCCTTGGTGATACCAAGTAATGTAACTTCGCCCACAGCTTCTTTGCCGCCCTCTGCTCTTACTTTTTCGTTCTGTTCGTTAAATTCCACCATATCCACTAAGGAACCGGGGAACATATTGGTATCTCCGTTATCATCCACACGGATTTTTCTCATCATCTGACGAACAATAACTTCAATATGTTTATCGTTAATATCAACCCCTTGCAGACGGTAAACTCTCTGTCCTTCAGAGATTAAATATTCCCAAACAGAGAACTTACCTTTGATGCGGAGTACATCGTGGGGATTGATGGGACCTTCGGTTAAAGGATCACCGGCTTCAATGGTGCTGCCATCTTGAACCTTAATCTGAGAACCGTAAGGAATTTTATAGGTTTTTGCTTCTCCGTCGTCAGACACAACAGTAACTTCTCTCTTATGGTCAGTTACCACGGAAACTCTACCGGACAGTTCGGAAATTTCAGTGCAACCCTTGGGTTTTCTTGCTTCAAAGAGTTCTTCAACTCTGGGAAGACCCTGGGTAATGTCACCACCCGCAACACCACCGGTGTGGAAGGTTCTCATGGTCAGCTGGGTACCCGGTTCACCGATGGACTGTGCCGCAATGATACCAACTGCTTCCCCGATAGAAATGGGAGAACCGCTGGCAAGGTTTGCACCATAACATTTTGCACAGACACCGATTTTGGATTTACAACCCAGAACGGAACGGATTTTAACGGATTTGATATTGTTTAATTCGCAAACCTTTTCGATTTCCAATGCTTTTTTCTTGGAAATCATGGTATTGGTATCGCAGATTACTTCGCCGGTAGCGGGATCCGTGAAGTCGTTGATTAAATATCTGCCGATAAGTCTTTCGTGTAAAGGTTCAATTCCTTTGATTGCCTCAACGTCAAGACCGTCGTGAGAACCGCAGTCATCCTCACGGATGATAACATCCTGAGAAACGTCAACCAGACGTCTGGTTAAATAACCGGAGTCAGCGGTACGAAGTGCGGTATCGGCAAGACCTTTACGAGCACCGTGAGAAGAAATGAAATATTCCAACACGTTTAAGCCTTCACGGAAGTTTGCACGAATGGGAATTTCAACGGTTTTACCGGAGGTATCTGCCATCAGACCACGCATACCTGCCAGCTGACGAATCTGGCTCTTACTACCACGGGCACCGGAGTCCGCCATCATGAAGATGGGGTTGGTAGCTTTTAAGTTATCCATCAGAGCGTCGGTAACGTTATCAATGGTTTTGGTCCACAGGTCGATAACCTTATTATATCTGTCATCTTCAGTTAACAGACCGCGTTTGAATTTCTTTTCAACATCTTTAATCTTGTCTTCGGTTTCGTGAATCAGCTTCCATTTGGTAATGGGAACTTCCATATCCGCAACACCAACGGTGATAGCACCGCGGGTAGAATATTTGTAACCGTTTGCTTTGATGTCGTCCAGCACTACGGCAGTGTCGGTGATACCGTGAACTTCAATACATTTTTCAATGATTTTGCCCAGTGCTTTCTTGTCGGCATTGAACTGAACTTCCAAATCTAAAATGGTATCTTCGTTGGTTCTGTCCACAAAGCCCAAATCCTGAGGAATGTAGCTGTTGAAGATGATTCTTCCCACGGTTACATCCAGCACTTTGGAATAGGTTTTGCCGTCAATTTCTTTGGTGCTTCTTACCTTGATGGGTGCATGCAGACCAACCACACCGTTTTCGTATGCCAGCATTGCTTCGTCGAAGCTGGAGAATGCTTTGCCCACGCCGGGTTCTTCTTCATTCACGATGGTCAGGTAATAGCTACCTAAAATCATATCCTGAGTCGGAACGGTAACAGGTTTACCGTCCTGGGGTTTTAACAGGTTGTTTGCAGACAGCATTAAGAATCTTGCTTCTGCCTGAGCTTCTGCAGATAAGGGCACGTGAACAGCCATCTGGTCACCGTCGAAGTCCGCATTGTATGCGGTACATACCAGCGGATGCAGACGGATTGCTTTCCCGTCTACCAAAACGGGTTCAAATGCCTGGATACCCAATCTGTGCAGCGTGGGCGCACGGTTTAAAAGAACGGGATGTTCTTTGATAACCTCTGCTAAAATATCCCACACTTCGTCATTCACACGTTCCACCATTCTCTTCGCAGATTTGATGTTGTGTGCTTTGCCGGAATCGTGCAGACGCTTCATTACGAAAGGTTTAAACAGCTCCAATGCCATTTCTTTGGGCAGACCGCACTGATAAATCTTCAGTTCGGGGCCAACAACGATAACGGAACGGCCGGAATAGTCAACACGTTTTCCCAGTAAGTTCTGACGGAAACGACCCTGTTTCCCTTTTAATAAATCGGAAAGAGATTTTAAGGGACGGTTGCCGGGGCCGGTAACGGGTTTTCCGCGACGGCCGTTATCAATTAAAGCATCAACCGCTTCCTGCAGCATTCTCTTTTCGTTTCTTACGATAATTTCAGGTGCATTTAATTCTAATAATTTTTTCAGACGGTTGTTACGGTTGATAACACGTCTGTATAAATCGTTTAAGTCGGAAGCCGCAAATCTGCCGCCGTCTAACTGCACCATCGGTCTTAAATCCGGCGGAATAACCGGCAGAACTTCCAGAATCATCCATTCAGGCTTGTTGCCGGACAAACGGAAGGATTCCACCGCTTCCAAACGTTTCATCTGTTTGGTACGTTTCTGTCCCTGACCGGTGGTAGACGCAATTTCGTCTTTTAATTCCTGAGATAATTTGTCTAAATCTAAGTTGCGAAGCAGAGTCTGAACTGCTTCTGCGCCCATACCGGCTTTGAATTTATCACCGTATTTTTCTCTGGCTTCCTGGTATTCTGCGTTGGACAGAATCTGGTTTAACGCCAGGTCGGTGTTTTTACCGGGATCGGTTACGATGTAAGATGCAAAATATAATACATTTTCCAAATATTTGGGAGAAATATCTAAAAGAAGACCCATTCTGGTGGGAATTGCTTTAAAATACCAGATGTGAGAAACGGGAGTTGCTAAGGTGATGTGTCCCATTCTTTCACGTCTTACTTTGGATTTGGTAACCTCAACGCCGCATCGGTCACAGACTACGCCCTTATAACGGATTCTTTTATACTTACCGCAATGACATTCCCAGTCTCTGGTGGGGCCAAAGATTCTTTCACAGAACAAACCGTCTTTTTCCGGCTTCTGGGTTCTGTAGTTGATGGTTTCAGGTTTTTTAACTTCCCCGTATGACCAATCCAAAACATCTTCGGGAGAACACAAACCAACCTTAATAGACTCAAAGTTGTTGAATTCCACCTTGGTGTCTTTTTTCACTTCGCTTGTATTTAATTCCATATTTGACATTGACTCTCATCCTTTACTAAAGTTTTACCCGATTTTCCTGTAATCATGTAAGCACCTGCCCCAATACCCCGAGGAATCGGGGCAGGTAAAGTCATTACGATTCAATATCGTTTAAAATATCGTCGATACTTTCTTCGTTTTCAGCTAAAATAGTTTCGATATCTTCATCGTCCTCAATAAAGTCGGATTCGTCTTCGGGAAGCAGATGGTCATCCTCGGGTAAATCGGTTACCTCGATGAGATCGTCATCTTCTTCCTCGTCTTCTTTTGCGAAGTCATTTCGTTCCGCATACTGAATCAGGTCATCTTCATTTTCAATCTGTCTGATCGGATGAGTGTCATCATCGTTGTAGGTGTCTTTTAAGTTAATTTCTTCGTTATCCTTATCGTACACCTTCATGTTCAGACCTAAAGACTGAAGCTCCTTAATCAATACTTTAAAGGATTCCGGTACACCCGGCTTGGGAACATTCACACCGCGAACGATAGACTCGTATGTTTTTACACGTCCCACAATATCGTCGGACTTCACGGTGAGGATTTCCTGCAGAGTATGAGCAGCGCCGTATGCTTCCAGCGCCCAAACTTCCATTTCCCC
>JAZNNT010000121.1:0-6421 GCA_045580405.1 Clostridia bacterium
AGTAAAACGTACATATTTTTTAATAGATTTGATACAATTTTCAGATACTAAAAGGAGAGATTATTATGTTACAACCCGCAATTGGAAATCTAGTGGAAAAAGCAGGCAGCAGATACGCATTGGTCATTGCTGTGGCAAAAAGAGCCAGAGATTTAAGTGAACAGGAAGATATCCGCACTTCTTCTGCAAAACCTGTTTCTATGGCAGTGAAAGAAATTGCTGACGGCGATATTGAAGTTGTGAATCAGTAATCGAAAAAATGAACCGAATTTTATGCGCTAAGATAGCGGTTTCCAATTTGAACTTTTCTGTGGATAAGGAGTTTTCCTATCTGATTCCTGCCCCCATAGCTCATTTGGTGGCAGAGGGAGTCCGTGTGGTGGTTCCTTTTGGCAGAGCCAATAAGAAGCGTGAAGGTATCGTGACCCAACTGTTTTACGATGAGGGGGCGATACCTTTAAAGTCTGTGATGGAAGTCATTGATTATGAGCCTGTTATCGACAAAAAGGGAATGGAATTGGCCCGCTATATTGCCAAGCGCTACTACGCCACCTTATATGATGCGGCAAATCTGCTGTTGCCGCCCGGTTCCAATTTAAAATTCTCAGAGTATGTCCGTTTGCTGGACGATTGTATGGACGGCGTGGCGGACGATAACGGCTTGTTGGGGAAGCTGATTGATTATTTGGTTTCCAAACGTGTTCCTGTTTCCTTGGAAGAATTGGAAAATGCTTTTTCCAACCGTGGCATCAAAAAAGTGGTTATTGCCTTGGCACAGCTTGGTAAGGTGGAACTTTACGAAGAATCCCGGCAGGCTCATCAACAAAAAAGTATTCAAGTGGCAACTCTACTTTTAGGGGAGCATGAGTTGTATGATTATATGGAGATTTATCTCAAAAAAGCGGCAGCTCAAAGACGGGTACTGGAAATGCTATTAGACAACGGCAGAATGCCTGTGGTGGATTTGGTAGCATTTTCGGGGGCAAGCCGGGGGTCCATTACTGCTTTGGAGAAAAAAGGCGTTATTGAAATCACCGAAGAAGTGGTAGAGCAGGACCCTTTCGCCGAAGAAAAACAGGCAACCGAAACAAAAACGGTGCTAAATGAAGAACAAACCAACGTTGTGGATACCATCCTTTCGGCAAGACGGGAAGAGGGGTACCACGAGTTTCTGTTAAAAGGGGTAACCGGTTCCGGTAAAACCGAGGTGTATCTTGCTTTGGTGGAGCAGGTTATCAAGGAAGGCAAGCAGGCAATTATTTTAGTACCGGAAATTGCCTTAACTCCTCAGATTCGAGGTCGGTTTTTCCGTCGGTTCGGAGATCAGGTTGCGGTGCTTCACTCCGCACTGTCTATTTCCGAGCGGAAAGACCAGTGGAACAAAATCCGAAACGGTCTGGTTTCGGTAGCGGTGGGAGCCAGAAGTGCTGTGTTTGCACCCTTTGCCGATTTGGATTTCATCATTGTGGATGAAGAACACGAAACCACCTATAAATCCGAGCATTCTCCCCGTTACCAGGCAAAAGATGTGGCTCGGTTTTTAATGAATCAGCGTGGGGGAACTCTGCTGTTAGCATCGGCAACACCCGCTGTGGAAGACTACTACCGCACCCAGCAGGGAAAGGCAACTCTGTTGACGTTAACCAAACGGTATAATAAACACGCTCTGCCCAAGGTAGAAATTGTGGATATGCGAGAAGAACTCAAAAACGGCAACCATTCTGTTCTTTCGGAAAGTCTGAAAAAACGGCTTCTTGAGGTGAAAGAAAAAGGCGAAAAGGCGATTATTCTTTTAAATCGGCGTGGCTATTCCACCTTTGTAAGCTGTCGGGATTGCGGATATGTGGTGAAATGCAAAAAATGTGATGTGGCACTTACTTATCACAGTATTGAAGGAAAATTAAAGTGTCACTACTGCGGTTATACTGCAGATGCAGAAACCGTCTGTCCCGAATGTCACAGCACAGCAGTGCGCTATTTTGGAAGCGGTACCCAAAAGCTGGAAGAAGAAATTTATTCCATGTTTTCCGATACCCAGGTCATTCGGATGGATAACGATACCACCACCACAAAAATGTCTCATGAGCGACTGTTAAAGCAGTTTGCAAAGCCGGGCTGTTCCATTTTGCTTGGCACTCAGATGATTGCGAAAGGCTTGGATTTTAAGGAGGTTTCTTTGGTTGGAGTAATTGCTGCAGACAGTTCGCTGTTTGTGGGCGGTTATAATGGTGCTGAAAAAACCTTTTCCTTAATTACTCAGGTTTGCGGCAGGGCAGGCCGTGGTGACATCCCCGGTTATGCGGTGGTGCAGACCTATCACCCTGAGCATTATGCCATCGAGGCAGCAAGAAGTCAGGACTATGACGCCTTTTATCAAAATGAAATCGTATTTCGTAAAAACGTGAAATATCCGCCCTTTTCAGAAATTGTGAATGTGATTTTCACAGGAGAGGACGAGAAAAAAATCTTTTCCATGGCAGACGGCATCAAGCAGATTATGACCGAAAAGGTGGACTTTTACGAAGAACGAAAGCATTATATAGCAATGTACGGGCCCACTCCTTGCGGAATTTCCAAAATCCGCAATCAGTACCGTTACCATATTTTGATTAAATGCACCTCGGCAGATGCCATTGAAACATCGTTTTCCGAATCGGTGAAGGCTTTGATTTTAGCAAACAAGAAGAATGATATCAATGTGCAGGTGGATGTAAATCCCGTTAATTTCTTATAATACGGCTTGATAAATGGCGCACAATCAGTAAAGTTCATCACTCGGCGTACACTCGGGTACGCCTTCGGATAACCCCTACAGGTTCACTTTTCTGATTCTGCATCCATTTCTCTTCGCCCTAAATCATCGTGGGATAGGAAAAAATTCCTAATATATGCAGAAAGGAATGAAAAAAATGGCAATCAGAAACATCGTGCCGGACACCGATGAGATTATGCACAAAAAGTGCCGTCCGGTAGAAAAAATTGACCAAAAAATTATTTCTTTGTTGGATGATATGATTGATACCTTGAAAAAGGCGGAAGGAGTCGGTCTTGCCGCACCGCAGGTAGGTGTGTTAAAACGGATTTTCGTGATTGACACCATGGAAGACCCTCAGGAATTCATCGAATTTATCAATCCCGAAATTATTGAAAACTCCGGCACCCAGGAAGGGAGCGAAGGATGTTTAAGTATTCCCGGTTTTGAAGGACATGTGATTCGCCCTATGCATGTAAAAGTGAAAGCATTAAACCGTTTCGGGGAAGAATTTATTTTTGAAGGGGAAGAGCTGATGGCACGTTGCTGCTGTCATGAAAATGACCATTTAGACGGGAAAACCATCCGTGATACCTGTGAATACGAAGTATTCCATGATGACGAAGAATAGTTTTTAGATTGTGAAGTGAGATAGCAATGAAGATCATGTTTATGGGTACGCCTGATTTTGCGGCGTACAGTTTACAAAAACTACTGGAAAACGGATGCGATGTTTGTTCTGTTGTAACCCGTGCAGATGCAAAAAAGGACCGTGGTCAGAAAATTAAGTTTTCTCCCGTGAAGGAAGTGGCATTGGCTCATAATTTGCCCGTATATCAGCCTGTTAACTTAAAAGAAGAAAACTTTTTGGATATTTTAAAAGCAGAAAATCCCGATTTGATTGTGGTGGTGGCATATGGCAGAATCCTGCCTTCTTATGTGTTGCACTATCCTAAATACGGTTGCATCAACGTTCATGCCTCCTTGCTTCCAAAATACCGTGGTTCTGCACCCATTCAGTACGCAGTTGCCATGGGAGAAACTGAGAGCGGTGTTACCATTATGCAGATGAACGAGGGGCTTGACACCGGCGATATGCTGACAAAATGCGTGGTGCCGATTACCGAAGAGGAAACCGGCGGAACGCTCCACGATAAGCTGATGGAAGCAGGCGCCAACTTGCTGTTGGAAACCCTCCCCCAGCTTGGCACATTAAAAGGGGAAGTGCAGGACGATTCTTTGTCTACCTATGCACCTCCCATTAAAAAAGAAGAAACAATCATATCCTTTGACATGGAAGCCAAAGACATTGTGAATAAAATCCGCGGATTTTATCCGTTTCCGGGAACCAGCTTCCTTCGTAACGAAAAACTCTATAAAATTCATAAAGCAGAGCTTTATTCCCAAGAAGATATTAAGCCTTACGGTGCCGTTTTGGAGTTTTCCAAGAACCGTCTGTTAATCTCTGCAAAAAACGGAGTGATTAACATCACAGCTTTGCAGCCTCCCGGCAAAAAAATGATGGGAATTGCAGATTTCTACAACGGAAACCGAGACACGTTTTAAGCTGTTTTTAACCGAAAGGAGTGCATTTTATGTACTTTGATATGACTTATGTAATTTTTGTGTTGCCGGCATTGCTTCTTGCGATGTGGGCACAGACTAAGGTAACTACCACCTTTCACCGATACAGTAAAATCGCTACTCAGAGAGGTTTGACCGGTCACGATGCTGCCCGTATGATTTTAGATGCCAATGGATTGCAGTCTGTGAGAATCGAACGTGTGGCAGGAAATCTGACCGATCATTACGACCCGAAAAATAATGTGATTCGTTTGTCTGATAGCGTGTACGCACAGAATTCTGTGGGTGCCGTGGGTGTGGCGGCTCATGAAGCAGGTCATGCTGTTCAGCATAGTGAAGGCTATTTGCCCATAAAAATCAGGAACTCCATTATTCCGGCAGCAAATATTGGCTCCTATCTGGCGTTTCCTTTAGCGCTGTTAGGCATTTTAGTTGCCAATGATTTACTGATTAACACGGGAATTATTCTCTTTTCTGCAGTAGTTTTATTCCAACTGGTGACTTTGCCGGTGGAATTTAATGCGTCTAACCGTGCAGTGGCTGTGTTAGGCGATGATGCCATGTTAACCGGACAGGAAGTCCGCGGCGTGAAAAAAGTGCTTTCTGCAGCGGCAATGACTTATGTTGCAGCAGCGGCAACAGCCATTATGAACTTAGTACGACTGTTGGTTTTATCCAACCGAAATCGAGATTAAATCATTTAAGGATGCCGATATGGAACGTAGAAAAACGGCACTTCAGATTTTAAATGAATATGAAGTGCAAAAAACTTTTTTGAATCTGGCATTAAAGAACGGTCTTTCCAAATTGGGGGAGGGCCGTGCTTTTGTGACGGAATTAGTCTACGGAGTTGTCCGCTACCGTCGTTTTTTAGATGACATTATTAACCGTTTTTCTACCACGAAGGTGAAAAAATTAAGTATCCCTGTAAAAAATATTCTCAGAATGGGATTTTATCAATTTCGTTTTATGGAAAAAGTTCCCGACTTTGCTATTGTGAATGAAAGTGTGAAGCTGACCAGCAAATTTGCCTATAAATCAAAAGGGCTTGTAAATGCTGTGCTAAGAAAAGGGTTGGCAGAAGCAATCCCGGAGGTTTCCTTGGCAGTAAGGGAATCCTTTTCTGATGAAGTATATGAGCTATTGGTATCCCAGTATGGGAAAGAAACCGAGCAACTTCTTCGGAATTTAAACAAGAAGGTCCCCTTGGCACTAAGATATCATCACCAGCGGTTTTCCGGCGTGGAAGAAGCAAAAAAGAAGATGGAAATCTGCAACACCTACGGCGACTGCCTGCTTCCTGAAAAAGCAGACAATCTCACAAAGTTGATTGAAAACGGGGATTTTTCCGTTCAGAGTGTTTCTTCTCAATGGGCAGTAAAAGTGCTGGATCCCAAAATGGGAGAGCGGCTTTTAGACTGTTGTGCCGCACCCGGCGGCAAAACAGCCTATATCGGGGAACTGATGGCAAACAAAGGCGAATTGGTTGCTACAGAATACTATCCGCACCGCTGTGAACTTATTCAAAAGAATCTGGAGCGTTGCGGGATTACCTGTGCTACAGTATTGGAAGCAGATGCTTCCAAAAAGACGTTTGAAAAACAATTTGACCGCATTTTAGCGGATGTGCCTTGTTCAGGATTAGGAGTCATCGGTAGTAAACCGGATATTAAATGGAGAGACTTTGGGTTCTCGGAGCTGGTGGACCTGCAACAGCAGATTTTAAATAATATGGCAGATGCCCTAAGTCCCGGCGGTGTATTGGTGTATTCCACCTGCACTGTCAACAAGGATGAAAACGAACGACAAATAGAACGGTTTTTAAAAGGGCATTCGGACTTCACTTTGGAGCCGTTTTCAATGCAATTAGGGGAAAGCCAATATGGAGAAAACGGTATGGCGCAAATTTTGCCAAATGGGATTACCATCGGCTTTTTTATTGCAAAACTGAGAAAGAATTAGAATATAGGATGTGTTTTAGTTGAAAAAGACGCCCCTCTGGGATGAAAATCAGGAAAGCACCTGTGCTTTTTGCGAGTATGCCAATCTGTTGGCAGATTGCGAGCAGGTTATCTGTAAAAAACG
>JAZNNT010000122.1:0-8059 GCA_045580405.1 Clostridia bacterium
CATTACGCCATCGGGATTTTTTAGTTTCGCTGTTTACTGATTGGAAAATCGGTTTTTCCTTCTGTCATGCTCAGTGCCAAGGACACTTTACCCAGAGAAACTCTTCTCTGCATTTTCCCGTTTAACTGTTATAATATGATACAAATAAGTCCGCCGGAACCTTCATTGATGATTTTGGTGAGGGTTTCTCTGAGCTTTCCTCTGGCATCCTCCGGCATACGGGATAATTTCGTCTGCAAGCCCTCGTTAATGAGCTCATGCAGGGATTTTCCAAAAATATTGGATTCCCAGATTTTCTTGGGGTCTTCCTCGTAATCTGATAACAGATATTTCACCAAATCCTCCGACTGCTTTTCTGTTCCAACAATTGGTGAAACCTCTGTCTGGATATCTGCCCGAATCATATGGATAGAAGGAGCAGAAGCTCTTAAGCAAACGCCGTATTTACTGCCCTGACGAATGATTTCCGGTTCCTCTAAAGAAAGTTCTTCAATGGAGGGAGACACAATGCCGTATCCTGTTGCCTTTACCTGATTTAAAGCTGCTTCCAATTTATCGTACTTTGTCTTTGTTTCCGAAAGCTCTTTTAACACCTGCATCAGGCAATCGTCTGACTCAATCGATATTCCCGTAGTGTCAGAAATCACTTCGTAGAATAAAGAATCGGGAACAGTAAGGGTAACTGTAATAGCACCGTTTCCCGGCAGGATGGAAGTAATCCGTGCATCCTCAATAGGAGCTAACGGAGCAGAGGCTGCTACGCCATCAAGCACTTCTCTTAGCGAATCGGTTCGCTCCATCACAGTATGTACCACCTGATAAATGCTTTGTTTTAAGGGATGACAGCTGTCCAAAGAGCGAATCCAACCGGGAAATGAAAATCCAACTTCAGAGACCGGAAATTCATACAATACGGTTTTTAACAAGGAAAGCAGTTCCTCCTCATCCATTTGCTGACAGTCACAGCAAACAACGGGGACACCGTATTCGGCTGCCATACGATCGCAAAGTTGTCGTGCATTTTCACTTTTTGGCTCTCTGGAGTTTAACACCACCACAAACGGCTTGTGCAGCTCCATCAGTTCCCGCACTACCCGTCGTTCCGCTTCCACATAGCTTTCCCGATCAATATCAGTAACCGTGCCATCGGTTGTTACCAAAAGACCAATGGTGGAATGCTCGCAAATGACCTTTTTGGTACCAATTTCTGCCGCCTCACAAAAAGGCATTTCTTCCTCACTCCAGGGAGTCATCACCATCCGTGCCATTCCCTCTTCTTCGTGACCTAATGCATCAGGGATAACGTACCCCACACAGTCTACAAGCTTTACCTTTGCGCTGCCGCTGTCTCCAAAATCAATACGAGCCGCTTCATTGGGAATAAATTTTGGCTCAGTGGTCATAATTGTTTTTCCCTGAGCAGACTGGGGCAGTTCGTCGTTTAACCGTTCTTTTTCATAAGGATTGGTCATATTGGGCAATACCATTAAATCCATAAACCGCTTGATAAAGGTGGATTTTCCTGTTCGGACAGGACCAACCACACCGATATAAATATCGCCGTTTGTGCGTTTTGCGATGTCTTGTAACACGTTCATAAATTGTTCCTCCGGTTTTTAAATTTTACTGATACATAGGTATGTACCACAGAAAGAAAATATGCAAAAAAAGGATGCAAATTACTTTGCATCCTTTTTTATGAGACGATTTATAAACAATTAGTTTTCAATAAGAACCTGTCGGGTAGATTCATTCCATTCCACCTTCAGTCCTAAACTTTCCATCACAAAACGAACGGGAAGATAGGTTCTGTCGTTTTCAATAAATGAAGCACAATCCAATTCTTTTACTTCTCCATTGACCACTGCAAATCCTTCCCCTACAATCAAACTCACCATAACATCGCCCAAAGTAACATTTACCGCCCGTGCGGTTTCATTCCATTCCACAGTTGCGCCAAAAGCTTCTGCCACAAAACGGATAGGAATCAGGGTTCTGTCCTGTAAAATGATTGGTGCAACATCATTGGTCACAGTTTCTCCGTTGATGGTAGCATTTTTTTCTCCAATCGTCAGAACCATGGCAGTCTTGGGAGCCGCTTCTGTCCATTTAGCATATAAAGAAAGAGATGTTCGAATCACAGTTGAAAAATCACAAGCTTCGGTTAAATCCTGATCCAGGTACCAACCTGCAAAAATATAACCTTCTTTGGCAGGGTCTTCCGGCTTGGAAACAGTCTTACCGGATCGCACATCTACTGCTTTGACCTTACTTCCGCCGTTAGAATCAAAATTTATGGTATAAACCGATGCCCCACCACCGGAAGGAGCCGGCGGAGTCTGTTCTCTGGTTGCTAAGGTATAAAGAGAGAATCTGTTGGCATAAAGGGTAATGGTATTGCCGGAAACAGTCAGATATTCACCAAAGGCGTTGGGGGTTCTGCCAATCATTTCCACGGTACCGTTATGATCACGAAGAATGATGTAATCGCCCTTATTTTTTAAGCTGTCGGGAATTTCAATTTCAAAAGCTACCAAAGAGCCGGATTCTGAAATATTGTCAGAAGTTCCGTCTTCTTTCACTTTCTGCAGAGTAATATCCAGAGTCATTGCTGCAGTATAACCGGTATATTCAGATGCAAGCTCATCGTTGATATTCGCATTGGCTACATCTAAAGAAACCGTAGAAGTAACATCAGTATACCCTGCTGCCAAATCTTCTTCGCTTAATAATTCAGTTAAATCCTGCACAGGATCTGCCACAAAAATCGCAGAAAAAGAAAGGTTACTATCCGGCATTACGGCAGGAATTTTATCGTCCCAGCCTGCAAAGGTTTTCCCCTCAACGGCAGGAACTTCCGCCAACTGCTGAATCGAAGAACCGCAATCTAAAATTTCAGTGTAGAATTCGGCTCCATTCACATAATATGTAATGGTATGACGGTTACTTAACTGAATATTTTTTTCCACAGTTTCGGTTTTAGATTCATCGGCATTTGCAAATGTAACAGAAACAGTCTTTTCTCCGCTTTCGGGAGTCAGAACATAAGTTGTTGCCACGCCATTTTCCGGAAGATTGGTATATTCACCGTCTCCGATTTTATATTTGGTATAACCGGACACATTAAAGGCTAATGTCACATTTTTATCAGTGGTAAAGGTTTCGCCGTCGTTTATGATGAAATCAGCATCGTATACCTGATTTACAGTTAATTCAGGAATGGTAATCACATAGGGTTTCACATTGTCCGTTCCTTTTTCCTGAGCAATCGCTAAACGAATGGTTGCCTGATAGGTTCCCGGTGCCAAATCATAAGGAAGGGTAAATTCCAGATCATACCATGCAGCACCATATTCGGTCAACAACGGGATATACGAGAGCGTTTCTGTACGATTTACGCCATTGCCGGTATAGGTTACGGTGGCAGGAGTTAAAATATTTGCTTCATATCGGTTGGAGGCATATAATAAGCCAAACTGCATCCGTTCCGGAACATATTCCTGAATATCCGTCCATTTCAAAGTGGTTCCTTTATCACCGCTTTTACCCGGCAAATTGAACTGAAATTCGGTTTCGTTGTCTTCGCTCATTGCCACAGGAGCGGAATTTTCGGAATCTTTGATTTCAAAAATATCGGAGGATTCTGCCCGCACGGTTACCATTAAAAAGGCTGATTCTTTCGGATATCTTACAGGGTCTGCATTATAAAATCGATCGACCTGTTCGTTGAAATATGAGGAAACATCGTTATCGCTTGTGTAGTCCTGATAATCAGAGGTAACATTTCTTTCTTCCTGACCATACACCTTATCAAGTGTTCCGTCGGGATATGCTACATAGTATTCCACAAAGTATCCGGAACAATGTTCGGACACAATGGGAGTCCAACGAACCTGACCTTCTACCAAAATAACATTGGTAGGTGTGGGAAGAGTTTGGGTTGGCTCGGTATAGGTAAACTCGGTACTAAAACCGCTGGTTTCTCCATTTACAGTCACAGTATAAGTGTATTTACCGCTTCCGTTTGCCATAATTTCTTCCTGCAGGAAAGAACGGCTGTAGACACGGGAGTCCTCAAACTCGGTGGGATGAACGGAGCTTTGTGTCCACTCTACCGGATCACCGTTTTTGTATAAATCAATACGATAGTTATAACGGTCGGTAATGTGATCAGGTATGGTAAATTGGAAATATCCTTTTTTTTCGGAATTCCATACCAGCTCGGTAGGTAGATCGCTAAGGGTATCCTCCGCAAAGCTCACAAATGTAAACATCTGCAAAAGCACCACAACAGCCATCACCATGCTAAAAAATCTGCTTGTGTGTTTCATGTTTTTTCTCCTTTTTTCGTATTTTTTAGCAATAAAAAAAGCGCATCAACCGAAGTCAATGCGCTAAAAAACACGTACTCCGATTGTCGCCCAACAAATTTAAGATAGAGAAATTATTTGTACTATATTAAATAAATGGAATCCGTGCTTTTTTCCATACTAAAATATAGTACAACAAAAAGAAGGTATTGCGAAATCACAAACAATTCGCCATACACTCTATCTTATTCAATTCATTGGGCAAACTTATTATATCAAACAAACCATAAAAAGTCAAGCCAATTCTTCGGGTGACCTTTTTCTCAGAAACATCTATCTAAATTGTAGCAGATATGAAGCCATTCATCGCATCCGATACAACATAACGGAATTTTGAAATCACAAAAAGGCATTAAATCAAAATTTGTGCAAGCAAATTTTCACCTTAAAAATTCAAAAGACACAGGAAAACCCCATGTCTTTTGCGGTCTATATTCTTTTTTAAAGCCATTCCTATACAATGGGATGAAAAAAATGGGATGCAAAACGGAACAATCGAACCCGAAGCCGTACATAAGGTACTGCGAGTGGTGAACTTCAGAGTCATCTTCTAAGGTGCAGAAAAAGAACATAGAACGCAAAAGGCATTTCTAATTCAAAATTTGTGCAAACAAATTTTCACTTTAGAAAACAAAAAGCATGAGAACCCTCATGCCTTTTGCGTTCTATGTTCTTTTTTCAAACCGTGATTAGTCTTTGAAGAATTTGTGGTGAATAGCCTGCACCGCTTTTTCCGCCATGTCTTCATCAATTAACACGGAGACTTTGATTTCGGAAGTGGAAATCATGCGAATGTTGATATTTGCATCGTACAATGCTTCAAACATTTTTGCTGCAACACCGGGATTGGAGAGCATGCCGGATCCAACAATGGAAACTTTAGAGATTTTTTCGTCATGAGTAATTTCTTTTGCGCCTAAGTCTTCCAAGTTATCATTTAAAACCTTTACAGCTTCTTCCATCTGGCTTCTGGAAACGGTGAAAGAAATATCCTTGGTGTTATCTCTGCCGATAGACTGTAAAATAACGTCTACATTAATATTTTTCTTTGCCAAAAGAGCAAACATTCTATATGCTTTACCGGGAGTATCGTCTACCCCGATTACTGCAATTCTTGCCACATCATTGTCTCTTGCTACGCCTCTCACTAATAATTTTTCCACGCTGCCTGCCTCCTTCACTTTGGTTCCAGCTACTTTCTGGAAACTGGATTTTACTTCTAAATCAACATGATATTTCTTTGCCATTTCTACAGAACGATTATGAAGCACATTGGCACCCAAGGATGCCAGCTCCAACATTTCGTCGTAGGAAATATCGTTTAGTTTTCTTGCATCGGGCACCAATCTGGGATCACAAGTATAAACGCCATCCACATCGGTGTAAATTTCACAAACGTCTGCACGAAGTGCAGCTGCCAATGCCACTGCGGTGGTGTCAGAGCCGCCTCTTCCCAAGGTAGTGATATCATTCACATCATTCACACCCTGAAAACCTGCAACAATGACAATTCTGCCTTTATCCAGTTCATTTACCAGACGGGTGGTTTCCACCTTTTCAATACGAGCAGAACCGTATACCATATTGGTTTTAATAGGTGTTTGCCAACCGGTTAAAGAAACTACCGGATATTTGTTTTTTTCCAATGCCATTGCTAAGAGTGCAATGGTAATCTGTTCTCCTGTAGAGAGCAGAACGTCCATTTCTCGTTTGGACGGTTTCGCATTGATTTCTGCGGCTTTTTCAATTAAGTCGTCGGTAGTGTCACCCTGTGCGGATACAACAACTACCACGGAATTTCCTGCGTCGTATGCATCCTGAATACGACCTGCCACATTAAAAATCTTTTGGGCGTTGGCAACAGAGCTTCCGCCGAATTTCTGTACAATAATACCCACTTTTGATACCTCCTGCAGGCTTATGCCAATTTCATGTATGATACCGCTTGAGAAAGAACATTTGAAAGTTCTTCCTCGCGGATTTGTTCTGTTACAATGCCAACTTCGCCTTCTGCCACCGTAATCTGACGGGCAACGGGAAGTTTTGTGGTGATTGCTTCCGGATTCTTAGTACGGATTAAATAGCAGCCGAAGTTTTCGCTGCTTTCGGCAACAAAATCGGATTCTGCCTTACTCCAGAAATATTCTCTGTTACGGTCATTGCGCAGGCAGTCAATAATGTCTGCAACCACAGCACTTGCGGTAGGCAGCTTCCCTGCACCGGGTCCGTAAAACACCACTTCGCCGATGGCGTTGCCGTTCACCATAATACCGTTGAACACATCGTCAATAGATGCTAAGGGTGTTCCCTTTTTAATGATTCTCGGTTCCACAGAAACATAAACTTTTCCGTCTTTTAATTCTGCCTGCCCAATTAGCTTAATTACGGAGTCCATTTTTTCCGCATATGCCACATCGACAGCAGTAATACCGGTGATACCAACGGTTTTCACCAGATTGCATTCCACTTCTTTTCCAAACACCAAAGAAGATAAAATGGCAATTTTACGGCAAGCGTCAATCCCGTCTACGTCTGCAGAGGGATTGCGTTCTGCATAACCTTTTTCCTGAGCTTCTTTTAACGCAGTTTCAAAATCGGAGCCTTCCCGGAACATTTTGGTTAAAATATAGTTGGTGGTACCGTTTAAGATACCGGTGATGCGAGTAATTTCATTTGCTGCAAGACAGCTGTATAAAGGACGGATAATGGGAATACCGCCACCTACACTGGCTTCAAATAAGTAGTTTACATTTTTCTCTTTCGCAATCTGCAAAAGCTCGGTACCTTTGGTTGCCACCAGTTCTTTGTTGGAGGTTACCACATGCTTCCCTGCTAAGAGAAGTTGTTTCGTATAATCATATGCAAAAGTGGCACCGCCCATAACTTCTGCAACCACCGAAATTTCGGGGTCGTTTAAGATAGCGGAAAAATCCTTGGTAATTTTGGTTGCCTCAGGATCGGAAGCGGCCACTTCTTTGATGTCTAACACATATTTTACTTCCACGCTGTCGCCCAGCTTTTCAGACAACGACTTGGCATTGGTACGGATGACTTCACACACACCGCTTCCCACAACGCCATAGCCCAATACTGCTACTTTCAACATAAAATTTTGTTCCTCATTTCTTGCTCTATTCACTGATGATGACGGTAAACTTGCTGATATCTTCAATTGCAGAAAGCTTATTTTCCAAAGCTTCCAGTTTCTTCTCCATGCCGGAGGTATCAATGGAAATGGAAAGGGTTGCCTTTCCGTCCATCGGAATATTCTGATTGATTGTCAACACATTGGCACCGTAGCTTGCGATGACCTTCAATACCTGTGATAAAATCCCCGCTACGTCGGATAACTCCATAAAGAAAGTAACCATACGGGTTGCTTTCAACGAGTTGTAAGGAAAAATCATATCCTTGTATTTATAAAAGGCACTTCGGGACAAATCTTCCATTTTTACTGCATCAGACACCTTCATGTCCGGATTGTTCTCCAGCAGTTTTTTTACCGCTAAGGTTTTCACCAGAACCGATGGTACAGCAAGTTTGTCCACAACGAAGTATTCATGATTTTTAAGCATTGTCCACACCTCGAAAACATTTGTACTCGAAAGAGTATAGCACTTGCTTTCGGTGTTTTCAATTCTATTTATCTTTATTTATTTAAGTTTAAATACTATTTTTCTTCGTTTTTT
>JAZNNT010000123.1:0-4314 GCA_045580405.1 Clostridia bacterium
TGGTCATTCCAGTCATCGGGTGCATTCAGAGTAACGCAGATAAGCATTTTTTCGCCATCCGTGGCACAGGACACTAATGTCCGGCCTGCTTTTTTGGTAAAGCCGGTTTTCCCCCCCACTGTGTTGCCATAATTCCATAACAACTTGTTATGATTTTTTAAGTAACGGACGTTTCCGTCCTCTGATATCAGCTTTATTTGTTTGGTACCGGAAATTGTTCGGAAAACGGGATTTCTCATGGCATACGCGGTAATCACAGCCATATCAAAAGCCGTAACCAAATGGTCTTCTCCATCCAATCCCGACGGATTTTCAAAATGAGTGTCGCAAGCCCCAACACGGCTGGCAACATCATTCATGCTATCCACAAACTCCTCATAACCAAAATGATGGGCAATGGCGTTTGCCGCATCATTTCCCGAATGAAGCAGCAGTCCGTACAGCAGGTGTTCCAACGTAATCTTCTCCCCTGCCTTTAAATACATACTGGACCCTTCGGTGCCTGCAGCACGCCGATCAACCGTCACCACGTCCTTGGGATTGCCAAGCTCCAATGCAGTAATTGCTGTGACAATCTTGGTGATAGATGCGGGCCGCATCCGAAGATGCTCATTATAACCATACAGCATTTCGCCGGAATGGGCATCCAAAAGACAGACCGCCTTTGCAGAATAAGAATATCCGTGAATATGGGAGAGAAATATCACCAACAAACTGATGGCAAAAATACCTCGTAGTTTCATTCTGTTTCCTCCAATCATCTCCTATTTTAAAGAGATATGAAGAAAACCGTTTCCTTATTCCACAATAATTTCGTCATCGTCAATCAGAATCGTGGTATCCTCGTCCAGCTCATCCTGATTTTTTTTGTTGCCGAATTTTTTCAACACTTTATCAATAATTTCGGGTGCTAAATCAATAATTTTGTCTAACGGACTTGCCTGGCTTACGGTAATCATTCTCACATTGCCGTTGGTTACTACCAAAAATGCAACGGGAGAAATGGAAATTCCACCGCCTGCTCCACCACCGAAGGACTGCTTGTCCACCGGAACCTTGGAGTCTCCAAAGTTGGAACCACCGGTGCCGAATCCGTAGGAAACACGGGACACGGGGATAATCACCACGCCATTATCTGCATGGATGGGTTCTCCGATAATGGTGTTTACGTCCACCATGGTTTTAATGTTTTTTAAAACAGAGTCCATAAGACCTTCAATTGGATGTGACATCGCACATACCTCCTTTTATGATTGTTTGAAGTTTTTATAGAAAATAAGTGCCCCTCTTACCAGATACCAGGGCTTTGTTTTTACTTCCATTGCAAACTGCAATTTGAAAACCACATTATCGTAGTCCATATCCAGTTTGTAGTACACAGGCTTTTCAAACACTAAAAAATGCTGTAAAAACCCCGTCACAACGCCGGTAAAGGCCTCCACGGCGCCGTAGCTCATCCCCGTTAAAGCTGCATCCCCTAAGCCGAATGTGCCCATAACAGCAAGCTGAAGGATTCTGATTTTTCGGGAAAGATAGGAAAGGGTTTTCCCCAATGCCTCACGAATACGGGTAAAGGTGTTTCGCATTTCCAGAAATTTTTTCATAACGGATTCCCGGTCTTCCGCTTTCGGTTCTTTTTTTTCTGTTACGTTCTTCTCTTTTTTCGGTTTGTCTTTCTTTTCTCCAAGCGGAATGCGAAAACGGATGCCAAGCACTTTTACACGAAGCATCAGCTCGGTTTCGCCAACAGAGAACAAAACTGACAACGGACAAACAAGAATCAATCCTACCAGCACTAAAATGATTGCTAACACAATGAGAAGCACGGTAAAAATTAAGCCGACTGTTTCCATTATACCATCTCCTCCTCCGGCTTCGGTTCTTCTTCCGGAGTAATATCCGAGAAGGACAAATTATCAGTGTGATTGATATTCTGCAGTAATTTTAATTCCAGTTTGGGAAGCTCGTCCAGGCTTTCCAGTCCAAACACTCTTAAAAATTCACTGGTAGTGCCATATAACATGGGACGGCCGGGTGCGTCCATCCTACCCCTCTGTTCAATAAGCTCCCGTTCCAACAGGCGAACAACAGAATTGTAACTGTCTACTCCACGGACTGCATCCACCATTGCCTTCGTCACGGGCTGGTTATAAGCAATAATGGAAAGGGTTTCCAAAGAAGATTGACTTAGTCCCCTTTGGGCTCTGGTTTCCAGCATTTTTGCAATATAGGGATGATGCTCACTTTTGGATACCATCTGAATGGAATTTTCCAAACGGATAACTTTCATGCCACGGGATTTTTTGTTAAAATCCTTCATAAAAGCACCTGCCAGGTCAACCACTTCTTCGTGAGACAATTCCAGCACTTCTTCTAATTTTGAAAATTCTGCGGGACTTCCCAAAGCAAATAAAATGCTTTCTAAAATCCCAAACAGTTCTTCTTTACTCATTTTATTCTTCCTTTAAAATCCTAATCATGATTCCAGACTCAGGATAAATTCATCTTTTTGACAAGTAAGAAACAGCTTGTTTTCCTTTAATAAATCCAAAAGTCCCATAAAAGTTGCCGCAACCTGAGCTCTGGTGGAGCATATTTCCAAAAAAGCTTCCACAAGTTCAATTTTTTTGGCGTTTTTCACTACCAAAAACAGCTTGTCCGACATCAAGGCAACCGAGACTATTTCCCGTTCAATAATGCCCGAAAAAACACCTTTATCGGGAGGAAGCTTGGTTTCAATCCGCATCACCAGCTCTTCTAAAGCCGAAACTAAGTTTTCCTTGGGCAAATCTAATTTGGTATAGCGGATTAATCCTTTAATTTTCTCGGTCTGCTTGGTGAAGGTGAAGGCACCTAAAGGCTCCCGTTCCTTTAAATAGCAGGAAAGCTCCTTATATTGCTGGTAATCTAAAAGCTTTTGCATCAGTTCTTTTCTGGGGTCTTCCTCTTCCTCGGCATCCTCTTGGGGAGGCTTAGGCAGCAGCATTTTGGATTTGATGTATAAAAGCTCCGATGCCATCACAATAAATTCGGAGGCAATCTCCATGTCAAGCCTCTCCATCTCCCGAAGGTAAGCAATATATTGCTCGGTTAAGGTAAAGATGGGAATATCGTATATATCAATTTTATTGGTGCGAATCAGATGCAAAAGAAGGTCCATCGGCCCTTCAAACTGCTCCAGCTTTAATTCTATCATAAACTCTTTCCCACAATCCTACATTCCTGAAATCAAGCGTCCGATTGGCTCCATGATGGGAACACAAACGGACTCAAACGCATTTAAAATGTTGCGAACACCGTTACCCAAGAGAAAATCGAAGGAACCGCTGTATACCAACACTAAAAATATCAGCATAATATAGCGTTCATATTGCATCACTTTAAAATAGTAGCGGTCAGGCAAAAAGGCAAACAACACGCGGGAACCGTCCAGCGGTGGAACGGGAATCAGGTTAAACACCGCCAAGGTAACACTATAATAGGTTAAAAGAATGAAAAATTCTCCTCCGTATTGGCAAATCCTCAATAAAACTTCATTGCTGTGATTGATGCTCCAAGCGGTGCCAATCATCATAAAATAAGAAAGCAACATTGCCAAAAATCCGATTACTAAGTTGGTTACGGGTCCCATTAAAGCGGTAATTGCCATTCCTTTTTTGGGATCACGGAAATTGGCAGGATTGATAGGAACAGGTTTTAATAACAGCACAAATCCAACCCACATTAAAATATCGGATAACTGAGAAACCGTGGGAAACACTTTCCCAACAAATACACCCAACAGAATCCAACCTGCATACATAGGGTTAATATGGCGGAAGGGATTCATAGAAAGACGCCCCATATGTTTTGCAGTGGAATCTCCCATTAAGTAAGCAGTGTATCCGTGAGCAATTTCGTGAGGCAACAGTGCAAACAGTAAGGTCAGCACAGTAATCAGTGCTGAAATTACAGAATCTATAGTAATATTCATAAATACGCCAAAATCCTTTCGGGTTGATAGTTTTCACCTATTTTATATTGTAGCACACCCTCCCCGATTTTGCAACGAAATTTTCCAAAAATATGAGAAAAAACAGATTTTTTTAGATTCTCTTTTTTATTTTTTCCAAAATGACAACCAAACTAATCATCAATCACGTTTAAAAGGTCATCTTTTAAACTGGTTTCATCCGTTTCCAGATTGGTGTAACTGTTGGGAACAGAACCTACCACCACAGTTTCGCTCATGGGAACAGTTGTCACCAAACGGGTACCGTAGGAACGGTGACCGGGCAACATCAATGATACATCCATCGTCACCTTCACCGTCAT
>JAZNNT010000124.1:0-17231 GCA_045580405.1 Clostridia bacterium
TTGATGCCGTTATATTCCACAGGATTGTGTGATGCAGATACCATCATTCCGGCATCGCATTGGTAAACGGTTGTGAGAAGACTGATTGCAGGCGTGGGAAGCACTCCCAATGTGAGCACATTGGCACCTGCCGACGTCAGCCCGCAAATCAACGCAGATTCCAGCATATCGCTCGAAATTCGGGGGTCTTTGCCAATGGCTACAGTTGGTTTGGTTCGTTTTTTCAGGAGCTGAAAGGCAACAGCTTGTCCCACAGCATACGCCAAAGGGCAGGTAACTTCGCAGTTTGCAAGTCCTCTGATTCCATCGGTTCCAAAGAGTCTTCCCGTCATGTGTCAATTACTCCTTTATGACTAAAATTTCATATAACACATCATCGTAGCATAAGCCAACCACTGTATCACCGGTTTCAAATCTGCTGTCGGTGATTTCTAAAAAATCAGAGAGTTCAATTTTACCGTTTGATTGATACTCATAAACATGAACGGGATCATTCACCTCATATAGTTTTTCAAAGGTTCCGATCAGGGAGGTAAGCTCAATTCCTTTTTGTTTATAGGTTTCTTTCACCGTTCCCACAACAATGTGTCGTTTGGTATTGTTGCCCACATTAAGGACTTCTATACGGTTTAATAAATGCGGAAGATTTTTGACGTTGAAGCCGATGCTGACCTGCCGGATTTCGTCGAAGAGATTTCTGTAATAAGAAATGACATCTCCCGGTTTAATGGTGGTATCGTCTACAAGTACACTTCTGGTAATTTTTACATCTTCGGAAAGCAGAAGTGTGGTCAGTTTGCCGTTTTGGTAGCCTTCCAGCTTGGTAATCAGTTCGCCGTGTTCATTTGCCACGGTGGACACACGGGATACCACAAAGAAATAGGTGTTGGCTTTTAAATCTGCTTCTTCTTCAGTAAGTTCTTCGTCGGTGTCCTTGGGGACTTCATAATTCATAGCACGTTCCAGTACTGCGGCAATTTCTGCACGGGTGATTTCTCTTTCACCCCCGAACGAACCGTCAGGATAACCGGTTACCAATCCGTTACGGGCTAAGATTTTCACAGCATCTTTATAATCGTTATCAACTTGGTCAAAATCACGGAAGGGAATGGATTTGTCCGCTAAGGAATCTGTTAATTCCAATCCTATGTATAACGCATATGCCACTTCCTGACGGGTAATGTTCTGATTTGGGAAAAATTTTTCCGCTGTGATAAAATATCCGCCACTGTAAGAAACATAGGGATAAAACCAATCTGTTTTTGCCACATCCTGATAGGAAACAGTTTTTTTATTTCCGAAGATCAGCGTGATAAGTTTGGCATATTCTGCGCGGGTAATATTTTGTTCGGGACGAAAAGTTCCGTCAGGATATCCGTTGAGGTAGCCTGCTTCGGACAGCTTTTCGATGGCAGATTCTGCCCAGGAGTAGTCTTTGGTAACATCGGGGAATGCAAATACATTTACCGTCAGCATAGCAATAATCAGGATACTGAGAAACAGTTGTTTTAGTAATTTCATAAGCGTTTTTCCTTTCCGGGTTATTTTGGTAATTCGTTAATTCGTTAGTATAGACGAAGGGTTTCTAAAAAAGTTGCAAATTCTTTTCTTCCATTATAACTGAAAATGCGAGTTTTTGTCAATAATAAAACAACGGATTTAAAAACCTTGCCAAAAAAGGAGCAAAACAATGTGGATGATGATTGGAAAAACCGCACTGATCTATGTGGTGGTAAATATTGCGATGCGCTGCATGGGAAAGCGACAGGTGGGAGAACTTTCTACTTCAGAAGTGATTGTGGCTTTTTTAATTTCTGAGGTAGCTTCGGCTCCCATTGGCAATCCCGATGTATCCCTGTGGCATAATATCGGAGCTATTTTTGTGTTGGTGGCAATGGAATTTATTTACTCTTATCTTAGCATTAAGTGGCCGTTTTTTATGACGTTGACCCAGGGCAGACCTACCGTGATTATCGAAAACGGAGAAATCATAGAGAAAGCATTGCTGCGGAATCGTTTGACTATCACGGAGCTGAATGAGGAATTGCGGTTAAAAAATATTAATATTGCGGATGTCTATCTTGCCATTATTGAAAATAACGGACAGTTAAGTATTATTCCCACAAACGGAGCATCGGGAGTCACCCGAAGCGACCTTGGTATCACCACCAAAGAATCCCCTCAGGATTTTGCGGTGATTATTGACGGGAAAATTCTGGAAGGAAACCTAAAACGGGCAGGAAAAACCAAAAAGTGGCTGGAAGGGTATCTTCGTTCCCAAAAGGTGAAATCCGAAAAAGAAGTGTTGGTACTGTACGCCGACAAAAACGGTTCTACTTTTTTTCAGAAAAAAATGCCCAAAAAAAGAGATAAAAAAAGTTGAATGTTGTATAAAACTTGAATTGACAAGTAGGCATAGGGTGTGATATAATATATTTGACCTAATGACGAGACGGATTGAAAATGTATTTTTAATCCGTTTACCTATTTTAGTACATTTTGGCAAATGAGAAAAGAGGGTGTTAAAATGGAATTTAAAAGCGGAATCTGGCAAGCAGAAATCAATGTCAGAGATTTTATTTTGAATAACTATACCGAATATACAGGGGACGAAAGCTTTCTGGCAGGTCCCACCAACCGTACCCGTGAGCTGTGGAATCAGCTTTCTGAAAAAATGGAAGTGGAACGGGAACGCGGCGGTGTTTATGATATTGACGAACACACCATCTCCACCGTATCTTCCCATAAGCCCGGGTATATTGACAAAGACTTGGAGCAGATTGTGGGAGTGCAGACGGACGAGCCCTTAAAAAGAGCAATTATGCCCTTTGGCGGAATTCGACTGGTGCATAATTCGCTGGAAGCCTACGGCAAAAAAATGGATCCCGAGGTTGTCAATATTTTTAAATATCGCAAAACTCATAACGACGGTGTGTTTGATGCCTATACCGATGAAATGAAAAAAGCACGTCACACCGGTATTATCACCGGTCTTCCCGATGCCTACGGCAGAGGAAGAATTATCGGTGACTATCGTCGTGTGGCACTCTACGGGGTGGATTTCTTAATCGAGCAGAAAGAAATTGCCAAGAAAAAAATCAATCCCGTGATTATGGACAGCCCCCACATCCGTCTTCGGGAAGAAATTTCCGAGCAGATCCGTTCTCTAAAGGAATTAAAGGTGATGGCAGAAAGCTATGGCTTTGATATTTCCCGTCCTGCAACCAATGTAAAAGAAGCAATTCAGTGGTTGTATTTTGGGTATTTGGGTGCGGTAAAAGAACAAAACGGTGCGGCAATGTCCTTGGGCAGAGTGTCTACCTTCTTAGATTGCTACGCAGAAAAAGATTTGCAGGAAGGCACCTTTACCGAAGAAGAAATCCAGGAATTTGTGGATCATTTTATTATGAAGCTTCGCATTGTGCGTTTCCTTCGTACGCCTGCATATGACGAGCTGTTCTCCGGTGACCCCACCTGGATTACCGAGGCAATCGGCGGTATGGCAGAAAACGGTAAAAGCTTAGTTTCCAAAATGTCTTACCGATTCCTGCATACCTTAACCAACTTAGGACCTGCTCCCGAACCCAATATGACCGTTCTTTGGAGCGAAAATTTACCCGAAGCCTTCAAACAGTACTGTGCGAAGGTTTCTATTGAAACTTCTTCCATCCAGTATGAAAATGATGATTTGATGAGAGAATGCTTTGGTGATGATTATGGAATTGCCTGCTGTGTATCCGCTATGAAAATCGGTAAACAGATGCAGTTTTTCGGTGCCAGAGCAAACCTGGCAAAAGCATTGCTTTATGCCATCAATAACGGGATGGACGAAAAGTATGCAGAGCAGGTTGGTCCCAAAGTTGGTGAGCTTACCGGCGAATATTTAGACTACGATGAAGTGTTGGAGAAATTTGATAAAATCTCCGACTGGTTGGCAGAGCTTTATATCAACACCTTAAATATTATTCACTATATGCACGATAAATATTGCTACGAAAAGCTGGAGATGGCGTTGCACGATGAAAAAATCGTGAGAACCTCCGCTTGCGGTATGGCAGGGTTATCGGTTGTGGCAGACAGCTTGTCTGCAATTCGTTATGCAAAGGTAAAACCCATTCGTAATGAAAACGGCATTGCAGTGGACTTTGAAATTGAAGGGGATTACCCCAAATACGGCAATAATGATCCCAAGGCAGACGAAATTGCAGTTGCCGTGGTGGAAAACTTTATGAAGAAGCTGGCAGGTCACACCACTTACCGTGATTCCAAGCCTACCATGTCTATCTTAACCATTACCTCCAATGTGGTGTACGGCAAGAAGACCGGCTCCACTCCTGACGGAAGAAAAGGGGGAGAACCTTTTGCGCCCGGTGCAAATCCCATGCACGGCAGAGATTCCAAAGGCTGTATCGCTTCCATGAAATCGGTGGCAAAACTGCCTTATGAATATTCGGAGGACGGTATTTCTTACACCTTCTCCATTATTCCTTCCGCTTTAGGAAAAACCGAGGAAGAAA
The DNA here is from genome assembly GCA_045580405.1 of Clostridia bacterium. GTDB lineage: Bacteria > Bacillota > Clostridia > UMGS1840 > UMGS1840 > SIG452. The sequence continues at coordinate 4,518 of JAZNNT010000124.1, forward strand.
AAATTGATAATTTAGTTTCCTTATTGGACGGTTATTTTGGAGATACCGGTCATCACATCAACGTGAATGTCATCAATAAGGATGTTCTTTTGGATGCCATGGAACATCCTGAAAAATATCCTCAGCTGACCATTCGTGTTTCCGGCTATGCCGTAAACTTCATTAAGCTGACCCGAGAACAGCAATTGGATGTTATCAACAGAACTTTCCATACCCGTTTCTAAAAAATTCTAAAAAGATTCTAAAATAAGCTGAAAGGTAACAAGCTATGGAAGGATTTATTCATTCGGTAGAAACCTTTGGTGCTGTGGACGGTCCCGGACTTCGCTATGTGGTGTTTATGCAGGGATGTCCGCTCCGGTGCCTGTTTTGTCATAATCCTGATTCCTGGAAGATGCAGGAGGGAACCAAAAAGACGGATACGGAGCTCATTTCTGACATTCTGGAGTACAAGAATTTTATTAAGCGGGGCGGTGTCACCTTTTCGGGCGGCGAACCTTTGATGCAGCCCATGTTTTTGCGGTCTATGCTTCGTTTGTGCAGAAAACACGGTTTGCATACCGCTATTGATACTGCCGGTTCTGTGCCTACAGAACTATCGGGTCCTGCCATCTGTGAGGCGGATTTAATCCTTTTGGACTTAAAAACGTTGGATGAGGAACTTTATCCCGAGCTGACAGGCCATACCATCCATAATAACCTTGCCACCTTGCAGTATTGCGAGGATATTGGAAAACCCGTTTGGATTCGTCACGTTCTGGTACCGGGCTACACCCTGGTAAAAGAACGCATGGAAAAACTGGCAGCCTACTTAAAAAACTTTTCTTGTATCAAACGGGTTGATTTGTTGCCTTTTCATAAGCTTGGAGAATATAAATGGGAAGAACTGGACATCCCTTATAAGCTTTACGATACACCTGTTCCCACCGAGGAAGAAATGGCAATGGCAAAAGAGATTTTTGGTTTACAATAAAGAAATCGTTTGTTGGAGGTGTTTTTGGTGAGGAAATATTTAGCTTTCATTATGGTGTTTATCTGTCTTGTAGGATTGGTTGGATGCAATTCTTCCAAAACTGCGGAAACTTTTAAAAGTACTGATGACAAGCTTGACGAAAATTCCTCCGCTGAGGCGCTTCTGCCAGAAATTACATTGGAGAACGCAATTGGCGAGACAGCAACTTTGTCTGAAGAAGATGCCAACATTGTTTTGAAAATATTGGAAAACGGTGAGTGGTATGGAGAACCCACAGAATGTGCTTCGGATTGCCGGCTTATGATTGGAGAAAACTATTTATCTTATCATTCCGAGTGTGGTAGCTTTAGCGGTGCATTTAAGGGAGAAACCATTTCTCATCGAGGCAGTTTAACCATTGATGATGAAACTCAACAACTGGTGAACAGCATCTTTGAAAAATATGTTGCACTGGGAAAATATTAGTTGGAATAAATACGGTTGTTTTTCAGCAATATATTATAACAAGAGATAAAAAAGGAGTGGAAACACTCCTTTCTTTGTATTCTTTTTTAAAAAATGGGAAGAATCCATTTGAGGTGATTGTATGCTGGGACTTCTTATGAGTATCATAGCAGGTGCAGCGATGAGTATTCAAGGGGTATGGAATACCAGACTCTCTGAAAAAGTGGGACTGTTTGAATCCAACATGTTTGTGCAGGGAACGGCATTTTTACTGGGGCTTCTTATCATGTTTTTCTTTGGGAAAGGCAATCTCAAAGAATTGGGAAATACCCCGAAACTATACTGGTTAGGCGGCGTTTTAGGAATTGTGATAACCGTAACGGTGATGCTTTCCATTAAAGATTTAAGCCCAACCTATGCGATTTCCGTTATTTTGATTTCTCAGCTTCTGGTGGCGGCGTTGATTGATGCCTTCGGATGGTTTGGCAGTGAGCAGGTCCCGTTTTTATGGAATAAATATGTGGGACTTCTTCTGATGATTGGCGGCGTCATTTTGTTTCAATGGCAAAAGGGAACATAAAATGTTAAAAAACAGTCGGATTTTTTTTAAGATCCGGCTGTTTTCTTGATTTTACTGTTTTTTTTGATACAATGGGTACGTAACAATTTGTTGTATGAGGGGGGAGAGCACAAGGAGACTTTTATGAGAACAGACTCTTTTTCCAAAGATAAACACCTTCCCGTAAGGCGTTTTATTGCGGATGAATCCAAGATGGCAACAGGACTGTACGGTCCTTGTGCCATTGCGGATGATTTGGATAATATTTTTAATATGTTTGATCCTGATGCTACCTTTTTAGACGGTAGCGAACATGGTGGCATCGGTGAAAAAAATTTGCAGAACGGTGCCGTAACTTATAACAAACTGGCAGAGGATGTGAAAGAAAAATTTCAGGGAATTGCCACGGAAAATCAACTTTCCTTGCTTCGCACAAATTTTTTTGAAAAAGCAGACACCAAGGCAGATAAAGCGAATACGTTGTCGGGTTACGGAATCACCGATGCATATACAAAAGAGGAAACCGACGGTTTTCTTAAGAAGGTGAGTGAAACTGTTGCAGAGAAAACGGAAGAAACCGTTTTGTTTGAGGATGTGGTAAATACACCCGAATGGAAGAATCAACCTACTTATGAGGGAACATTGGATTCCGCTTTCAATACAACGGACTTCTATTATGTTACTTTAAAGGATGCGGATGGAAATGCTTTGCCGGACGGTCAGTTTATGCTAAAATCATCGTTTGAAACTTCCGCAACGATATATTCCACTGTATTTACTCTTTCCAATTTAAATATAGGCACATCAACGATAGCGGAAAACCATCCCGTAGAATTTACAGCGATTGATGAAACCGTCAAATTGCGGGATGCAGGTGTAGCTTTAATTACCCAAAATATTGCAGATTGGAGTCTTGATGATGGTATCGGCATGCTGAAAATCACCGTTCACGGAGAGTTTATTCAGAAAAATACAAGCTGCTATTTTTTTCCTCAGTTCACAACTGATAAAAACGTGGCATCTTATCACTCTGTTGACGGCAGCACGGCACTCCAAAGTGATTCCACCAAGCAGATTATTCCTTATGTAGCGATGGGGGGCACACATTTTAAAAGTAATCGCATTTTTGATTGCTGTGAGCTTGAGCGTAACGGTGCCGGCTATTTTTCGCTGAAACGTTTTTCTGTGATTAAACATTCATCGACCAGGGTGAAATTTCAGCAGACAATTGGATATGGCAATACCCTTGGTAACAATACGGATGTGAATAACATTGTGTTTCGGGTGAACAATTCTGGAAGCTTGCGAAACGGTACCGCAATCCGCATCACGGAGGTGAAATAGGATGCTTATTTTAAAAAACGGAACGTATGTGGCAGCAAATGAAGAAGAAATGAATCTCCCCAAAATTGAAATTCCTTATGAAGATAAGGTGGTTTCTCTGATTCGTGAGCGATATTCTCTTGATGAAGAACTGGCAATTCAGCGCCAAAGAGACACTAAACCGGAAGAGTTTCAAAGCTACTTTGAATTTTGCGAAACATGTAAACAGATGGCAAAAATGCAATAAAAAAGAATGGCACATAGTGTGCCATTCTTTTTTTAACTATTGGTATAATAACGGTTTAATCTGTTCGGAATCAATATTGCTTGCATCATACCATTTGGAGCCGGTGTCTACATCTTCCACATTGGTTTCACCATTGATGGCACGGACTGCCAGCTCCACGGCACGGTACCCGATGGAAACGGGGTCCTGGGTGACAGAGCCTAAGAATTTTTTGTTGCGGATGGCATCAATCTGCAAAGCCCCGGAGTCAAAGCCCACAGCGATGACTTTGTCAGGCCCGATTCTGCCTCCGGAAATTGCTGCATCCGCATTGATAATGGCTTTTGCGGCAAATTCATTGGAGCCGTAAATGGCAATCAGGTCATTTTTGTTTAAAAGTGTCTGAGCTGAGGTCTGTCCCTGGGTGTCATTAATTTCAGCGGGAATTGCCACATCAATAATCACTTTACCGCTGGTGATACCGTTGGAAAACTTGGTGTGTCCGATGATTGCAACCGAGCCTTTTTGGAAGCCGTCTGCCGACTCAATCAGATTTACCATTTTATCTAAGAATCCTTGGGTTCTCATACTGATGGACTGAGAATTTGCTTCTTGGGAAACCACGCCGATGCGGGGATTTCCTTCGGTGAGTTTTCCTTTGATGGCATCATACATTTTTTGCGCCGCCAGCTCACCTGCTTTGTAGTTGTCGGTAGAAGCATTGGCAAAAATGGTGCCTTCAGGGGCACCTGGAACCCCGGAGTCAAAGCCAATGACCGGAATATTATTTGCTTTTGCCTTGTTAATTGCATCTAAGGAAGCGGTGGTATCCAAAGCGGCAATACAGATAGCTGCAGGTTTTTTGTTGATGGCATTATTGATCATTTCCACTTGTGCTGCAATCGCACCTTCTCCTTCAGGACCTACGAAGTTGATTTTTACTCCCAGCTCCTGACCCGCTTTTTCTGCACCTTGTTTTACGGCTTTCCAGAAGTCGTGCTGAAAGCCTTTTGCAATCAGCTCCACCGTGTTTTCAGAAGAGTTCCCTCCGCAACCTGTCAGGATGACAGGAAGAACGAGGATTGCCGTTAATACGGCAAGAAGTTTTTTGAAGTTCATGTTCATAACAACCTTTCTTATGATTTTAGGGTACCCCGTTTTTCTCGGTTACTGCGGTAAATGTCTAACAGTACGGCGCCAATGACCACAATACCGGTAATCAACGTCTGATAATGCGGCTGTAAATCCACATAGGGTAACCCGATTTTTAACACACTCATGATGAATACCCCGATAAAGGTACCGATGATAGAGCCAACTCCACCTGACAGAGAGGTTCCGCCTACCACAACCCCGGCAATTGCTTGCAGCTCAAAGCCTTGTCCCGCTCCGGGAAGAATGGTGGTGTAGGTGGCAGCATAGGCGATGCCCGCAAGTCCGGCAAACAAGCCGGAAATTACATAAACTACAGTTTCCCATTTTTTTACATTGACACCTGAAAGTCGTGCTGCTTCCTTGTTGCTGCCGATGGCAAAGGTGTAGCGACCAATGATTGTTTTATTCAGCACAATCACTGCCAGCACTGTAAAAGCTACCAATACTAAAAACCCTGTGGGGAAATTATCTGCAGTGCGGAAAATATCCTTATACCAGCCTTCCGGGGAGGAACGCATGGGGAAAGTGGTAGACTGCACATTGGACACAATGGAACCAACTCCGGAGGATACCATCATGGTACCTAACGTGGCGATAAACGGCGGCAGCTTCAGTCGGGACACCATAATGCCGTTTGCCAGACCAAATAAACCACCCACTACCACCGTAATCAGTAAGCAAATCCATAAGGGGATTCCCATGTTATTGTGCAGTGTTCCGCCCACAATTGCAGAACACATCATCACCGTTCCGATAGACAGGTCGATTCCTCCGGTAATGATGACAAAAGTTACGCCGATTGCTAAAAAACCGATGTAGTAGGAAGCGTCAAAAATACTGACTAACGTGTCTGTGGTGAAAAAATTAGTTCCGAATACAGAGAAAAAGATATATAACACGATGAGGGCGCCTAAGGCAATAAATTTCTGCATTCCTTTTGTTTTGATGTTTTCTATAATCTGATTCATAAGGAACTCCTTTCCAATTTTTAAGGATGACATTTTTTATCCGTTATCCCGTTTGGTTGCCAGCTGCATGATTTTTTCCTGACTGGCATCGCTGATATCCAGCTCTCCCGTGATTTTTCCTTCACACATTACGATGATTCTGTCACTCATACGAAGGACTTCGGTCAATTCAGAGGATATCATAATAATGGATTTTCCCTGTTTTGCAAGTTCGTTCATTAGAGCATAAATTTCGCTTTTGGCACCCACATCAATTCCGCGGGTCGGTTCGTCGAAAATCAGGATATCGCAGTTTTTAATCAGCCACTTGGCAATGACCACTTTCTGCTGATTTCCGCCGGATAAATTGCGTACCATTTGGCGGATGGAAGGGGTTTTGGTTTTCAACTTACTGACATATTCTTTGGAAGTTCTTGAAACGGCTCCTTCCTTCACAAATCCGCAGGAGGAAAACTTGGATAAATCCGCCAAAACAGAATTTTCAGCCACATCCAAATTCAGTGCCAGACCGTAGCGTTTGCGATCTTCGGAAAGGTATCCGATTCCGTTTTTGACCGCGTCCATCGGAGACTTGATTTCCACCCGTTCTCCGTTTAAGAACAGGACGCCGCTGTCCATTTTATCAGCACCAAAAATGGCTCTGGCAAGTTCAGTTCTGCCTGCGCCCATCAATCCTGCAAAACCTAAAATTTCTCCTTTTTTTAAGGAAAAACTCACATCTTTAACGTGGGGAGCCAAGGTGATTCCTTCTGCCTTCAAAACCACGGGAGCATCGCAGGGAACGGTACTGGCTTCTTTTGGGTCCTCGTAAATTGTGCGTCCCACCATCATGCTGATAATTTCGTCTTTGGTGGTATCCTTTGTGCGGACTGTTCCGATATACTCTCCGTCTCGCATTACGGTAACTCGGTCGGTAATCGCTTCGATTTCGTCCATACGGTGAGAAATATAAATCATTCCGACACCTTTGTGCCGAAGCTCTGAAATCAGACGGAAAAGCTCCTTGATTTCATGCTCGGTTAAAGCCGCTGTCGGCTCATCAAACACTATGATTTTTGCGTGGAAAGAGATGGCTTTTGCAATTTCCACCATTTGTTGTTTTCCCACGGTGAGATTTTCAATTGTTTCTTTGGGATTTAAGGAAATACCCAGTTTTTTAAACAGTGCATCTGATTCTTTTTCTAAGGCTTTATCGTCTAACCAAACCCCCATTTTTTTCTGTTCACGGCCAATGAAGATGTTTTCCGCCACCGTCAGGTGATTCATCATGTTTAATTCCTGATGCACAATGATAACGCCGTTTTCCTGAGCCTCTTTCGGACTTTTAAACTGAATCGGTTTTCCGAACAGAGTAATTGTTCCGCTGTCTTTTTGGTGGATTCCCGTGAGAATTTTCATTAAGGTTGATTTTCCGGCACCGTTTTCTCCCACCAGAGCGTGAACTTCTCCGGGGTATAAGTCAAGGTTGGCGTTTTTTAACGCTTTCACACCAACAAATTCTTTTGTGATATGCTCCATCGTAAGGATCGGGTTTTCTGTTGCCATACTATAACCTGCCTCTTTTTCAAAAAAATAAACAAACAGACTGCTGATTTCTTCTTTTATGTTTGACCGATTTTTGATTATTATAACTTTTTTATGAAAAATTTCGTATCATTTTTCCGAACGAAAAAAATAACCTATGGATTGTTTTGATTCAAAAATACGTTGAACTTTTATAAAAAACAGAAAAATGGGGCAAAAAGTACGTTATTTTCGGAGAAAAGTGCAAAAAAATCAAAAAAATATTCAAAAAATATTTGAATTATACAGAGTAGTATGTTATAATATAGAAATAAGCTGGAGGGCTTATATCCATAAAAGAATGAAAAACCAAAATAGAAGACAGAAAGGATTTTATTACCATGGAAGAAAACATCTTAACCAATGATAAACAGGGCACCATTAAAGTAAGCGGTGAAGTGCTGTCTGTCATTTCCGGTATGGCTGTGAATGATATTGAGGGAGTTGCTTCTCTGATTGAGGATCCCGATAGCACTGTGTATTCCAAAAAAATGCTGAGCCGTGGCATCAGTGTTGATCAAAAAGCAGACGGTTTATCCGTTAGTCTGAACATTATTGTGAAATACGGTTATTCCATTCCTGAGGTTGCAAGAGAAGTGCAGTTAAAGGTAAAAGATGCTATGGAGAATATGCTTGGCTTTGCAGTAAAAACCGTCAATGTTGTAGTAGCAGGTGTAGATTTTACCGAAGCTGATCAATAAAGGATTCAAATCATGAAGAGAAGAGAATTAAGAGAACATGCTTTCAAACTGATTTTTTCTGGGCATGACGGTGTTTTGCCCGAGGAAAGCATTGAGTTTTATCTTTCAGACAACGGTATCAAAGGCAAAGATGCCAAAGAGCTTCGCAGCAAGGTGGAGTTGGTATTTTCCAATCTTGCCAAAGTGGACGAAACCATTGCAGCTAACGTTAAGGGGTACGCTTTTGACAGAATTTCCAAAGTTTCCCTGGCGGTGCTTCGCTTAGGCGTGTCAGAAATGCTTTTTGACGAAACCGTTCCCGATGGGGTAGCAGTGTCGGAAGCTATGGCAATTGCAGAAACCTTTGAAGACGAAAAAACAAAAACCTTTGTAAACGGCGTATTAGGTGCCGTGTCCAGAGGGAAGGAATAAGGACTTTATTATGGATGTTCTTACCATTACAGAACTGAATTTATATATTAAGGGTTTGATTGAACGGGACGGTGTGCTGCAAAACGTTACCGTAAAGGGAGAAATCTCCAATTTTAAGCATCATTCCTCGGGACATTTATATCTGTCTTTAAAAGATGATGGAGGAGTCATTCGTGCTGTAATGTTCCGATTTGCCGCTCAAAAACTTCGCTTCCGTCCTGAAAACGGAATGCAGGTGATTGTGTCCGGCAAAATCTCCGTGTACGAGCGGGACGGTCAGTATCAGATTTATATTGACGAAATGATGCCGGACGGAGTAGGTGCCCTGTATGTTGCTTATGAACAATTAAAAGCACAGCTGGAACAGGAGGGACTTTTCTCTTCCCAGTACAAAAAGCCTATTCCCAAGTATCCCGAAACCATCGGGATTGTCACTTCTCCCACGGGAGCAGCTATCCGAGATATTTTAAATATCTTAAAACGGCGGTTTCCCTATACCAAGGTGTATCTCTATCCGGCATTGGTGCAAGGAGAAGGTGCCAAAGAATCTATCGTTCGCGGACTGCGTTTTTTTGACGGAAAGGTTGATACCGTTATCACAGGACGTGGCGGCGGTTCTATTGAGGATTTGTGGGCGTTTAACGAAGAGGCGGTTGCCCGTCAGATTTTTGCAATGAAGACTCCTGTGATTTCAGCAGTTGGTCATGAAACAGACTTCACCATTGCCGATTTTGTTGCTGATAAGCGGGTGCCCACTCCCTCGGCGGCAGCAGAAATTTCTGTTCCTTCGGGCGCAGAACTGCAGAAGTTTTTAAAAATGGTGGATGGACGCCTTTATACTGCGCTCATTGGTCAGATAGAACGTGCTCAAAAAAATCTGCAGGTTCTTACGGAAAAAGAAGTCTTAAAAAATCCGTTGGCGGTGTATAACGTCAAGCGGATGCAGATTGATGCGTTATCCACACAGTTGGAAAACGGTTATGTGAAAAAAATGCACGGGGCAACGGAACAGTTTGTGAAACACGTTGCCAAGCTGGATGCCCTAAGTCCGTTAAAGATTTTAAAACGTGGCTATTCCGTAGCAGAAGATGAAGGGGGAAACCCGGTATCGTCGGTTTCTGCATTTGATGTGGGAAGCCGTGTGTATGTGACGATGGCAGATGGTAAGCTGGGCTGTGACGTTACTGAAATTACAAAATCAAAGAAATCCGGAGAGGTTTAACATATGGAAGAAAAGAAACTTACGTTTGAAGAAGGCATGAAACGACTGGAAGAAATTGTTGTGGGGCTGGAAAAGGGCTCTGTCAGCTTAGAAGATGCCATGGAGCTTTTTACCGAAGGTACCAAGCTTTCCAAAGAGCTGCAAGCGATTTTAGACCGTGCAGAATCCAGAATCAAAATGATTACCGAACAGAACGGACAGGTTACTGCCGTTGATTTTGAAACCAAGGAAACGGCGGAATAGTTTTATGAAAACAAAACTTCAGGGAAAAGCCAATTTCGTGGAAGAGTTTTTGCGGCAGGAACTTTCGCAAGCATCCTGTCAGGAAAATCTTCGCCAAATTATGGAATATGCAATTACAAACGGTGGCAAACGTCTTCGTCCTGTCTTGCTACTTAGCACTTATGAGCTGTTTTGTCAAGATGTGAAAAAGGCAGTGCCTTACGCGGCAGCTTTGGAAATGATTCACTCCTACTCCTTGGTGCATGACGACTTACCTGCTATGGATAACGATGATTTGCGACGTGGAAAACCTACTTGTCACAAGCAGTTTTCTGAATACGGAGCAATTTTAGCAGGGGACGCACTTTTAAACCTCAGCTTTGAAACCATGCTGAAGTTTTCCCATCAGTTTTCTCCCGAAACGGCAATCCGTGCCATGGCATATATTGCCCGGGCATCCGGTGCTAAGGGAATGTGTGCAGGGCAAATGACCGATATGGAGCAGTCTGTTACCGATTTTAACACTCTTTGCGAAATGTACCGCGGAAAAACCGGAGCGCTGTTAAAAGCAGCAGTAGTGGCCGGGGGTATTTTAGGCGGTGCATCGGAGGAAATGATTGCAATTTTAGAGCGGTATGCAGATTTTGTGGGGCTGATTTTTCAGATTAAGGATGATATTTTGGATGTGGAGTCCGATGAGCTTACCTTGGGGAAACCTGTTCTCAGTGACCAGAAGAATCAAAAAATCACCTTTGTTTCCCAGTACGGTATCCGGCGTTGCCGTGAACTGATGGCAGAATATGAAGAAGCTGCTTTGGAATGTTTATCTCGGGTAGAGAAACTGTTAGACAGAGAAGGTGCTTGCAGTTTCTTGGCAGAACTCACTGTCTATATGGCAAAGAGAACAAACTAAAAAATGCGGGAGGAAATCTCTATGCATAATTTTGGAGATGTTTTTCAGAATAAAATTTTACTTGCGTCGTTAGTGTCTTGCTTATTGGCGCAGGTATTAAAAATCTTATTTCACAAATTTATGAAGAAGGAATGGGATATTACCCGTTGCATCGGATCAGGCGGTATGCCAAGTTCTCACTCCTCTTCAGTTTGCACGTTAGCCACCTGCATTGGCATTGAATATGGCTTTGCAAGTCCGTTATTTGCCATTGTGGTGGTGTTCTCCTTAATTGTGATGTACGATGCTGCGGGTGTGAGAAAGGCAGCGGGAGAACAGGCTAAAATCTTAAATAGAATTATCAAAAAATTTGAACATCAGGAATTTCAGATTGATAAAGAATTAAAGGAATTTATCGGACACACCAAGCCGGAAGTATGGGCAGGTGCAGCAATCGGGATTCTGATAGGAATTTTGTTTTATCTATAATCACATAAACTGTGGCGCTGTATTCTAGTCAACTATGTGTTATTGAAGACGGGGCTAAAAATCCGTTAAAGAGCATATCGATGAAGTTCCTTGTGTTTGCTGCGGACGCCCAGTCCGGGGTGGATGCTGGGAGTTAAGGTTATGGGGCAACCGTTAATGGCATAGCGGAGGAAACCCTATTTCCGTGGAGACCTGTTCTCGTGGTTGACAATTTCTGCAATTTAATTTTTGCAAGCTGTCTTCTACGGCTCAGGATTAAACCTGCAATTGCGGTACGATACCTAAGTAAAGTGCTGTGTGCAGAGTAGCTTGCCTTGAAGTGGGCAGACGGGGAGATTCGGATCAGGCTTTTTTGGGAATGGCCATCTCAGGAAGCTATTGCCGGTTGAAACTCTGCTTGCAAAACAGGATTAAATAACACAAATGTTGTATGGGAAAACCACTAGACAGAATAGAATCGGAGGATTGCAGTGCGGACTCAGTGGCGATCGAGTGCAGTAATTAGGCAACTGTGCTGAAAGTGCTTTAAAGAGAAATCGCTCTATTGGCGACAAGGAGTAGCACTTTGGGAAATCCAACTCGACCTATGCCGCAGAATTTACTCCGATTCTGCCACGTTCACTTTTCAATTGTAAAATGACATTGTGCACACAATCTTACAATATTCCACAATAACCAAATGTCCGAATCTGTTTTACAATTTTTAAGACATTTTAATAGTGATTACAAATCATCAAATTGATTTTTATATATGTCAGAGATTACCAAAAAAAACGGAGAAAACTATGGAATCAAACAAAAAAGAAGAAATTCCCAAGCCGAAGAAAAAGCCAATAAGCTGGGCAGTGAAAGCCACTGTTATTACCTTTTGTATTTCCTTTTTCTTAGGTGTTTTTGCAGATATTTTATCGAAAAACTTAAGCTTTGTTCCTGCACTTTTGGTGCTTATTTTCATCATTTTGGTTGGGATTGTTGCAGACATGGCAGGAATTGCCATTGCCACGGCGGATGAAAGAACCTTAAATGCCATGGCAGCCAGAAAGATGCGGGGTGCCAAAGAGGCGTTATCTCTTTTAAAAAGTGCGGAAAAAGCAACCAGTATTTTTAATGATGTGATCGGTGACATTGCAGGTATCATCAGTGGTGCCACCGGTGCTACTATCGGGGTGTATGTAATCAGGATGTTAGGGGATCTCATTGCTTCGGGTAATGCGCAATTCGGAGAGTTGATTACCCTCAGCTTGTTGTCTGCCGTTATTGCATCGCTAACGGTTGGAGGAAAAGCTGCAGGAAAAAAATATGCCATAAAAAATGCTGAAAAAATTGTGTATCTGGTTGGCAGAACAGCATATTTTTGCAAACGGATTACCAATGTGAAAAACTGGTTCCGAAAAGAACATTAATTTAGTAATAAAAAACACGAGGAAACGAACGTGACACATCAATCTTTATTTGAAAAATTGAATGAATATCAGAATCTGAAAGATATGCCGATTTCCCAGCTGCAGACTTTGTGTGACGAAATCCGAAGCTTTTTAATTGATTCTGTTTCCGAAACCGGAGGAC
>JAZNNT010000125.1:0-4144 GCA_045580405.1 Clostridia bacterium
GTCATTTTAGAAATAGAACATGGCATTTATCAAAATTCTGTAATTGTAGAATTTGAAGATTACAGTCGTAAAAAGCTATTGGTAAAACCTTCCATTGTTCTTGTGCGTGGCGATAGAGGGATCATTAGTTATCAGGGTGATTTGATTGTGGAATTTCAGCAGATTGTATCATCTGATTATAGAACCATGTAATTTGTAGGGATGTCAGCCCCTACCACGCACATAGCAGTGTGTCATTCTGAACGAAGTGAAGAATCTCTTTTTACAGATTCGTTATTCAGAAGGCATATATCGGGCTGTCGGGGACGTCATCCCCTACAATGTACCTAACGCTTTTTCACTTTTCAAACAAAAAAAGAACGCTATCATTTCTTCATTTCATTGATAGCGTTCTTTTTGTTTCATTATTTTACCATCGTTACTTCACCGTTTTGGTAATCTGCAGTAAAGCTTTCGCCGGCGAGCAATTCGCCGGAAATAAACAGATCGGCAATTTTGTCTTCCACTTCCCGCTCAATTAGGCGACGAAGAGGACGGGCACCGAATTTTTCGTCAAAGCCGTTTTCGATGAGATATTCCACCAAAGCATCGGTAAAGGTAACATAGAGCTTCTTTTCCCGAAGATTTTTTTCAATATCCGAGAGCATAATGTGGGTAATTTTGGTAAGTTCTTCTTTGCCTAACGGGTCAAATACCACAATTTGGTCCACACGGTTTAAAAATTCGGGACGGAAAAACTCACGAAGAGCCTTGTTCACCTTATCTTTTGCCCGGCTTTCATTTCCGTTTGAAAAACCTAAAGAGGCAGCCTTATAGTCACTGCCAGCATTGGTGGTCATCACAATGATGGCATTATAGAATCGCACGGTTTTGCCGTGGCTGTCGGTTAAAATACCGTCATCTAAAATCTGCAAAAGCAGATTAAACACATCGGGATGTGCCTTTTCGATTTCGTCAAAGAGAATAATGGAATAGGGTTTTTTTCTGATTTTCTCGGTGAGAAGACCTGCATCGTCATACCCCACATAGCCCGGAGGCGAGCCAATGAGCTTCGCTACGGTATGCTTTTCCATATATTCACTCATATCAAAACGGATGATGCTTTCCTCACTGCCAAACAGCTCATAAGCCAAGGTTTTCACAAGCTCCGTCTTCCCCACACCGGTAGGACCGGCAAAAATAAAGGAAGTGGGCTTTCTCTTAGCAGAAAAGCCTGCTCTGCCGCGGCGTACTGCAGCAGCAACGGCGTTTACGCCGTCCTCCTGACCTGCAATGCGAAGCTTGAGCTTTTCTTCCAGATGCATCAGATTTTTTGCTTCAATACCCGTAATGTTTCTGACGGGGATTTTTGTGATATTTTCAATTACCGTGGCAATATCTTCGGTGGTAACTGCACGGTATGCCCCTTTTTCCAAAGCTGCAATCTGGTCACGGAGCTGACATTCTCTGATTTTATAGTCTGCCGCCTTCTGATAATCGTCGATGGAATCGTTTTCCACGGATGCTTCCTTCAATTCCACAATGGACTGCAGTTCTGCTCTCAGCTTTTCCAGTTCCACCAGCGTATCATTGGACACGTTCTTCACGGCGCCGCTTTCGTCCATTAAGTCGATTGCTTTGTCGGGAAGCTTTCTGTCAAAAATATAGCGGTCTGCCATTATGGCAGCGGTTTCAATGGCTTCATCCGAGTAGGTTACCTTGTGATAGTCTTCGTAGTAGCCACGGATTCCTTTTAAAATTTCGATGGTTTCATACACATCGGGTTCTTCCACCATAACCGTTGCAAAACGGCGTTCTAAGGCAGAATCCTTTTCAATGTGTTTGCGGTATTCTTCGGGAGTGGTTGCTCCAATCAGGCGAAGCTCCCCTTTTGCCAGGTAGGGCTTTAAAATATTTGCCGCATTCATGGCACCGTTGGCATCTCCTGCCGCCACAATGTTGTGGATTTCGTCAATGACCAAAATTACGTTGCCGCGGTCAATGGCGTCGTTCACCACCGCTTTTAAGCGCTGCTCGAACTGACCCCGAAACTGGGTGCCTGCAATCATGCCTGCAAAATCTACTAAAAAAATCTGAGCGTTTAACAGCTTATGGGGGACCTCCCCGTTCACAATTTTTAACGCCAGCCCTTCTGCAATGGCAGTTTTTCCAACACCGGGTTCCCCTAAGAGAATGGGGTTGTTTTTGGTTCTGCGGTTTAAGATGTGAATCACACGGTTGATTTCGGTTTCTCTTCCGATAACCGCATCGATTTCGCCCAGGCGGGCTCTGTCATTTAAGTTGGTTCCGTAAGATTCTAACGGAGTTTTTTTCTTTTGTTTTTGTTTTTTGGTTTTCTGTTTGATGCCGATATCCTCAGGACGGATTTCTTCCCCTTCGGGCATTTCCTCCATGGGCATCATCATCATATTATCGCCGAATATAGCGCCTTGCTCCATCATTTCGGTAAGCTCTTCATTCATGTGCATGAAATCGTCTTCATTGATACCAAACTGGGAAAGCATTTTATCAAAAGGCTTAATTCCCATCTCTTTGGCGCACTGAAAACAGAGACCTTCGGAAACTTCCTTTCCGTTTTCCATTTTCGTGACGAACACAACCGCCATATTCTTCTTACATTTTGAGCATAATACCATTGAAATAGCCTCTTTTTAATTTAAAAATTTGCAAAAAAAGACGAACCCATTTAAAAAATTAGTCTAATAATTCGTCTTCACGGCGCAGAAGTTCACGGAATGCTGCTTCCTCTTCGGAGGCATCTTCAATTTCCACAAATGCATTGCCGTCTTCGGTTACTTTTAACATCACCACATCCACTTCTTCGGGTTCAATGTCGGTTAATACGGGGGTAAATGCACCGTAAACACCTTCACCAAATTCAAATAAGTCGATGAGCTCGTAGTCTTCGGGATTCCCGTCTTCATCGTATAAGGTAACAATCTGTTCGATGGTTTCTTCCTCTTCTGCGGGAGTTACCACGATATTGTCCTGATCTTCTAATAACTCTTTTTTATTGTCTGCCATGTTAAAAAATCCTCCTGTTTTTTTTGACTGTTTTGGAAGCTTTTTGTTCCAAACGTATGAAATGATATTTGTAATCTTGATCAAATTTTTAACCTTTGGGATGGGTTTGGATATATCCTTGCAGGATAATTGCTGCTGACAGCATATCCTTTTTCCCTTCTTTTTTCTTTACATTCATTCCGATAAGAGCACGTTCTGCCACCATGGTGGTCATCCGCTCATCGTAGTAATCAATGGGGATTTTTGGAAAATCACCCTGCAGTTTTTCGGCAAAAGCACGGGTTTTTTCCACTCTGGCTCCCTCGGAGCCGTCCATATTTTTGGGAAGTCCCAACACAAATTTTTCCACCTGATACTCTTCTACATATTTGACCAACTGGCGCAGTGCGTCACGGTCACCGTTTACGGTGATATAGCCCACAGGCTGTGCCGTAATGCCCAAAAGGTCCGACACCGCCAGACCGATTCTCCGGTCGCCGTAATCAATGGCTAAAGTTCTTGGATACATAGTGCCTCCGATATTTGATAGTGTAGCAAGTGTGCGTGTAAATTGTGTGAACAGCCATGGGCTGTTTTTTCGTTCCGGATTCTTTTATGAGTTGCCGTTATACCTCATAATCGCAGAGAACACGGTTTTCTGCGATACTTCTGATATATCCCTTGCATGCCACATGCAGAGGATGCTCCTGATAAGCGTTTAAGCTTTCCCAGTCGGGAAATTCGGAATATAAGCAAATATCGTAGGCAGCATCGCTTTTATTTTGGTCAATGCCAATTTCACAAGTCAGCAGACCCGGAATTTTTCCGTTTAAATCCTCCAGCATCTCCTTCATTTTAAGCATCATTTGTGCTTTGGATTCGCCGTTCACTTCATCTTTGATGTTCCAGAATACAATGTGTTTTACCATAGGGGTTCTCCGTTTCTTAGTTTGCTTTGTTACAGTCCAAATCGGGGGTATAAGTGTCTACCATAGCGGCAACTGCAGTTTTTACCGCATCGGGGTCAGTGTCATAAAGCACGTTTCTTAAGTTCTCCAGTTGTTTGGTTAACTGCGTATATTCACAGGCAATCGGCTGCCCGATGAAAATCTTGTTGTGAGAGGTATTGGCAAGACCTTCC
>JAZNNT010000126.1:0-18754 GCA_045580405.1 Clostridia bacterium
ATGAGGTGGTTTCTTCCTTAAACAATATCTTCGATTGGGGAAAAGATTTTTCGACACCTCATCAGTCACTCCGTGACAGCTTCCCCTCAAGGGGAAGCCTTTTTTTATAAAAATCACAAAAAAATTTGACAAATCAAAAAAAATGTATTATACTATAGTATGCTATGGGAATATGACTCGAAATCATAGCAAAAATAGCAAAAACAGTAAAAAAATTGAAAATTAAAAAAACGATGATAAAGACAGTACTGCCTATACCAAAACTTCAGCGAGTCGGGTACGGTGTGAGCCGACAGTGAGTAGTTTGGCAGGAAAATCCCTTTGGAGTTGCATTACCTAACAGTTTTACCAAAAAACTCAGTAAGTAATGACGGTATTCCCCGTAACAGGAAGCGTGTATGATTGGTACACGGATAATAGGTGGTTGCAAAGGTTTTTGTCCTGTTATCAGACAAAAACCTTTTTTGTTTGTTGAAAATAGAGTGATATATAGGAGGAGTACGAAATGTACGAAAAAGTGTCTGCAAATTTAAACTTTGTGGAAAGAGAAAAAAAGATTGAAGCTTTTTGGAAAGAAAATAACATCTTTGAAAAAAGCATCGATTTCAGAAAAGAAGGGGAAACCTTTACCTTTTATGACGGCCCTCCCACAGCAAACGGAAAGCCCCATATCGGCCACGTATTAACCCGTGTTATCAAAGATATGATTCCCCGTTATAAAACCATGAAGGGTTACCATGTGCTTCGTAAAGCAGGTTGGGATACCCATGGGTTACCCGTTGAATTAGAAGTGGAAAAGAAACTGGGCTTAGACGGTAAAGAACAGATTGAAGATTACGGCTTGGAGCCCTTTATTAAAGAATGTAAAGAAAGCGTTTGGAAATACAAAGGAATGTGGGAAGACTTTTCCGGAACCGTTGGATTCTGGGCAGATATGGACAACCCCTACGTTACCTACACCAACGATTTTATCGAATCCGAATGGTGGGCATTAAAACAAATCTGGGACAAAGGTCTTTTGTATAAAGGCTTTAAAATTGTACCCTATTGTCCCCGTTGCGGAACTCCGCTGTCCAGCCACGAAGTAGCACAGGGCTATAAAGATGTGAAAGAAAAATCCGCTATCGCAAAATTTAAGGTAAAAGGTGCGGAAAACGAATTTATTTTGGCTTGGACCACTACTCCCTGGACTTTACCCTCCAATGTGGCACTTTGCGTAAATCCCGACGAAACCTATGTGAAAATTGAAACCGAGGGTGTGAAATACATTTTAGCGGAAGCTTTGGTATCAAGCGTAATTGAAACCGAATACACCGTGCTCGAATCCTACATTGGTAAGGATTTGGAATACAAAGAATATGAACCCCTCTTTGATTTTGCAAAACCCGATAAAAAAGCTTACTACGTTGTTTGCGATCACTACGTTACTTTAACCGACGGTACCGGTATCGTTCACATTGCACCTGCATTCGGGGAAGACGATGCGCAAGTGGGAAGAAAATATGATTTGCCCTTCGTTCAGTTGGTAAACTCCCGCGGAGAAATGACCGAAGAAACTCCCTGGGCAGGAATGTTCTGTAAGGATGCAGACAAAGAAGTGTTCATGGATTTGGATAAAAGAGGCCTGCTCTTTAAAGCATTGCCCTTTGAACACTCCTATCCCTTCTGCTGGAGATGTGATACTCCCTTAATTTACTATGCAAGAGATTCCTGGTTTATTAAAATGACCGCGGTAAAAGAGAATCTCATTAAAAATAACAACACCGTAAACTGGATTCCCGAATCCATCGGGAAAGGTCGTTTTGGCGACTGGCTTAACAACGTGCAGGACTGGGGTGTGAGCCGTGACCGTTACTGGGGTACTCCCTTAAATATCTGGCAGTGTGAATGCGGACACCGTCATGCCATCGGAAGCATCCAGGAATTAAAGAGTATGTCTGACAACTGTCCCGACGAAATTGAACTGCACCGTCCCTTCATTGATGCGGTGACTATCAAATGTCCCGAATGCGGTAAACAAATGCACCGTGTAAAAGAAGTAATCGACTGTTGGTTTGACTCCGGGGCAATGCCCTTTGCACAGTGGCACTATCCCTTTGAAAACAAAGAAATTTTCCAGGAAAACTTCCCTGCAGATTTCATCAGCGAAGCGGTGGACCAGACCCGTGGTTGGTTTTATTCGTTACTTGCTATCTCTACTTTGATTTTTGATAAAGCGCCTTATAAAAATGTTATCGTGTTAGGTCACGTGCAGGATGAAAACGGTCAGAAAATGTCCAAATCCAAGGGCAACGCCGTGGATCCTTTTGATGCTCTGGCAGAACACGGTGCGGATGCTATTCGTTGGTATTTCTATTCCAATTCTGCTCCCTGGTTACCCAATAAATTCCATAAAGGTGCGGTAACCGAAGGTCAGAGAAAGTTTATGGGTACCCTTTGGAATACCTATGCCTTCTTTGTGCTGTATGCCAACATTGACGGCTTCGATGCCACCAAATATACTTTGGAATACGACAAGTTATCTGTGATGGATAAATGGTTATTATCCAAGTTAAACACTTTAACCGAAACGGTAGACACCTATCTTTCCGATTACAAAATTACCGAAACCTCCCGTGATTTAGATGATTTTGTGGATGAGCTGAGTAACTGGTATGTTCGCCGCTGCCGTGAACGTTATTGGGGTAAGGATATGACCCAGGATAAAATCAATGCCTATATGACCTTATATACCGCATTGGTTACTTTAGCAAAATTGTCTGCTCCCATGATTCCCTTTATGGCAGAAGACATCTACAGAAATTTAGTTTGCTCCATTGATAAAACTGCACCCGAAAGCGTTCATCTTTGCGATTTCCCCGTGGCAAATACCCAGTGGATTGACAAGGATTTAGAAGAAAAGATGAATCAGGTGGTTGACATTGTGGTGTTAGGACGTGCTGCAAGAAACTCTGCCAACATCAAAAACCGTCAGCCTATCGGAAAAATGTTTGTGAAAGCAGACAGCGAGCTGCCCGATTTCTATAAAGATATTATCGCAGAAGAGCTGAATGTGAAGGAAGTGGTATTTACCGACAGCGTAAAAGACTTCACTTCTTATTCCTTCAAACCCCAGTTAAAAACCTTGGGTCCCCGTTTTGGCAAACAACTGGGCGCACTTCGTACCATTTTATCCGAATTAGACGGTATTGCTGCCATGGACGAATTAGAAACCAAGGGTACTTTAACCGTCACCTTAGACGGCAAGGAAGAAGCCTTGACCAAAGAAGATTTACTCATTGAATCCGCTCAGGTACCCGGCTACGAATCTAACTCCGATTACGGCATCACCGTGGTGTTGGATACCAACTTAACCGAAGAGCTTTTGGAAGAGGGCTTTGTCAGAGAAGTGGTTTCCAAAATTCAGACCATGAGAAAAGATTCCGGCTTTGAGGTGACTGACCATATCATCGTATCCGTTAGCGGTAACGACAAAGTGGCAGACATTATGAGAAGAAACGAAGATGCCATCCGTGAGGATGTTTTGGCAGAAGAAATTTCCTATGGCACGCTAAACGGTGAAGGCAAGCACTGGAGTGTAAATGGTGAGGAAGTTGATTTTGCGGTAAAACAGTGCTAATTTTTTTGATAGCTGTTTCATACTATAATATTGTAGTGTAAAACAAGAAAAAGACAGAGCGATTCCAAAAAAGAAGAACTCTGTCTTTTCTTAAGACTGAAAAAGGAGGTATTTTGTAAAATGCCCGATATTTTAGAACTTTTGAAGGTCATTTTCATTGGCATTGTGCAGGGAATTACCGAATGGCTTCCCGTTTCTTCCACAGGGCACATGATTTTAGCCGATGAATTTGTAAAGCTTAATGTCCGTCCCGAATTTATGGAAATGTTTCGGGTGGTGATTCAGTTTGGCTCCATTTTAGCGGTTGTGGTGCTGTATTTTCATAAGCTTAACCCCTTTAGCCCCAAAAAGAGTAAAGAAGAAAAAAGTGCTACTTTAAATCTTTGGGGAAAAGTCATTGTTGGAGTGCTTCCTGCAGCAGTGATTGGTCTTTTGCTGGATGACTGGTTAGACAGCATGTTCTATAATCCCACCACCGTTGCCATCACTCTGATTTTATACGGTATTCTTTTTATCTGGATGGAAAACCGCAACAAGGAAAAAACATTTAAACTGAAGAATTTAGAGGATTTAACCTATCAAACAGCTTTTTATATCGGCTGTTTCCAGCTTCTTTCCCTGATTCCGGGAACCTCCCGTTCCGGCTCTACCATTTTGGGTGCTATGCTGATTGGTTCTTCCCGTTATGTGGCGGCAGAGTATTCCTTCTTTCTGGCAATTCCCGTAATGTGTGGCGCCAGCCTTTTAAAGGGTGCCAAATTCTTTTTGGATTATGCTATTACCATGCCGGAGTTAGTGCTGTTAATCACCGGTGTTTTGGTTGCATTTTTGGTGTCTGTTGTTGCCATTAAGTTCTTAATGGGATATATCAAAAAGCATGATTTCAAAGCCTTTGGCTACTACCGAATCGTGTTAGGTATTTTGGTTGCCCTGTACTTTATTATTTGGTAATTTTAGAGTAAAAAACGGATTGATTATTTTTGTCGATCCGTTTTTTATGCAAAAGAACATGGCGAAAGCCGTTGAAAACAAAGGAATTCCACAAAAATTCCACGAAAAAAATCAGGGAAAATAAAAACTGTAAATGTTTTGTAATTGTATTGTAACAATGTTTATGCTATAATATGTGTACGATGATAGCATAGTGTGCGTATGTTTGCCGTAACCAATTACTGTATTGAAAGGAGGCGCGCAGAATGAAATTAAAGCTTGTTAGTTGTGTATTGCTGCTTGTGTGTATATTAACCACCGGTGTGTTTGCTGCGCCGTCTTCCATAGCAGTGGGTGATTACGGAAGCACCGGATATATTACTGTGACCAATCCCAATAAAAACTATTCTACCACCTATTCTAAAACCATCACCTTGTCCGGGTATGCCCAGGCAGGTGCAACTGTGTATGTATATGTGCTGGAGGGTGGTCAGTATAAGCCCTATTATCAGAATGGGGCAGCCTTGTCTGTTTCGGTGGGAGCATCCGGTCTGTTTGCTATTCCTGTGAATTTGTCCAGCGGACGCAATTCCTTTTTGCTTCGTGCAGAATCCGGTGACGGATATCAGAATACAACCTTTGAGGTGAACCTGCTTAGCACCTCTATGTTCAATCTGATCGGTCGCTTGCAATCTCTGACCCTCGGCTGGAAATAATTAAGCCGGGAGGAGTGGATTCTTTATGAAAAGAGAATTTGTGAAAACAGTAGTCTTAACCTGTTTGGTGTTATCCTCTCTGGTTTTGTCTGCTTATATTTGGAGTGAAAAAGAATTATGGCCTGCCGGCTATAGTTCTTTTGTGCATTCTTTGGGAAATTTTTTTGGCGGTGGTAGCACCGAGAGTCCTGCCAATGCAGAAGAATTGCTTTATCAAAGTGAATTTACGCCGGAGTTGATTTCTTTAACCTACGGCTCCAAAAAGAATATTGTGTACCAAGCATCTCCCGAATTTTCCGAGGTGAATGATATGGTGGCAGAAATTGTGTTGTCTATTGCAAAGGATGGCAGCCTGACCACTGTGACGGCGGAGGAGTATTTAAACGCATACAAAACCAACAGTATGATGTTGAAATTTCCTTCCCGGGTGAACCTGACGGAATTGTTGCGGCAAGGGGATGCTTTTTTTGATTCGGTGGTAAATCCGGTGTCGGATACTTTAGTGATTGGCATTGGAGGCTCTCAGACCAATTATATCACCTTTATGGACCAGTCCTCCGGACGTGCTTATCAGCTTCCGGTGAAGCTGACTGTGGATGAAAAAACGATTGAAGAACGAGTGCTATCGGCAGCTCAGAACGATTCTTACGCTTTTGAGCTGAATTTTGATGCAAAAACAGAAGACACCGAGCGTATTCTGTTTGAACGGTTTGTGCCCATTGTGTTAGAGCCTGCCCGGGTTCAGAAAATCCAGGTAGAGCCGGTGCCGTACTCCTCTTCTTATGACGGTATTTTCAAGGCATTTCACATTGTGAAAAACTCTGCCCGCACCTATCGGGATAAAACGGGAGACATTTTGTTTATTGAAAACCGATCTACCTTAAAAATTAACGAGCAGGGAGCATTCCGCTTTGAAGTGACAGACCGTGAGGCGGGAGTTGCATTAAGTGACCGTTCCCAACAGGATGCTGTGAACGAATTTGTGAATTTACTGTATCGCAGTATGGCACCGGGTAGTGACGGCTATTTAAGTCTTTTTCATTCCTATACCGAAGGGACTAAAACTATTTACGAATATTGGTATCAAACGCCAAACGGTGCACTGTATCTGGCGGACCAGCCTGCCGTGCGGGTAGTTTGTGAAGGTGGCACCATTATGGAATATGATCAAACGGTGCTTCGTCTGACCGTTGCTGACGGAACCGAAACGGTATCCGGTGTGATCGAAGCATATGACTATTTGTATAACCAGCCGGATTTTTCCGAAAAAAGCCGGCATAAAATTGAGAGCATGTTCCCTTGCCATATCCTTAAGAATGGACAGCTTTCAGCAGGATGGATGTGTCGTTTTTCTGATGATTCCGTCACACTGATTCCCTCTTAAACGGAATACTAAAACGAAGGAAAGGAGGAGTAACGATGCTTTGGAACCGTGCAAAAAGTATTTTAATTGTGATGTTTTTTCTCATCAACTTGTTTTTATTAAATTATCTGGTGGCAGATGATTTTCAGGATAACAGTCGTGCTCTTCTGGACCTGACGGCTATATTATCTGCAAAAGACATTCATCTTCGGGTGGACAAAATGCCTGCTACTGTGGAGGAACTCCGAGTGCCGGAGCTTTCCTCACTGCTTACGGACGAAACAGTTGCCAAAAAGTTGATTCCCAATCCCGTGGCATCCGAAAACGGCTTTGTAAGCGAAGACAAAACGGCCCATATAGAGCTTCGGGACGGTATGTTTTTCTATCGGAATGAATCCCCAAAAGACAGTGGTTTTTACAATGTGAATCTGGATAATGCAGTATCTAAAATTCGTCCCTATTTGGACAAATTAGGTGTGGGGCATCTTGCCTATGCTGTCAATATTGCAGCTATTGGGGAAGATATCGTGGTGGAATATGCGTATCAGGTAGGCGAATACAGACTGTTTGATACTCATTTTTCGGTTACGGTAACCAAAAACGGTGTGAAGCAAATCAAAGGATTTTTGGGAACTGCCGATTCTTCCAACGGTTTTTCTTATCAGCTTTCCCAGTTGGAAACCGTGCTGCTAAGCTTGGCACAGAATCAGATTCAAGGAATTGAGATTACCCATATTGAGCTTGGCTATTACTTGATTAACTATCGGGATGCTCTGGTTTCTCAGGCCATTCCCGTATATCGTTTACGCACCTCTATGGGCGAATGTATCTTAGATGCCAGAGACGGGGTAGAATATAATCAACGAATGCTTTCGGGTGATTTAAAAGGAGGTTATTATGAAGAAGTTTCTGCTAATTGATGCCAACAGCATCCTAAACCGTGCCTTTTATGCCATCCGCCCTTTAACCAATCAAGAGGGTTTAAATACCAACGGTATTTTTGGCTTTTTAAATATCTTATTAAAAGAACTGGACGAAGAAAAACCGGATTTGATTGCCTGCTGTTTTGACGTGTCCCGCGTGACCTTTCGTACCGCAATGTACGGTGACTATAAAGGCACCCGTAAGGAAACCCCTGCCGAATTAAAAGAGCAGTTTGCTCCCTTAAAAGAACTGCTTTCTGCTATGAATATTCCCGTTTTGGAAAAGGAAAACTACGAGGCAGACGATTTGATTGGTACCCTTTCCCGTGTTTGCTCGGAGAACAATACCGAGTGTCTCATTTTAACGGGAGATAAGGATGATCTGCAGCTGGTGGATGAGTTTGTCAACGTGAAGCTCATTATCACCCGTATGGGCAAAACTGAAACCACCAGAATGGATATTGCTGCCGTGGCAGAAAAATATGACGGCTTATCACCGAAAGATTTAATCGAATTAAAGGCGATTATGGGGGATAAATCCGATAACATTCCCGGTGTTGCGGGAATTGGTGAAGTGGGCGGGTTAAAGCTCATTTCGGAATACAAAACTTTGGAAAATATTTACGAAAATATTGATTCGGTGAAAGAAAGCTTGCGAAAAAAACTTCTTGCTGATAAAGAGAACGCTTTTTTATCCCGTGACTTGGGTAGAATCTTTCGGGAAGTGCCCATTGATACTGACGAAGAACATTATAAGGTTCGTCCCTACAATATGGAAGCCCTGGATGCCATGCTTACCAGACTTAATTTCATTAGCTTTAAAAATCGTCTGATTGGAGAGGGAGCAAAAGCACCTGCCGAAGAAATTCTTTTGCAGGATGCAGAAGCATTTTATAAAAGCTTTTCCGCAGATACTTTGTACTACTTGCCAAGCGGGGACACATTTTTAGCAAGTGACGGCGAGAGCGTGTATCAGATTGCAAAGGAAGACAACCGTTTCTTGGCACTTTTAAAAGATGAGCATATCAAAAAAGTGACAGCAGGTGTAAAACAACAGCTTCATAGCGGCGTTGCCATCACCGAGCCGTATGCTGATGTGACCTTATCGGCATATGTTTGCGATCCTCGTTTCAATGACGGCGACCTCTCGAAAATCTATGGGCGGTTTACCGAGCTTTCCTTAGAAACTCTGCCCGAATTTGCCAAACATCTTCCTACCCTTTTTAAAAAACTGGAGGAAGAAATTCTGGCAAAGGATTTATTTTATATCGACGAAATGGAGCACCGCCTGGTCGGTGTACTTTTCGGAATGGAAACTGAAGGCGTGAAAATCGATGAAACTCATTTGCATGGGCTTTCCGCCTTTTTATCCCATAAAACCGAAGAATATGCACAAAAAATTTATGAGCAGGCAGGAGAGACTTTTAATATTCTCTCGCCGAAGCAATTGGGAACGATCCTGTTTGAAAAACTGGAGCTTCCCGTGGTGAAAAAGACCAAATCTGGCTATTCCACCGATGCGGAGGTGCTGGATAAATTAAGCGGATTGCATCCAATTGTGGACTTGGTGAAGGAGTACCGTCAGGTAACAAAATTAAATTCCACCTATGTGGAAGGCTTTCGTTCTGCCATGGATGAGAAAGGTATTCTTCGTACCACCTATCAGCAGACTTTAACCCAGACGGGAAGACTATCCTCCACGGAACCGAATTTGCAGAATATTCCCATCCGTACCGAGGAAGGCAGAAAAATTCGTCAGGTGATTATGCCTAAAAACGATTTGTTCATTTCTGCCGACTATTCTCAGATTGAACTGCGTGTGTTGGCACATATTTCGGGAGACGAAAATCTGATTGAGGCATTTCTCCACGGGGAAGATGTTCACACCTCTACCGCAAAACGTCTTTTTGGTACCGACGAAGTAACAGCGGAGCACAGACGTGCCGCCAAAGCGGTCAACTTTGGTCTGATATACGGAAAAGGTGCATTTTCTCTGGCAAAAGACTTAGGTATCAGCCGTTACGAAGCCCAGGAATATATCACCCGCTATTTGGGACAGTATTCCAAAGTGGAAATCTATATGGCAAAGGTGATTGAGGATGCCACCCGTGAGGGCTACACCAAAACCTTGTATCACAGAAGACGGTATTTCCCTGAGCTTTCCGGCAGCAATCATATGATGCGTGAAGCGGCAAAACGGGCGGCGTTAAACAGCCCCATTCAAGGCACCGCTGCCGATATTATTAAACTTGCCATGCTTCGTGTGGCAGAGGCTTTGAAACCCTACAAGAGCAAACTAACCCTGCAGATTCACGACGAACTGGTGATTGACTGCGCGAGGGAGGAAGAAGAGGAAGTAAAAAAACTGCTTTGTGAGTGTATGGAAAATGCAGTAAGCTTAGCGGTTCCCCTAACCGTTTCCATTTCCTCCGGCAAAAATTTAGACGACTGCAAATAATATAAAAAAGCTGAACGAATTTTTCGTTCAGCTTTTTTGTTATCCGAAATCGTGTCTTGCACCTGTATTCCAGCCGTACTGATTTAAAATGCAAACAATTTCTTCGATTGCCTCAAAATCATCCAATTCAGAATTCTTTAGAACAGCTTGAATTTCTTTTAGACAGGATATTTCGGATTGTTGTTCATAGTTTTCTAAAGATAGCAGTAATTTTTTACAGTCATTTTTTATTTCTGATAACATTTATCAACACTCCCTTCTACAATATTATAGGACTAATAGTCCTATTTGTCAATATTCATCTTGAACTTGTGTTATACTGATTTTGAGGTGAAAGGAATGCGGTTAAGGATTCGTGAGATTCGGGAGGACAGAGATTACACACAGAAATATGTGTGTGAAAAAATCCTGTGTGACCAATCGTTGTATTCAAAATATGAGTTGGGCAAACGTGAGATTCCGCTCCATATTATGGTCAAATTGGCGGACCTGTATGAAACCAGCGTGGATTATTTAATTGGCAGAACAGATAACCCACTTCCTTTTGCACAATCTAAAAAACGTTAAAAAAACGGTATCATTTGATACCGTTTTTTTGTTTGGATTTCGTATTATCTTTTCTTCTTTGCCCACAATGCATCTATTTTTTTGGCATAGTTTACGATTTCATTTTCAAATTTATTGTCGCCGGGGGAATAGTAGGTTTTCTCTTTGATTTCGTCGGGTAAGTATTGCTGTGCCACATAGTGATTGGGGAAATTATGAGGATACTGATACCCCTGCGCGTGTCCCAATTTTTTAGCACCTGCATAGTGACCGTCTTTTAAATGGGCGGGAATATCTCCCGTGTGAGAATGCTCCACATCGGATAATGCCGCATCAATGCTCATAATTACCGAATTGGATTTGGGTGCCGTTGCCAACAAAATGACTGCCTGAGCAAGGGGAAGACGTGCTTCGGGGAAGCCCAACTGGAATGCCGCATCCACACAGGATTTCACAATGGAAACCGCCTGGGGATAGGCAAGACCAATGTCTTCGGAAGCCATGACTTGAATTCTTCTGCAGATGGAGATTAAGTCACCGCCGGCAATGAGTCGTGCTAAGTAGTGGAGTGCCGCATCGGGATCACTTCCACGAATAGATTTTTGCAAAGCGGAAAGCACATCGTAGTGACTGTCACCGTCTTTGTCGTAGCGAAAAGCTTTTTTGGAGGTTGTACGTTCCACATCTTCTACAGTCACGTTAATGGTGCCGTCTTTGTCCATTTTGGCAATCATAGCACACATTTCCACGGTGTTTAATGCCTTTCTGCAGTCACCGCCGGAGGTGGTGGCAACATGGGAGATGGCATCTTCTGAGAAGGTGATTGCCATATCTTCTTGTAAAATGGATACGGCACGCTCCACCGCCTGCTTGATATCCTCGTCGGACAGTTCCTGAAATTCAAACACGGTGCAGCGGGACAACAGCGCATTATAAATATAAAAATAGGGATTTTCGGTGGTGGAGGCAATTAAGGTGATGTCTCCTTTTTCCACATATTCCAATAGAGACTGCTGCTGTTTTTTATTGAAGTTCTGAATCTCGTCTAAGTATAACACTACGCCGTTTTGTGCTTCAAAGCCGTCCAAATCTGCAATAATGGACTTAATATCGGCAACAGAAGCATTGGTGGCATTTAACTTATAAAGCTTTTTATTGATATTTTTGGCAATCAGATTGGCAACCGTGGTCTTTCCCGTTCCCGAAGGACCGTAGAAAATCATGTTGGGAAGGCTCATCCCCGGCTGTTTGGAACGCTCCAATACAGCAAAAACAGGCATCCCCTCAGAGAGGAGATGCCTTTGACCGACAACGTCGGCAAGTGTTTGGGGTCGTAATCTGTCTGCCAGCGGTTTATTCATACAGCTTGTACTTTGCAACCAAATCGGCAACGCCTTTTTGCACGGTTGCTTTATTTCCTTCAAAGTCTTTTAAGGTCATAGCGATTAATTTTGCAATCACTTTCATATCCTCCACGCCCATACCTCTGGAGGTAACCGCTGCAGTACCCACACGGATACCGCTGGTGATGAAAGGAGACTGGGGATCGTTGGGGATTGCATTTTTGTTTACGGTGATGCCAACTTCGTCTAAGTTGTGTTCTGCATCTTTACCGGTCACATTTAATTTTCTTAAATCCAAGAGCATCAGATGGTTATCGGTACCGCCGGAAACCAAGTCAATGCCTTCTTCTAAAAACGCTTCGGACATTGCTTTTGCGTTTTCCACAATACGTTTCTGATAATCTTTAAATTCCTGGGTTAACGCTTCGCCGAAAGCAACTGCTTTACCGGCAATGACGTGCATTAAGGGACCGCCCTGCAGACCGGGGAATACAGCTTTGTCAATTGCTTTTGCGTATTCTTCCTTACACATAATCATACCGCCACGGGGACCTCTTAAGGTTTTGTGAGTGGTGGTGGTGACAAAGTCTGCATAGGGAACCGGGCTGGGATGGAGTCCTGCTGCAACCAGACCTGCAATGTGGGCAATATCTACCATTAAGTATGCGCCAACTTCTTTTGCAATTTCCTGGAATTTGGGGAAATCAATGATTCTGGGATATGCGGAAGCTCCTGCCACAATCATTTTGGGCTTATGTTCTAATGCCAATTCTCTTACTTTATCATAATCGATGGTATGGGTATCGTCGTCCACACCGTAGGAAACGATATTGAAGTATTTACCGGAGATATTTACCGGGCTGCCGTGACTTAAATGACCGCCGTGTGCTAAGCTCATACCTAAAATGGTGTCACCGGGCTCAAGCATTGCAAAATACACTGCAGTGTTGGCATTGGCACCGGAATGGGGCTGCACGTTGGCATGGTCACAACCGAAGATTGCTTTTGCGCGGTCTCTTGCGATATCTTCCACAATGTCCACACATTCGCAACCGCCGTAGTAACGTCTGCCGGGGTAGCCTTCTGCATATTTATTAGTCAAGGGAGAGCCCACTGCCTGAAGTACTGCTTCGGATACAAAGTTTTCAGAAGCAATCAGCTCAATTTTGGAGCGTTGTCTTTTCACTTCCAGTTCAATGGCGTCTGCCACTTTTGCGTCGGTTTTTCTAATGATGCTGGTAAAATCCATGGTTAAAACCTCTTTTCTTAACATGTCACATAATTTTGTAAGTCTATTATATACCACAATATAACATTTTACAAGAGTTTTTTGCAATTTTTTGAAAAAAGTTTTGTGGTTTTGAAAAACACAAATGTCCGTCGATAAGAAACGCCCTGACAATATAAATCTCAATAGAGACCACCATTCCCAACAACATAAAAAAGCCACAGAATTTAACTCTGTGGCCTTTTTTATCATATGGATCCCGCCGAGCCGTTGCCCGAAGATAATATTAGAAACCTGCTTGTGCAGGTGGGTGCCTACCCTCAGTCGCACGTTCCCCATACGGCCGTAAAGGCGGTGGGCCTACAATTGACGAGAGGAGATTGGCTCCCTTATAAAATGTGTTGGTTCTAATAAATACCCGGCTGACGCGAACGGCAGGATTTTTATCGTTTTAGAAATTTTTTGGAATAAAAGTTTCGTTTCTGATTGGGTAGTATTATTCTATCACAAAGCTACCGTTTTTACAAGTCATTTTTTGAAAATACAAAAATTACTTGATTTCGTAAGCACCTTTTACCATAATGATAACGTCTGTGACAGCTTCAAAGCCTCTGCCGTCATCACGAGGTACGATTAACAGGTGGTTTGCAGGAACAACGGTGTCCTGGGTTAAATCCACTCCGTCAGTGGTGTCAGACAGACCGCCGTTTGCGGAAGCGTTGACGGTTGCTTCCCCGCCGCGGAGAATAAATTCACAGCCTGCACCGGCTACAAAGGATTTGCCTTCTTCCACACTTACCACGGTAAATACTGCAGTATCGGTAATTTTCTTTTCCACCTTCGGCATAAAGATTTCGTTTAAATAGCTTAAGGAAATCACCGGGTCCTCTCCCGAAGCTAATACAGACACAGTCAGAATGGTTGCTAAAATGATAATAACAGCAAGAATTTTTCTAAGATGTTTCATAGGAGGATTCCTCTCTTTCTCTTTGGTTTCATTACAGAATGGTGCCTCCGCCTACCACGGTGTCACCGTCGTATAACACAACGGCCTGACCTTTTGTGATGGCCTTCTGAGGCTCCAAAAAAGTAACTTTTATAGTGTTTTCATCAATTTGCGTGACAGTTGCAGGTTGCTCTTTCTGATTGTAGCGGATTTTAGCGGATACCTGAAGTTCCCCTTCAATTTTTTCCACCGCAATGAGGTTGATGTCGGTGGCATAGAAGGTGGTCTGATACAGTTGGTCAATGGGACCTAATACCACGGTATTGGTATCTAAATTTTTAGAAATCACATACATGGGGCAGGGGAAAGATAATCCCAAACCTTTTCGTTGACCAACGGTGTAGTGAATGATGCCCTTATGCTTTCCCAAAATGTTGCCATCTTTGTCCACAAAATTGCCTTCGGGAAATGACACACCACGGTAACGGCGGATAAAGGAGGCGTAGTCACCGTCCGGCACAAAGCAGATATCCTGACTTTCTTTTTTATGGGCAGTTTTTAATTCTTTTTGTTCTGCAAGTTCTCTGACTTGGGATTTTTCTAAATTTCCCAGCGGAAACAGGGTGTGAGATAATTGGTGTTGGGTTAAGGAATAAAGCACGTAGCTTTGGTCTTTGGTTTCATCGATTGCTTTCTTTAAAAGATAGCGTCCCGAGGACTCATCGTATTCCACACGGGCATAGTGCCCTGTGGCAATATAGTCCATTCCCAGTGCCAATGCTTCCGAAAGCATGGCATCAAATTTCATATAGCGGTTGCAAAGAATGCAGGGATTCGGGGTTTCGGCAAGCTCGTAGCTTTTGGAAAAGCGGTCGATAACCTGGCATTCAAATGCTTTTTTCTGATCGCAAACGTAAAGTGGGATGCCTAAGTTTTCGGCAACTGCTTTGGCATCGTCAATATCGGAGGTGGAACCGCAAACTTTTTCGTTTGTGTTGCCGCCGTGCAGCAGCAGCGTAATTCCCGAAACCTCGTAGCCTGCCTCCCAAAGCAGCAACGCACAAACTGAAGAATCCACGCCACCGCTCATTCCAACAGCCACTTTTTTTGATTTCATATCATAAATCCTTCCAAAAAAACTATTTTAAAAGCTTCTGCAATTCTTCCATAAAGGTGTTGATATCACGGAACTGACGGTATACCGAAGCAAAACGCACATAGGCAACTTCGTCTACTTCTTTTAACTTATCCATGACCAGTTCGCCGATTTTTTCACTTTCCACTTCCTGCATCAGCTCGTTGTTCAGTTGAGTTTCCACTTCGGATACCAGCTTTTCCATCGTGTCGATGGAGACAGGACGTTTTTCGCAGGCATGCATAATGCCCCGAAGAAGCTTCTGACGGTCAAACTGTTCTCGGTCACCGTTCTTTTTGATAACAACTAAGGGGGCTAACTCTACTCTTTCGTAAGTAGAAAACCGTTTTTCACAGGATAAACATTCCCGACGGCGTTTGATAGAATTGGTTTCCTCCAACCGTCTGGAATCAATTACTTTACTTTCATGAAATCCGCAGTAGGGACATTTCATAGAGCGCACCTCCTCTTTTACTTGTTTTATTATACTATATCCCATAGGTAAAAATCAAGCAAAATATCATAAATTCAAGAAATTGTAATTTTTCTTAAATTTTTACAAAAAACTATAGCATTTTCGGAAAAAGTATGCTATAATAAATGGAATTGTTAGATTCTTAACAATGACGAATGAAAAATAACACATTTTGTGTGGCATAAAGAAAGGATTTGATACCATGATTACCAACGAAAAAGCATTGGAACTGTTAAAAGATGCGGGTGTTTTGCTGGAAGGCCATTTCTTACTGACCTCCGGACGTCATTCCAACAGATACTTACAGTGTGCAAAAATCTTCAAAGATGCAAAATTATCTGAGCTGTTATGTAAAGAACTGGCAGACCGTTTGGGGGATAACAAACCCGATGTGGTTTGCGGACCTGCAATCGGTGCAATCTTAATGTCTTATGAAGTTTCCCGTCACTTAAATGTTCCCAATATTTTTGCGGAAAGAGAAAACGGGGAAATGACCTTCCGCCGCAGCTTCGGTGTGGAAAAAGGACAGAGAGTGTTAGTAGTAGAAGACGTTGTTACCACCGGTGGCTCCGTCAAGGAAGTTATCAAGCTGATTCAGGATGCAGGCGGTATTGTTTGCGGTGTTGGTTCCATTGTGGACAGAACCGGCGGACAGATTGATTTCGGCGTTCCCTATTATTCTGTGCTTTCTATGGCGGTGGAATCCTTTGAACCGGAAAACTGCCCCATCTGTAAGGAAGGAAAACTGCCTCTGGTAAAACCCGGCAGCCGTAATTTAAAAGTCTAATTTTTTAGTTTTTTTGATCTTTTTATATTTTTGTTTTTTAGGAGCTTTCTTATGAACATTTATAAATACAGCGAACTCACTCCCGAAAAGAAGGAGTTCATTTTAAAACGTGCGGAAATTGATATTACCGCTTACATGGAAGTGGCAAGAGAAGTTTCTTGGGACGTAAAGGAAAACGGAGACAAAGCGGTCTTAAAATATACCGAAAAATTCGATAAAATTTCTTTGACTTCGGAAACCATGAAGGTAACTTGCGAAGAAATCGAAGAAGCTTATCACCGTATTGATGCCACCTCCAAAGAGGCAATCACCTACGCATATCACAATATTCGCACCTTCCACGAAAAACAGAAGCCGGAAGAAATGTGGATGACCGAAGTGGACAAGGGTATTTTAGCAGGAGAAAAAACCACTCCCATTGAAAGCGTTTGTCTGTATGTTCCCGGCGGAAAGGGAAGCTTTCCTTCCGTTCTTCTGATGCTGGGTGTTCCCGCAGTGGTTGCAGGCGTGGAAAAAATTGTGGTGGTAACTCCTCCCAACAAAGAAGGCAAAGTGGACGATGCTATTTTAACTGCGGCAAAGCTGTTGGGAATTACCGAAATCTTTAAAGTAGGCGGTATTCAGGCGATTGCGGCAGTTGCTTTCGGCACCGAAACTATTCCGAAAACCAGAAAAGTCATCGGTCCCGGTAATGCGTATGCCACTGCGGCAAAACGTGTATTGGCAAATTATATCGACACCGGTCTGCCGGCAGGTCCCAGCGAATCCATCATTTTGTGTGACGATTCCACCGACCCCAAAAAAGCAGCCTTAGACTGGCTCATCGAAGCAGAACACGGTCCCGACTCTGCGGCGCTTTTGGTATGTCATAACGAAGCGTTTGTGCAGGAAGTTTGTAAATTAGCAACCGAATATATCAAAGAATTGCCGGAGCTTCGCCAGAATTTTATCAACACCAACTTATCTACCTACGGCGGTGCAATTATTACCGATAATTTCGCCCAGTCCGTAGCTTTTGTGAACGAATATGCACCCGAACATATGGAAGTGCTTTGCGATAAACCCTTTGACGTGCTTCCCCAGATTAAAAATGCAGGGGAAATTCTCTTAGGGGAATGGACTCCCGTTACCTTGTGTAATTTCTTAATGGGCCCCAACGCAATTCTGCCTACCGGCGGTTTTGCAAAAACTTATTCCTCCGTTGGCGTTTTAGACTTTATGAAGCGTTCCTCCTTTGGCTACGTTACCAAAGAAGGCTTTGTATCGGTAAAGGATAAAGCCGGAAACTTTGCGGAATTGGAAGGGTTTGCAGCACATGCTATGGCAGTCAGAAAGAGACCTCTCTAACGAAATTTGAAAAATGGCACTATACGAATCAACCTCACCCTTGGCGTACTCTTATGTATGCCGTCGGGAAAAGAAACAAATTTCTTTCGGTTTTCGATTTTATTATCTATTGATTGCGTATTTTCATGCAAAGTAAAAAAGGCATTTGAGCCAATCAAAATAAAAAGAGCAAGTATCCGATACTTGCTCTTTTTGTATGCAATTGTTCCGGAATGCATTATGCTGCCGGTGCAACAGTGGGTTCTGCAGTTGCCGGTGCAGATGGAGTGGGTACTGCATTTTCGGGATTATCCGGCACAGGAGGCATACTCGGCTCCGGCACGGATTCCGGATCCACACCGAACAGGTCTCCTAAATTCACGACGCCGTTATGCACTTCTTCAGTGCAGTATTCTGTAGGAATCTGACCTTCATAGAAGCTTGCCATATCCACGGTACCTGCAGCAATACAGTGTTCTGCAGGCAGCAGATTGGTGATGGTACAAATTTTTACCGTCATGGCAGATGAGGGAATCACAGCAGGCGTTTTGGTGGCATATTCTCTGCGGGGAGCATTCTGCATAATGGGGTCCATTACTTTTTTCCAAGCGTTTAAAGCGGGATTTCCGCTGACATATGCCATGCTTTTGGGAATATCGAATCCGTACCACACTGCTGCAACGTAGTTGGGAGTGTATCCCACAAACCATCTGTCTTTATCATCATCGGTAGTACCGGTTTTACCGCCGACCTTCACGCCGCTGATACGGGCACCGGTACCGGTACCGTTCTGCGCCACTGCCAACAGCATCTGATGCATTTGCTCTGCAGTTTTTTCGCTCATGGCAACGTGGGATTCGGGGGTTACGGTTACCACAGTTTTTCCGTGACTGTCACGAATTTCCAAAATGGTGGTAGGCTCCACATACACGCCGTTGTTGGCAAAGGTTGCGTATGCT
>JAZNNT010000127.1:0-12961 GCA_045580405.1 Clostridia bacterium
CATCACGGTAATTTCCTCGCGGGTCACATTTCGCTGGGGTGAAAAGGTGGTTTCGGAATCCCCCATCACAATGCCTGCTTCATAGAGGGCTGCCACATTCCCGTAAAACCAATCATTTCGTGCCACATCCGTAAAGGGCATATCAGAATTTACCAAGGGAGAAATTCCTAAAAACCGCATAATCATAGCGGTGGCTTCTGCACGGGTTACATTGGCAAAAGGCAATGCTTCCCCTTTTTCGTTTCCTAAAATAATACCCACACGGGACAAATTATCCATCACATAAAATTCGTAGTTGTTTTCGGTGTTATCCGTAAACGGAATCTTGTCCGGCACAAAGGCTTCGATGGCTCTGTCTTTATGTTCATGGGGAACAATAGCATACACATACCCGCCATAGCTGTCTGACAACGGGATTGCCTGCTTGGAATCCTGATATCTTGCCACGGTACGCCAGGAATCGTTATCGGCTAATTCTTCCGGAAACGGAATTTTTAAGGTAACAAACCGTTCCGGCTTGGGATAGCCCTCGCACATCGTATCGTCGGCAGAGACGGGCATACCAAACAGCATACAAAATACCAACAACAAATTCAAGATTTTTTTCATTCTCGTTTCCTCCTTTTTTATTTAAAAAGTTATACCAGACGGCTTCTCATACCGCCTTCTAAAAAACTTTTGATATTTGCTTCGATTTCATCAATACATCTTTGACGGGCATCATAGGCACCCCAAGCCATATGTGGGGTAAAAATCACATTGTCACGGTCTAAAAGCTTCTGATAGGGACTGTCTTTTTGCATAGGCTCGGTGGAATACACATCCACACCCAAGCCGCCGATTTTTCCATCCAGCACGGCTTTGGTAACCGCTTCTTCGTCAAACACCGCACCACGAGCCACATTCACCAAAATTACGCCGTCTTTCATTTGGGACAAACGCTGTTCGTTAATTAAATGGAACGTGCCGTCGTTTAAGGGGGTATGCACGGTGATGATGTCACTTTCACGGCATAGGGTATCTAAATCCACACATTCAAATTCCGCTACGGGAGTTCTTTTATAGGCAAGGACCTTGCACCCCATAGTTTTTGCAATGCTTGCCACTTTGCCACCAATGCTTCCCAGACCTACCACGCCCCAGGTGAGAGCAGAAATCTCCCGGAATACCGGTTCTACCCGATTGAAAATTCCGCTTTTGGTGTAGTCTCCTGATTTTACAAATTTGTCATAGGATAGCAAATTGGTTGCCAAAGAAAACGCCATAGAAACGGTCAGTTGTACCACGCTGTCGGTAGAATACCCCACCACATTGCAAACGGCAATGCCATGTTCTTTACAATAGTCGATATCCACATTGTCAAAACCGGTTGCGGTAATGCAGATAAGCTTCAGATTTTTGGCATACGGCAAATTATCCTTGTTTAATTTCACTTTATTTAAAATTAGAACTTCGGCATCTTGGATTCTTTCAACCACCTGCTCCTGAGTGGTTAAATCGTATACAGTAACATCACCCAGCTTGTGAATCCCGGAAAAATCCAGGTCGTTGCCTAAAGTTTTTACATCTAATACTGATATTTTCATTTCTTTTGCTCCTTTGCTCCTTCTTTTTGCCTATTTTTCAAAAGTAGGGTATAACCCCGATTCCGACATAGGCTCCCCTCCTGCATAGAGATGAGAAATATCTCCTACGCCGGTAGCACGGAAGTGGGATGCTCCCGTGGAATCGGTTTCAGTAACCAAGGTTGTTACCGAAGTGGGTACCAAATAGAAGCTGTTTTGTGCCACCACGGGCGGAATCCCCAAAAGATATCCCATCACCAAACTGCCCAATCCGAAATGACAGAACAGAGCAATATTCTTGTCTTCACCGCCGTGATATACCATGCCGTCACGCTTCCAGCCGTAGCGCAAAAGCAGTTCGTCAATTCCCTCTTTTACTTCGGGATAAGCGTCGGGTGCAGTGCTTTCTGCCATCCAGGTGGTTTTCTGCCATTGGTCTAAAGTATAGAATTTGGGTTCGTTGCACCAAATTGATGGCGGAATATCCCAGGCAACTCTGCTGGTTCCGGGAATGGTGCCATCCTTTCGCCCTTCAAATTCCCGAAGCCAAGGAAGTGTCTCTGCAGTTTTCCCTGTCTTTTCCAAAGTGGGCTTTAAAGTATGCTGTGCCCGTCCCAAAGGTGAACAGTAAAAATCGTCAATAGGGATTTGTTTCATCCGCTGGGATAACAGTTCTGCTTCCCGCCATCCCTTTTCGGTTAACGAATCGATGGCATAGTCGGGGTCCCCGTGTCTTACAATATATATTTTCATATTATGCACGCTCCTTTTTTCTAAGGTCATTCCACAAAATCCCTGCCAATGTGAACAAGCACAGAACACTATGTGTCACAAGAGGTCCGTAGGATGCTGACAGAATATCGTATAAAATCCACAACAAATTGTTTGCTGTTTGCCAGATGCGGTATCCTGTCCCAGTTTTAGAAGACACACATCCCACAAAGCAAAGGGTTGCCATCAGTGCAACAATGCCAATCGCATCCGACAATACGGCAAAATTTGCCACAATAAAGGATAAGGCATAAACAACCAACAGCCAAACAGGAATCTTTTTGTTCCTTTTTGCAAAAAAGATGTTGATAAGTGCCTGAGCGCTACCAATGTAGCTGGAAATTGCACCGTTTACACCGTTATCGGTAAACAAATAGCTGGTTGCTACCAGCAGATTTCCCGCCAGTACTAAGTATAATGTTTTTTTGATGGTTTCCCCTTTGATGAACGATGCCACAATCAGCACCGCTAATCCAAGTGTACTAAGTAAGTATGACATATTGCTGATTCCTTATCTTCCGTAATAACGGTGTCCGCAGAACGGACATTTCGGATAATCACAATCGTGTTTTTTGCCGCAAGCGGGACATTGCACCTGAGCAATACCATCCTGTTCGGCTTCCTTGTGATAAAACTCCAATTTTCCGCAATTCGGACAGGAATAAATATCCACTTCCAATGCTCCTGCAAGTAAATTCGGCAAGTCTCCCAATACCCAACCGGTTTCCCCTAACTGCAGTTTGCGGGTACCGCCGTATTTCATTTCGCTGTTACATCTTAAACAAAGCAGTTTTTTCATCGTTCGTTCCTCCTGTTTATCGAAAGCTTTTCACCCAGGTGATGAGTGAATTATGGTACACATTTTCCCGAACATCTTTTTTCATTTGTTCGGTAACAGGGCCGTTTTTTGCCATTTTTTCTAAAATGGCTTCCTGCAATTCCGAAACGCTCATTTCCTCAAAAGATTTGTTCGTTTTTATGTTAGGTTCTTTTTTCGTTTCTTCCTCAGTTTCTGCAATCGGTTCAGATATTTTAGGTTGTTCTGAAACAGCAGAAACAGTTGTTTTAACCTGAAATGCAATCAGTTCTGCCGGCTTCACACCATCTGATGCCGGTAACCAGACTTCTCCGGAATTTGCCTTCACCGTTACCGAAAAACGTCCGTCAGTTGCGGTGATGGTTTCACCGGAAAGTCCGCCGATGTAAGCAGTGCAGTCCCCTGCCGCTACGTTGATTACAGAATCCTGGTTACTGTTGTTCACACAAACCAACACAGATTCCCCGGCATATTCCCGATAAAAAGCATACTGCTGATTGGTTAACAGAACTTCCCGATAGCTGCCGTAGGAAAGTGCTTTATTTTCCTTTCGGATTTTGGAAAGCCGCATAAGCAGTTTGGTCAAATTGTTATCTTTAGTCGCACTTTCGTATTGTTCTAAGGTGATGGCAGGTCTTAAGGAACGGTCAGAACCGTATTCCTTGCGACCTTCGATGCCGTATTCCGAACCGTAATACAATGACGGTACTCCCGGCAATGTATAAAGCAGAATATGAACAGGAATCAGATGGTTTTTATCTTGTAATTTGGTATAAATCCGTTCCACATCGTGATTGTCCACAAAATTATAGAGCTTTAGTCCATTAGGATTGTTGCCACCCATTTCGTATAACCGTTTCACAGTATGGGCAATTTCAAAATAGTTGTGGTCATTATGCCCGGAATATAAGGCTTTATGTAAATGATAATTGGTCACGGCATGCAGAGTATCTTCATTCACCCAACGAATGTAATCTCCGTGAATGACTTCTCCCATCAGCCAAAAATCCTCTTTCACTTCTCTTGCCACCTGCCGAAGCATTTGCATATAGCCAAAGTCCAGCACGTCAGCTGCATCTAAACGGATACCGTCAATATCAAATTCGCTGATCCAAAACCGAATCACATCGCAGATATAGTTTCTCACTTCGGGATTATGCTGATTGAGTTTTGCAAGCAGATCGTAACCGCCCCAGTTATCGTAGGAAAAGCCGTCGTTATATTCATTAGTGCCGCAAAAATTCACATTGCAATACCAATCCCGATAGCGGGATGCTTCCCGATTGGCTTTGATATCACGGAATGCAAAAAAGTCACGTCCGGTATGATTGAATACACCATCCAACACCACACGGATTCCCTCTTTATGGCATTTTGTCACAAAATTGGTTAAGTCTTCGTTGATGCCAAGTCTGGAATCCAGTTTTTTGTAGTCGGTGGTTTCGTATCCGTGTCCCACCGATTCAAACAACGGTCCGATATATAAGGCATTACAGCCCAGCTCTTTGATTTTTGTGATAAAGGGAATTAGTTGGTTTAAGCGATGCTCCCCTCCCTCATAGGAATTTAATTCAGGGGCATCAGTCATGCCCAAAGGGTATATATGATAAAAAATGGCTTCGTCATACCACGCCATAGATGTTTCTCCTTTTTGGTTCATTAGAGCATTGAATACAAGTACTTTCACAATACATGCAGTGCAATTCAATGAATTTGCTTCGCAAGTTCATTATATCACTAACATAAAAAAATGACAATACTTGTTACAGTATTGTCATTTTAAAATTCAGTTTTTCTTAGATTAATTTCTTCAAATCAACGTAGTCGTAGCCTAAGCTTTTTGCCACGTTTTTATTGGTGCACTGATGGTCATACATATTCACACCGTTTAAAAGACCGGGATCTTTTTTCACTGCCTTTTCCAATCCCATATTGGCAATCATTCTTGCATAGGGGAAGGTAGCGTTGGAAAGTGCCATCGTAGAGGTATAAGGCACAGCACCGGGCATATTGCCTACACAGTAATGCACGATTCCGTCTTCAATGAATACGGGGTCATCATGAGTGGTGGTGCGGGAGGTTTCGCAGCAACCACCCTGGTCAATTGCGATATCCACAATTACAGCACCTTTTTTCATCAGTTTTAAATGTTCTTTGCGAACCAGCTTAGGAGTTTTACCGCCGGGAATCAGTACGGAACCGATTACCAAATCAGCTTCTTTCAACACTTTTTGAATGTTTGCTTCAGAGCTATACAAGGTGGTAACGGATGCACCGAACACATCTTCTAAATACGTCAAACGGTTTAAGTTAATATCCAAAAGCGTTACCTGAGCGTCACTGCCCACTGCAGCTTTTGCAGCATAAGTACCTGCAATACCGCCACCGATAATGGCAATTTTACCACGTTCCACACCGGGAACACCGCCCAGTAAGATACCGCGTCCGCCAAAGGATTTTTCTAAGTATTTTGCACCTTCCTGAATACTCAATCTGCCTGCAATCTGACTCATGGGACGAAGGCACGGGAGGTTTCCGTCTTTATCGGTGATGGTTTCGTAAGCCACTGCCTTCACACCGCTTTTTAAGAGTGCTTCCCCTAAAGCCGGATTGGGAGCAATATGCAAATAGGTATATAAAATCTGACCTTCTCTTAAGTACTGATATTCGCATTCTTCCGGTTCTTTTACTTTGATAATCATATCAGATTTTTCAAAGACTTCTCCGGGGGTTTTTAAGATAACGGCACCGGCGGCTTCATACATCTCATCTGTGAAACCAACAACCGCTCCGGCGTTTGTTTCTACATAAA
Organism: Clostridia bacterium; assembly: GCA_045580405.1. Lineage (GTDB taxonomy): Bacteria > Bacillota > Clostridia > UMGS1840 > UMGS1840 > SIG452. The sequence goes on from JAZNNT010000127.1 coordinate 5,966, forward strand.
CAGTATGACCGTCTTTTACCAATACTTCCACGTTATCGGGAATTAAACCCACACGATATTCGTGATTTTTAATTTCTTTTGTGGTACCGATTACCATTTTTATTCACCCTTTCTTTTGAGCATTTTTTTGCTCTGTTTCCATTATAATTTTTTAGGCTTTATTTGTCAAGAAATTTTTTTAGGAATGCTTTATTTTTTCACACGTTTTCTGCAATATGTCTTCCTTACAAAGTAGTAAAAACCATATCCCAGCATACAGCCTACGGTATTTAAAATCAAATCGTCCAGCTCACAGTATCCTTTTCGGAACAAAAGCTGAAGAATTTCAATGACGAAAGAAAACAGTGTTCCGCCTGCAGTTACCCTCCAAAAGGTTTGTTTTTTCCACAAAAACGGAATCAAAAAGCCAAAGGGTACAAACCATCCGATATTCCCCAAAAACAAACGTAAAAACGGCCAAAGACCATTGGTTTCATACACTTGAATCAGCTGTGTAAACAAACTCAGATTCCACTGAGGCTCATCCATGGTATGTTGGCGAAACACCGTTAGTTTTAAAACAATCGCCACGTAGACGAAAAAAACTGCCCAAAGCCACTGCTTTTTCTTCATTATAATTCCTCCTGCTGTTTCTTCGAGGAACGGTTACAAACTACAACGGCAACCAAAATCGCCAGAACGCCGCCGGTTAATTTCCCGATAACCATTGCAGGAATGGCAACGCCGTCAAATGCCATGGTAAAGGCAAGGTGATCTCCCAAAACAAAGGATGCAGAGGTGACAAATGCCATATTGATGATAATACCGCGGGCATTCATTTTTTCCACTAAGGTGAAGGTGGGAATACTGTTTGCCAAAGAGGAAACAAGCCCCACAACTGATGCTTCATTCATTCCCATTTTCTCTCCTAACCAGGAAAACGGTTTCTGAAGTAACCTGGACAGTACGGCAATGAACGGAAATACGCCTGCCAAAATCATAGCAATGCCGGAAACAGTCAGAAAGCCCTCTGTGACGGGAGCCATACCGGGAATTAACACATAACCCGTTAAATGGGTAAAAATTCCTGCTGCAAGACCAACGGTAATGATAGCAAGCACCACATTGCCGATTCCCTGAAACACTTTCCGAGAAAACTCCGGGCAAAAAATAAGTCCCAAACAAGTGAGAAAAGCTACGAGAATGACGGGTAGTAAATTTAAAAGAAGTTCTAAAAAAGGAAAGCCCATAAACAGTCCCGATGCCAGGCATCCTAAGGGAATGGTGGCAACACCGCATAATATTCCGGTCAACATATCCTTATGATATTCTTTTTTTACCATTTTTAATGCCACAGGGATGGTAAAGCAGATGGTTACCCCCATCATTGCAGCAACCACAAGCCCGTGAAAACGGCTCCAGGGAGTCTTGGAAAGACTTACCGCGATGGAAGCGCCCCCCATATCGTTTGCCACGAAGCCACCTAAAAAAGAGGCATCAATGCCAAGCTGTTGACTGATCCAACTGCAGGCAGGAGTCAAAAGGTTTGCCAAGGTAGGCGCAATGGTAATCATCCCAACCATGGCAACTGCTAAGGTTCCAACAGACAGGATTCCCTTTTCAAATTCTTCTCCGATTTTTAAGTGATTCCCTGTAATGCGGTCCAATGCTCCCAAAAGAGCAAAGATACCAAAAATCCATTCCAACATTATATTAGTTCCTTTTCTGATTCCTTAAACAACTAAAATGTCAAAATATCAAACTGTCAAAACTATGAAAAATATCAAAAATATGAAAAAGATTAAAAACAGATTTTGCCGGGATTTAAGATGTTTTTGTCGTCAAACACCTTTTTTATGCCCTGCATAATGCCAATCGGCACATCACCAAGCTGTTTTTTTAAGTATTCTTTTTTCGCATAGCCGATGCCATGTTCTCCGGAAACCAAACCTCCCAGTTCTTCTGCTTTTTCATACATTTTATCAAAGCATACGGACAAGGTGTTTTCCCAGTCAGCATCATTCAAACTATCACGACAGATGTATACATGCAAGTTGCCGTCACCTGCGTGACCGAAGCTGGGAATACGAACTTTTTGTTCCTCTGCCAAGGCATGAGTAAACTTAATAAATTCATCCACACGGTTAACAGGCACCACCACGTCGCATTCATCCATTTCAGGTGTGGATGCTTTAATGGCTTCCAAAAATGCACCACGGGCAGACCAAACGGATTTTTTGCGTTCCTCGGTGTCCACAATATAGGCATCCAATGCCCCGATAGAAAGACATAAATCTGCCACAGCCTTCATATCCGCATCTACCTGCGACTCAGTATTTCCGTCAAAGGTCAAGAGGATGTAGGCATCATTTTTCGTATCGGGAAATTTTTTGCCCAGATAGTCTTCTGCAAACAGAATAGTGTCACGAGACATATATTCGATTGCGGTAGGAGTAATTTTGGAGCGAAAAATCTGAGGCACCGCCTCAATGGCACTTTTCATATCGGCAAAAGGCACCAACAAAGACAAAGAAACTTTGGGAAGTGCAATTACTTCCAACACTGCCTCGGTGATAATACACAAGGTTCCTTCAGAACCCACAACCAAATCTTTTAAGCTGTAGCCGGAGCTGTTTTTTGCAACCTTTGCTCCAAGCTCCACAATTTCTCCATTGGGCATTACCACGGTCAAGGCACGCACATAATCACGGGTAACACCATATTTTACCGCTCTCATCCCGCCTGCATTGGTGGAAATATTGCCACCAATGGTAGCAGATTTTTCGCCCGGATCAGGAGGGTATAAAAAGTCGTTTTCTTCCACAAACGCCGCCAGTTCCATCAACAGAACACCGGGCTGAACGGTTACGGTTAAATTATCGGTATCCAGCTCCAAAATTTTATTCATTTTGGTAGTTTCCATTAAAATGCCGCCACAAATAGGAACGGCAGAGCCAACCAGTCCGGTACCGCTTCCACGAACGGTAACGGGAATCGTTTTTTGGTATGCCAATTTCATTACTTCGGAAATTTCTTCGGTGGTATGTACACGGATTAACACCTCGGGCATTTTTTCAATACCACCCAGTTCATCGTGGGCATAGTCGGGGCTGATGGCATCGCCTGTCAACACATTTTCTGCACCTAAAATATCCTGCAATGCTTTAATATCTTCAAAGGTTACTTTGTTTCTTTCGTTACACATTTGCTTCGCCCTCCTTGATGTTTGCAATCAGTTGAGGTAAAATTTCAGTCACATCTCCCACAATGGCATAGTGTGCCACGTCAAAAATGGGAGCAGAGGGATCGGTATTGACCGCTACAATACAATCGGAGGCTTTCATGCCTGCGGCAAACTGAACAGCACCGGAAATGCCCAGACAAATGATAAATTTCGGTTTTACGGTTCTGCCGGAAAGACCAATCTGATGCTTGGCATCCATAATGTTTGCTTCCACCAGCGGTCTGGTACAAGCCAATACACCGCCAAGCAAATCAGCAAGTTCCTTTGCCTGATTGCGAAGTGCTTCACTCATAGCACCTCTGCCAACAGCCACCACCACGTCCGCTTCGGAAATGTCAATATCTTTGGGTTTATCCACGGTAGAAAGCACAGAAATAGCAGAGGAAAGCTTTTCGGTTGCAATGTCCATGGAAACAATTTCACCCTTCGCTTCCCGGGTGGGAGCAGGTTCTGAGAACACTTTATAACGGACGGTACAGAACTGAGGACGGGTATCCGGCGAAATAATCTGCGCCATAATGTTACCGCCGAATGCAGGACGAATCTGCACCAAATCCGTATTTTCTTTCATTTCTAAAACGGTGCAGTCTGCGGTTAACCCTGCTCGCTGTCTTGCAGCCACCCGAGGTGCCAGCTGACGACCTAAATTGGTGGCGCCAACCAACACGGAGGAGGGTTTTATTTTTTCAATAAAATCACAGAAACAAGCGGTATAAGGCTCAATCCGAAAATCCTTAAGCTCCGCTTTGTCATACACAAAGACCTGATCCACTCCGTAGTGCAATAGTTTTTCTGCACTGTTTCCAATGGAGGCACCCATCATCAGCGCATATACGGGGTGACCGGTCACTTTGGCAAGTTCCGCCGCTTTTCCCAAAAGCTCATAGGTTACACGGTGAATTTTTCCTGCCATATGCTCCACGTAGACACAAATCCCCTTCCAAAGGGATTTGTCCACACTTTTTTTCACATCTTCTTCGTAAGTTACCACACCGCCTGATTTTTTGACGCAAAGCTTACACATTTTGCAGGCGGAGGAAATATCTAATTTATCATTTTCATATAAAATTGCACCAAAGGGGCAAAGGGACTGAATTTGGGGAGCATTTTCTTTGGTAACAAGATTCTGATTGATTACTAATTTTCCCATCACACTTCCCCCTCTCTACACCAGTTTCCGATTACGGATTAACTGATACAAACCTGCTGCCTGCTGGGTAGAATCCCCGGAAATTGTGTGTTTTTCGGCATTCTTTTCCGGCGGAAAAATCCGTTCCACCTGGGTGGCAGAGCCTGAAAGCCCGTAATGGTCGGGATTCTGATCTGAAAAGTCGGAGAAGGTGTAAATATTGATAAGATCATCGGTAACGGTTTGTAACACCTTATAAGACGGCAGTCTGGGAGAATTAATGTCTCCGTCTACGGAAAGTAAGCAAGGAAGCTTTACCTTCATAGTGGCAACCTTATCGTCTAAGGATGCAGCTACCGTAATATCCTCTGCCGTCACATCCGCAACAGACAACACATTTGCCACATTGGGAATCCCCAAAAATTCAGACACCTCGGCACCAACCTGAGCGGTATCACCATCAGTAGTCTGTTTCCCGCAAAGGATGATATCATACTCCCCTGCTTTTTGAATACCCTGGGAAATGGTGTATGCAGTTGCCAAAACATCTGCCCCTGCAAATTTTCTGTCAGAGAGAACAGAACCTTTCTTGATACCCATACAAATAGCCTCGGTAATAATACTTTTTGCCTGAGGAGGCCCCATGGTGATAACCTCCACAGTTCCGCCGTACTGCTCAGTTAACGACAGTGCTGTTTCAATTGCATATAAATCGTAGGGATTCATTTTGCTCTGAATCCCATCTCTTTTTAATACGCCGGTTACCGGATCTACTTCCACATTGGAAGAACCTGGCACTTGTTTAATACAAACCAGAATTTTCATAAAGGTCTCCTTTTCGTTGTTGTCATTACAAAGTTTTCATCCAAAGGACTGCCTGCTCTACCCAACGGCTGATATTTTCGCCGATATGATAATCAGCCTGACCTGTAATTTCATTTCCTAATCCAAAGCCGTGCCTTCTGTGCGGATAGATATGCAGTTCAAAAGGAACATTTGCTTTGCGGTATGCCGTTGCCAAAATGAGTGAGTTCTCCACGGGAACGGCGTCATCTGCACCACCATGCACAATGAAGGCCGGAACCGTGTTTTCATCCACCAGATTTTCTAAGCTGACCGACGCCAGTTCTTCTTTGGTAGGATTTTGAGTACAGAGTAAATTCTTAAAACTATCCTGATGAGAATATGCAGGGTCTCCCGTTACCACAGGATACATCAAGATAACACCTTTTGGCTTGTTATAGCCATAGGGCATGGGAACTGCTTGCTGCAGTTCTTCCCTCATCCACATGGTCGCCAACGTACCGCATAAGTGTCCGCCGGCAGAAAAACCAAGTGCATACACTTCTTCCGGGTCGATACCGTATTCTTCGGCATGGTCACGGATATGCTTCATTGCTTTGGTTGCCTGAATCAACTGGTCGGGGAATTTGTTTTTCATCTTGTTTACGGAGTACCGAAGCACGAATGCGTTAAATCCGTGTGGCAAAAACGCTTGCGCAACCGGATCCCCTTCCACAAAGTTATCCAAAAATTCATATCCGCCACCGGGCAGAATCAAAATGGCTTTTCGCCGGTACCAGGGATTCTGGTCGCAAATATAGGTCCAGAGTTCTGCTTGATCGTCTATCATAATTTTGTCAAATTTCATAGTTGCTATCTCCTTTTATTCTTCGTAGACTCCATAAGCGGAAAGTATATATCGGCACACCGAATGCATTAAAGAAAGCGACTCTTTTTTCAGTGCCAAATCAATATTTTGCAACACACCATCAGGGGCATGATGGCGGTATTGGAAAAAGTTCTTGATTTCCAATGTGAAATATCCGGAATATCCAGACCGAACCAACCCTCTCATCAAGGAATCTGCATTCAGGGTCCCCATAAAAGGAACCAGATGCTCATCCTTTTCCCCGTTATTATCATGAACATGAATCGCTTTTAAATTAGCACCCAACTCCAGAATTTCTTTTTCATGATCAATGCCGTCGATATTGGCGTGTCCCACATCCCACACGGCTCCGAATAAAGGATGGTTCATATAGGAAACCAAAGCATTCAAATCCTTCGCCAATATCGGAAAATAACATCCCTTTGGACAATGTCTGAAGGTGGTATTTTCAAATAAAATATGTACCTGATACTGTTCCATTGCAGGAATCAAAGCTTGAAAATACGGCTTGTTCGCCTCAAAATATGCTTCTTGGTCATTTGGATATTTATATTGCAGAAAAAAACCGGAATGAACCACCATATTAGAGATTCCCAGAATGCTGCACGCCTCAATGGCACGAATCGTGGCACGAATCCCCCTATCGGATGTGTAGTCTCCTCGGATAACCACATCCGGAGCGTGTGCCTGCACAAAACGGATTCCCAAAGCGTCTGCCGTTTGCTTAATATTTGTTACAGTATCCCTCCAGCTGTCTGACATCAGCCAATGGTCGGGTTCGTCCAATGCATTTCCAAAGTTGTAATCCAAATACCGAAATCCCGCGTCCGCACAAACAGATATCACCTGTTCAGGTGTGTCAACAAAAGGCTGTATCCCTCTCGTAGTTGTTGCTATTTTCATCGTAAATGTCCTTTTTTTCGTTTACTTGTTGTCAAACATCCATTTCATCACATACTGAATGTATTCATC
>JAZNNT010000128.1:0-7083 GCA_045580405.1 Clostridia bacterium
GTAGGAGTCTGGGCCGTGTCTCAGTCCCAATGTGGCCGTTCAACCTCTCAGTCCGGCTACTGATCGTCGCCTTGGTAGGCCGTTACCCCACCAACTAGCTAATCAGACGCGAGCTCATCTCACAGCGATAAATCTTTGGTAGCAAAAAGATGTCTCTTCGCTACATTATGCGGTATTAGCACAAATTTCTCTGTGTTATCCCCCTCTGTGAGGCAGATTGCTCACGCGTTACTCACCCGTCCGCCACTAGGTAGTCCAAAACTTCAACCGAAGTCTCCGTTTCGGGTACCCCGTTCGACTTGCATGTGTTAGGCACGCCGCTAGCGTTCATCCTGAGCCAGGATCAAACTCTCTCGTATATTTCCATTAAAAAAATAAACAATTGAAGTTCGCTAGCTTTTCGCTTCGCTCTTTAATCTTTTCCTCGATTTACTTGATTTCGTTCGTAGTTTCTAATTAAAAACTCTAGAATTTTCAAGGTCCATTATGTTATTCAGTTTTCAAGGTTCATTCGCCGTCTTTCGTAAGACAGCTTAACTATTGTACCACTCTTTTCCCGAAATGTCAATAGTTTTTTTCAAATTTTTTAAAAATTTTTTTATCACCATAAAACCGTTGCAATCAGCGGATTTTGGAGGATTTTTCGAGATTGTTTTTCAGATTTTGTAAAAGAGGAAAGAGCTCTGCAAAGATTTCTACGAAGTCCTGCAAAATTCTTTCCTCTTATATGCCTGCTGTATAAAATAAGACTATTATTTCATAATTTCGATGGTATAATTGTATTCAGGAGGTTGGGTTTCTCCGGAAGAAGTATAAACTACAGTATTGTCAAATCCTTCTTCAAAACCGAAATTCATTGTATAGGAATCAAACGATTCAGCCAACTCATTAGGAATTTCTGCATACAGGGTATATTGATAGGTCATCAGAGGTTCCAAAGTAAAGACACTGCTTCCGTTGGATTCAATGATACTGTCATCAATGTCGTAACTATAACCATCAACCTCAACGCTGCCCAGGAAGTTAGGACTGACTACAGAAGATTTACCGGTATACTTCAGACTTCCTCTGATATATACGAACTCTTTATCTGCAGAACTGTCTGGTCCGGATGTGTAAGTAATGCTTCCGGTTTTGATAGAAGTTTGAATATCGTTTGCCAATCCGGCTTCATCTACAGTAATTTCTGCAAAGTCAGTTGTAATGATATTACCAATTGCAACACTTTCTGCTACCGGTTTTGTTTCGCCGGTTTCTGTCGGTGCAACTCCAACCGTTGAAGGCGTTTCTGCTTTTTTACCACATGCGGCAAAAATGAACACTACGGACAATGCTAACAACAGTGCAAGTAATTTTTTCATAATAAAAATCTCCTTTTTATCTGATTGTATATTGATATTTCGAGCCATCCTTCATCGTGATTGTTGCAAACATTGGATACTCGGATGTTTCAGCTTCTTCCGGGCAGGCTACCAGACAGTGCACTCCGAGCGTTTGCAAAGGTTCCACAGATGTGATATTGGCATAAGTGAAATCGCCGTCTGTATCATCAGCAATATGAAAGCCTCTGTAGGTATATCCGCCATTGTAATCTACAGTAACGGAGTAGATTTCATCACAGGGAAGAGTCTGTTTCTGTGTATTTTTGATACTGACATTCATATATAAGTATACTTGATTATCCGGTGCGTCATAATAAGTGTACCAACGCGGGGGTGCATCCGGCTCTACACGATAGGAAAATTCAGCGCGATTCAGTGTAAACTCATAGTCCTCTGTGACAACCGTCTCATTCGCAACAATCGGCTGTGTAGTAGGCGAAGGCACAGGAGTAGAAACAGTTCCGGTTTGGGTATTTACAGTTTCGTTTGTTGTTGTACTTACGGTTCCAGAAGATTTATTTTCGTTAGTATCAACTGTAACAGGAAGCGACTTAACAACCGTTTTCTTGCTGCCAAATTCTGCAATGGCACCAATTCCAAGAGATACAACGGCCACAAACGCTAAAATCAACATCATAATGCGTAAAGACGGAATTTGCAAACGATAAGAACCCAGTCGTTCTCCAAAAGTTTCAAATTTGTCCTGATTTAACTTTAAAATAAGAGCATAATTTAAAAATAGCATTACTTCTGCCAGTCTATAATAGCACCAGGAAAAAACAACTATATGTGCCATGGAACTAATTCGGATTATTTCAAAAATGGAGTAAAGTGCCATCAAAACAGCAAAACCAAAAATCAGTTTATCATCACCTTGGTTTTTGACGTGCTTTGTAAGCAATAATAGAATACATACGGAAAATACAGCGTATGTAATGCAATAACTCCAGGAAAACAGTATTCCAAGATGCACAGTTCTTACCAACATTCCCAAAAGCACTACCATGATGCCTATTACCAAAACATCCGGTGCATTTTTATTTTTATCCTCCACATCTGTTACATAAAAAACATTTGCCGCAGCTGCCAGAATCAAGCAAAACTGATAAAATGACATCACTCCACTCGTTTTAACAGAAGTCAGATAAATCATCGAAAAGATAATACAAAGCAACCCTATGATAAAAGAAAACATCCGCTTTTTCTGTTTGCATAGCTTTTTGATAAATTTTTCAATATAATTGTTATTTTCCTGATCCATAACATTACCTCCAGATTTTAAGTTATAGGAACTATTCTTCCTGTCATTATAACAGAATAATTCCTGTTTGTCAAGTAAAATATGAGGTATAATTCATATTATAGAGAAAAAGGAGGAGTTATAATGCTTATTTTTGATTTTGCTATGATCGGGAATAAACTCTACAACGTGCGCAAACGAATAGGGCTAACACAAGCAGAAGTGGCAGAAGCAGCAGAACTTTCCACAAGAACCTATGCAGATATTGAACGGGGCAGTGTAAATATGAGAATTGAAACGGTTTTAAGAATCTGCAAAGTGATGCAGATTACTCCTGATGAAATTCTCACCTCCGCTCACCCTATTATGCTGGCAAAGCAAGAGGAACTATGGCAAAAATTAAATCAATGCACACCGTCGGAAAAAGAAACAGCCCTAAAACTTTTGACGGTGTATTTGGATTCGCTAAACAAATAATAAACATATACCAATACGGGAGGGATTTTTTGATATTGTCCCTCCCCTGTTGCAATGCGACGGTTTCTCATAGGACGGAACGGATAAATCCGTTCCCTACAATTTCTATCAAGGGTTGCAGGGAGCCATACAACGGAACGATGTGGGCATCGTCCCCTACAACACCTCATCCACCGCAAGCGGCCCCCCTGCCCTGTTGTGGTGCCCGAAAAAATCTGCAGGTTTTCACCTTTCTTTGATTTTTTCGACCACTGCCACTCACTCAGTTCACTGTATCTGCCACTGGCAGCGTTCACTTCGTTCCCCCCTCAAGGGGAAGGCATAAAAAAAGACATGGAAATAAATCCATGCCTTTTGCGGTTTAAATTCCTTTTTGGGTCATTTCTATGCAAGGTGCAGAAAAATGGATGCAGAATTTGAAAATCGAATCAAGGCAACGCCTTGACAATGCCCGACGGCGTACGTGCTGTACGGCGAGCGGTGAGGTTCATTCATTTGAGTCAATTTTTCAAACCGTGGTGTAAGGTGCAAAAAAAGGGCATAGAATTCGCAAACTGAGCCGAAGGGTTACCCGAAGCTGTACGTCGGTACAGCGAGAGGTGAAGTTTGCGGATAGCAAAAAGCATTTTAATCAAAATTGTTGAAAACAATTTTCACCTTATAAAACAAAAAACATAGGAAATCCTATGCTTTTTGCGGTCTATGTTCTTTTTTAAGCCTTTGGGGTGGCGGAGTACATTTCGACCATTAAATCGGGCTGATAGCTGAGTTTCGCCTTTCTTAGACCTTCGATGCCCATATCGTCCTCACGGTTGACGTAGGTAAGATGGCTCCAGGCATGCTCCACAAACTGTTGGTTAATCATGGGATAGGCGCCCTGATAGTCGGTGTCTGCCTTTTCAAAATGAATGAGGGCGGTATCTTCGTTTAATTGCTCCCCGATGGAAAAGGCAACCACCTTGTCATCTACCAGTAGGATACCCCCTTGCAGCTTCAGGGCTTCAAAATTGGAAAGTGCATTTTCCAGAGCTGTTTTTTCAGTCAGGATGGAAGAATCGGTTTCCGCTTTCTTTTGATACCACTCTTCCAGGAAGGGGCGTATCTTTTCCAAATTATCCACCGTCAGGGGTTCGTAGGAATGGTTAGGATAAAGCTCTTTGAACTTATTGATGTGATTACGCTTGCCATGAAGCTTTTTGCCTGTTAAGGTGCGAAGCTTTTCGGTGGTATAAACGTAGTTATCCATATCCCGTTCCCGACGAATATCAAAAAATTCACCGCAGTTTTTCTGAACGGATTCCAAATCGGCTGCCGTGATTCCATAAATATGATAATCTTTGCCAAAAGAATCTAAATAGGATTTTAATTTTCTGCAAAGGCAACCGCCTAAGGGCATCATATAATAACGGCTTGAGTCATAGATGCTTTTACCGGTAACTACCAAATGCTTTTCATATTCAAAGTAGTGGATGTCTTCCGCATCCTTCCACAAAAAGAGGTTGGCAAAGCTCAGGTAGGAGCATTTGGCAGGATTTTCTTGATAATACTGATAAAACAGCGTTCTGTCTTCTATGGTGAGAGGTTTTAGTTGCATACGTGTTTCCTGATTTCTTCCTGAATTTCTGCAATGGGACGGACTTTTCCGTCACGGGCGCAGGGAACAACTGTCCAGTTGTACTTGTCCGCTACATAACAAGCGTTATCATAGCAAGCTCTTAAGTAGGCTTCGTCAGACTCGTGGATGTCTTTAGAGGACTCATTGGTAATTTTGTTGGCACGATCCCGCATCAGCTCCATGGCGTGTTCGGGAGGCATATTTAAGAAAATGATATGGTCAGGCTGGGGGAGTTTGAAAATACCGTATTCCAGGTCAAACAGCCAGGATAAAAACTCATCCTTTTCCTTGGTATCGGTAACTTTTACCGCCTGATGAATCATATTGGAGGTGACATAACGGTCAAAAATAATCACCGCATCGGGGTCGTTTGCCACTTCTTCCCATTTGGTTTTATAGGAAGCATAACGGTCTGCCGCATAAAAGATGGAGGCAATTTTACCGTCCACGCTGTCTGCCGTTTTGCCGAAATCTCCGTTTAAATACATTTTGACCAAAGAGGATGACGGGCTTTCATAGTCGGGGAAGCAAAGCTTTACCACCTTAGTATTCTCATTTTTAAAAAATTCATACAAAAGCTCCGACTGGGTCTGTTTGCCGCTGGCGTCAGTCCCTTCGATTACAATCAGCTTTGCTTTTTTTGGCACGTCATTCTCCACCCTTCTTCTTGTATTATATTTAGTGTAACACAAACGAGAAAAAATTTCAATAGGTTCCAAGCGGATTCAAAATTTTTTAGAAAAAAATATCAAAAATCTTGCATTGCAGAAAAAATCGTGTTAAAATATTGCGTAAGAAATTGATTGACGCTTTTGGAGGGATAAATATGAATCAAACAAAAAAAATCAAAGTGGGCATTGTAGGACACGGCAATTTGGGACGCGGCGTAGAAATGGCAATTTCTCACACCAATGATTTAGAGCTCTCAGCCGTGTTTACCAGAAGAAACCCGGACTCTTTAACCCCCTTAACTAAAAACGTACCCGTGTATTCGGTCAATGATATTTTAGATTTTAAAGACAAGCTGGATGTATTGATCCTTTGCGGCGGCTCGGCAACCGATTTGCCGGTGCAGGGGCCGGAATTATCCGCTCATTTTAACACCGTGGACAGCTTTGATACTCATGCCAAAATTCCCGAATATTTTGATTCGGTGGATGCTTCTTCCAAAGAAGCAGGCAAAGTGGGCATTATCTCCGTGGGTTGGGACCCGGGGTTGTTCTCCATTCAAAGAGCGTTGTTCGGTGCAGTTCTCCCAACCGGTAAGGATTACACCTTCTGGGGAAAAGGCGTAAGTCAGGGACACTCTGATGCGATCCGCAGAATTGAAGGGGTCAAGGATGCCAAGCAGTACACTGTTCCCGTTCCTTCCGCTATTGAAGGGGCAAGAAGCGGTGAAAATCCCGAGCTGACCACTCGTCAAAAACATACCAGAGAATGTTTCGTGGTGGCAGAAGAAGGGGCAGATTTAGCTCGAATTGAAAATGAAATCAAAACCATGCCCAACTACTTTGCAGATTATGATACCACAGTAAACTTTATCACCGAAGAAGAATTAAAACGTAACCACGCAGGCATCCCTCACGGTGGATTTGTTATCCGAAGCGGGAAATCCGGCTTTGAAAGCGAAACCAATCATGTGCTGGAATTTTCGCTGAAATTGGAATCCAATCCCGAATTTACCTCCAGCGTGTTGGTTGCATACGCCAGAGCGGCAGTGAAATTAAACAACGAGGGTGTATCGGGTGCCAAAACGGTTTTGGATATTCCGCTATCCTACCTTTCCGAAAAAGACGGCGCAACCTTACGAAAAGAATTGGTATAACAGCCAACGGCTGTTTGCTCCACCTCATCCGAGTTTTGCTGTGCAAAACCCACCTTCCCCTCAAGGGGAAGGCAAAAAAGTTCTACCTAAACAAAAAGACGAAATTCGTAATGAATTTCGTCTTTTTTATTTTTATCACACAATGTAAGGCGATGAGAAATGGATGCAGAATTCGGAAACCGAACCGAAGGGTTACCCGAAGGCGTACATTGGTACGCCGAGCGGTGAAGTTTGCAGATAGCAAAAGGCATTCTAATTAAAATTTGTGTCAACAAATTTTCACCTTGTTAAACAAAAGGACATGGAAATAACTCCATGCCTTTTGCGCTCTATGTTCTTTTTCAAGCCGCCTTAGACGCGAGCTACTCCGGTAGCACGTGCAGCTTCTGCCACTGCTTTAGCCACAGTTTCTGCCACTCTGGGATCGAAAGGTGCAGGAATAATATATTCCGGTTTTAATTCTTCATCGGATACTAAAGATGCAATTGCTTTGGACGCTGCAATCTTCATATCGTCGTTGATGTCGGATGCTCTAACGTCCAAT
>JAZNNT010000129.1:0-4259 GCA_045580405.1 Clostridia bacterium
AACCCTCTACCGGTGAAGTGATTATCCCCAGTCATCTTCGGATGTCTGTTTTAAAGCAGGATCATTTTGCTTATGATGAATTTACCGTTGTGGATACCGTAATCCAAGGGAATAAGCGTTTGTATGACATTATGAAAGAAAAAGAAGTGTTATACGCAAAACCGGATTTCAACGACGATGACGGTGTTCGTTTAGCAGAATTGGAAGGTGATTTTTTGGAATTAAACGGCTGGGAGGCGGAAAGTGATGCTTCAAAGCTGTTGCAAGGATTAGGCCTTACAGAGGATCTGTTATACAATCAAATGAGCTCTTTAGACGGGAAACAAAAAGTAAAAGTATTATTGGCACAAGCATTATTCGGCAATCCCGATATAATTTTATTGGACGAACCCACCAACCACTTGGATGTGGATTCTATCAACTGGTTGGAAGACTTTTTATTAGATTATGAAGGTCTTGTGATTGTGGTATCCCATGACAGACATTTTCTAAACACCGTTTGTACCAATATTGTGGATATTGACTTTTCTCAGATTAAAATGTTTGTTGGAAACTACGAATTCTGGTATGAATCCAGTCAACTGATTCAAAAAATGATTCGTGACCAGAATAAAAAGAATGAAGAAAAAGCAAAGGAACTGATGAACTTTATTCAGCGATTCTCTGCAAATAAATCAAAATCCCGTCAGGCAACTTCCCGTAAAAAACTGTTGGAAAAACTGACTATTGAAGAATTGCCCGCTTCATCCAGACGGTATCCCTTTGTGGGATTCCAAATGGACAGAGAAGCCGGAAAGGATATTCTCTTTGTGGAAGGAATCTCCAAAACCGTTGACGGCGTAAAAGTGCTGAACAATGTATCTTTTACTTTGAATAAAGGTGATAAGGTTGCATTTTTAGGTGAAAACGAAACAGCAGTCACCACCATGTTTCAAATTTTAGCCGGTGAAATCGAACCTGATGAAGGTAGCTACAAATGGGGTGTTTCTACTACACAGTCTTACTTCCCTAAAGATAACTCCGAGTTTTTTAACTCCTCCGAATTAAACTTACTGCGCTGGCTGGAACAGTATTCCACCGATACCACCGAAACCTTCCTGCGTGGATTCTTAGGCAGAATGCTTTTCTCCGGTGATGATGTGTTAAAGCCGGTAAAAGTGCTATCCGGTGGTGAAAAAGTGCGTTGTATGTTATCTCGCATGATGCTGTTTGGCTCCAATGTACTGATGCTGGATCAGCCTACCAACCATCTGGACCTGGAATCTATCACTTCGGTCAATAATGGATTAAAAGACTTTAAAGGAAACATCTTATTTGCCTCCCACGACCATGAATTTATTTCTACCGTCGCAAACAGAATCATTGAATTTACTCCCGACGGTATTATAGATAGGAATGATAACTACGATGAATACCTCCAATGGAAAAAAGAAAATCAAAAGTAATCTGAAAAAGCCAACTGTAAAAAAATCAGCTTCCTATGAGAAAAAGGAACACTGGAAAGGCGGAACACTGCTGGCTCCCATTCCCCCTGCCCTGGTAACAGTCGGTACGATGGAAGAACCGAATGTATTGACGATTGGCTGGACGGGAATTTTAAATACGATTCCGCCAAAAACCTATATTTCTGTCCGTAAAGAACGCCATTCTTATCAGATGCTTATGGATACTATGGAATTTGTAATCAACCTGCCTTGCACCAAGTTGGTCAAAGCCGTGGATTTTTGCGGTGTTAGAAGCGGAAAAGATATGGATAAATTCAAAGAAACAAATTTGACTCCCGTTCCTGCTGAAAAAGTAGCAGTCCCGCTGATATCGGAATGTCCCCTTCATCTGGAGTGCAAGGTGACCGAAACGGTTGATTTGGGAAGCCATACTATGTTTTTAGCAGATATTGTGGGAATGGACGTTTCAGAGGAATGTGTGAACCGTGACGGCAAGCTGGAAATCGAAAAATGTGATTTACTGGCATATGCTCACGGAACATATT
Source organism: Clostridia bacterium (assembly GCA_045580405.1). Lineage (GTDB taxonomy): Bacteria > Bacillota > Clostridia > UMGS1840 > UMGS1840 > SIG452. The sequence continues at coordinate 1,991 of JAZNNT010000129.1, forward strand.
TTAGCTTAGGAAAACAACTTGGCACCTTCGGATACTCCGTCAAAAAGAAAAAAACAAAACGTAAAGCATAGCAACAAATATGAAAATGCAGAAGCCTTACACGAAAAGCTTCTGCATTTTACTAAAAGATTGAAAGAACTAAAAAAGGTTATAAATCATCTGCATCTTGCACCGGCTGAACATTTTTATCTGCGGGTGTACCGGTATAGCTGCCTTCCGGATCAGTCTTCCTTCCGGTTTCTTTGAATACACGAATCACAGATTCTGTTTTCGGAAGCTTCTTCTTTTTCTTTTCCTTCATTTGTTATCACCTCATATTCATTATTCCATAAAAGGAGTGATTTTATGGTACGATGCCCTGTTTGTCACGAACCAATTTTAAAAGAAAATGACAAAATTTACCGTTGCGGCAACAACCATAGCTTTGACATTGCAAAAAAAGGCTATGTGAATTTTTTGTTGGCACACAAAATGAACTCCAAGCTCCCCGGTGATAACAAACTGATGGTGGATGCCAGAAGCAATTTTTTATCGAAAGGCTATTATGAAAGTTTTCAAATCAAACTAAAAGAAATTATCAATGAAAATAATCCCAAAACAATTCTGGATGCCGGTTGTGGCGAAGGCTACTATACAGACAGTATCTGGCAAGAGGACAGAGCAATTATCGGAATTGACATCTCCAAAACTGCTCTTTGGAAAGCTGCTCCGAAAAACCGCAATATTACCTATGTTGCAGCCAGTTTATTCGACTTGCCTATTCAAGATAACAGTATTGATTTATTATACAGTTTGTTTGCTCCTTATGCGGGAGAAGAATTTCACCGTGTTTTAAAAAAAGGCGGTATGATGATTTTAGGAATTCCCGGTGAAAACCATTTGATTGAACTAAAAAGCGTCATCTATGAACACCCCTATAAAAATCAGGTAAAAGATTATACGCTGCCTGGATTTTCATTTGTGAAATCTGAGAAAATCGAGAATAAAATTTTATTGCAAAGTCAGGAAGATATTCTGAATCTATTCCAGATGACTCCCTATTATTACCGTACGAGACAAGAGGATTTAGCAAAAATTCATGCTCTTTGCGAATTTGAAGTAACAATATCCTTTGAGTTGCTGATATACCAAAATAACGATTCAATTTTAAATGATTGCTAAAATCATTCTTTCCAAAATCAGAACGATCTGAGAGCAAAAAAGAGAACAAACCGTTCATAGTTTGTTCTCTTTTTTTATGGTTATTTTATGAATGAATAAATAAACATTACCGCTGTTTTCCAACAAAAAACAATGCAATGGTTCCGGGACCGGAATGTGCTCCGATGATAGGACCGATTCCGGTAATAATGTCCACTTTTTTATGATATTGTGTTTGAATCATTTCTGCTAAAAGCTCAGCATCCTCCGTAACATCGGCATGGGAAATATAAATCGGAGATTCCGGATCCGCTAACTCCCCGTATTTATCTGCCAGACTTTGAAGAGATTTTTTTCTTCCGCGGCATTTGGATACACTCACCAGTTTCCCGTCATTATCCACATGCAACACCGGTTTGATTCCAAGTGCATTGGCAACAAAAGCACTTGCCGAGCTGACACGCCCTCCGCGTTTTAAGTATACCAGATCATCCACCGTAAACCAATGGCAAATGTGAAGTTTGATGCCTTCAAGGTATTCCGCAATTTCCTCGATGGAAGCTCCAAAATCACGTTTGGACACAGCAAGATAAACAAATAATCCCTGTCCTGCAGAAGCACATAAAGAATCCACAGAAATCAATTTTCTTTCCGGATACTTTTTCTTTAATTCTTCCATTGCAGCGCAAGAAGAATTATAGGTGGTGCTTAAGCCGGACGAAAATGAAATATGAAGAATGTCTTTGCCTTCCTTGCAGTATTCTTCAAAAACTGTTTGAAATGTGTAGGGATTAATTGCTGCTGTTTTCGCAACAGCTCCCTCGCGCATTTTGTCATAAAACTCTTTTGCTGCTACTTCATGCCCCTGGTATTCCCGTTCTTCATTTACATAACGAAACGTCAGATCAACGGCAGAAACATTCCATTTCTGCAAAATCTCGGGGGAAATATCACAAGCTGTATCCGTAACAATTACAAATTCATTCATCTTCTTGCACCTTCCTGTTCTGCAACTATGTAGATTTTTTGCACCGCATTATACAAATGATGTTGTTATTTTATATCATATATTATTATATAACTACTTTTAAAAGATGTCAAGAAATCCTGCACAATATCTTTGATTATT
>JAZNNT010000130.1:0-10668 GCA_045580405.1 Clostridia bacterium
TCTTTAAAAGAGGATACAACCATGTTATTTTATGATATTACCATTTTAGATGATAATTTAGAGGTCAAGGAGCATCAGTATGTGTTGACCAAAGGAGATAAAATCACCTACATAGGAGATACCTGCCCCGAAACTGACGAAGAAAGATACAACGGCAAAAATAAGCTATTAATGTCCGGTTTTTTTAATCTGCATTCCCATACCCCTATGACCTTTATGCGAGGTTACGGTGAGAATCTGTCGCTGGATGACTGGCTCAACAAAAAGATTTTCCCCTATGAAGACAAGCTGACAAGTGAAGATATCTATGTGGGCACTCTGCTTGGTATTGCAGAAATGCTGCGTTTTGGAATTGTGTCCACCAGTGATATGTATTACTTCTGTGAGGATATGTTAAAAGCCTTTTTGGAAGTTGGTGTAAAATGTAATTTAAGCCGTGGTATTACCTGTTTTTCCGAAGCAAGCTATCACGATTTACCTGCATACGAGGAAAACAAAATCTTAGTAAGAGATTATCATAACAAAAATAACGGACAAATTAAAATTGATTTCTCCATCCACGGTGAATACACCAATACCGAACGGACCATCCGCGAAATTTCCGAACACGCAAAAGCAGAAGGTTTACCCATTCATATTCATGTTTCGGAAACCGAAAAGGAACATCGGGAATGTATGGCACGGCATAGTGGCATGACTCCCATCCAATATTTTAATCATTTAGGTGTGCTGGATTCTCCCGTACTGGCAGCTCACTGCGTCCATCTTTCGGGAGAGGATTTTGCCATTATGAAAGAAAAAGGAGTATCCGTGGCAAGTTGTCCTGCCTCCAACTTAAAATTGGCAAGTGGCATCTGCGATGTAAAAACCTTGTTTGCCCACGGCATCAATGTGGGAATCGGTACTGACAGCGTGGCAAGTAACAATTCATTAAATATGCTCGAAGAAATTAAGCTCTTTGCCCTGCTTCAAAAGGTACGTGCAAACGATCCGGCCATCGTCACCCCAAAAGAAGCGATTTACGCTGCCACTAAGGCTGGTGCTACCGCTCAGGGACGCTTGGATTCCGGTTCCCTAAAGGTTGGTAACCGTGCCGATTTGATTGTGTTGGATATGGACGCACCCTACTGGAAGCCGGTGCATAATTTCACCAATAATTTAGTATATTCCGCAGCAGGAACCGATGTTTGCCTTACCATGGTAGACGGAAAGGTACTGTACAAAGACGGTGTCTATCCCACTTTGGATATGGAAAAACTAACTGCTGTGCAAAAACTGTCTCAAAAAGAAATCTAATGCGAAACCTGGAGTTTGTATGAATCTTTCGTCCTTAAAAAAAGCATTTCCCTATACAATACCCGTACTGCTGGGCTATCTGTTTTTAGGCTCCGCCTTCGGCATCCTGTTAAGCAGCAAAGGCTATGGGCCTCTTTGGGCACTTGTGATGAGTATCACCATGTATGCAGGAAGCGGTCAGTTTGTGGCAATTGGTTTTTTAACCTCTCCTTTTGATTTGGCAAACGCCTTTTTTGTCTCCCTGATGGTAAATTTACGGCACCTCTTTTATGGGTTATCCTTGTTGGAACGATTCAAGGCAGCAGGTAAAAAACGGTTTTATATGATGTTTTCTTTAACGGATGAAACCTATTCTCTGCTTTGCGGCATTAAAGCTCCTAAAGATGTGAACGAACATCAGTTTTACTGTTCTATCGGTTTTTTAGATCATATATACTGGATTGTAAGCTGTGTTTTGGGAAACATTATCGGTTCTGCGATCCCTTTCAATTCCAAAGGCATTGATTTTGTGATGACAGCACTGTTTATGGTGATTTTCTTAGACCAATGGAAAGATTCTAAAACGCATATTCCTCAGTTTGTGGGTATTCTGACATCCGTTTTGTGTCTGCTGCTGGCAGGTTCGGAAAGCTTTCTGCTTCCCGCTATGAGCCTGATTCTAATCATATCCGGCATTTTAAAAAGAAGATTGGAGGCGAAGCTGTAATGGTATTACCTCCCCATCAGGCATTGCTCATTATTTTGGTATCTGCAATTGCCACTTTTTTAACCCGTGCACTCCCTTTTTTACTGTTTCCACCGCATAAAAAAACACCTGCATTCATTCTCTATTTAGGGAAGATGCTGCCCTTTGCCACCATCGGAATGCTTTTGGTGTATTGCCTAAAGGATGTTTCCGTACTGACTTGGTCTCACGGACTCCCTGAAGCCATTGCGCTGCTTGCCATCACAGGAATCCACCTGTGGAAACGGAATATTCTCTTAAGTGTTGGCGGCGGAACCATATTTTATATGTTTTTAGTACAATGCGTATTTTAGAACAGCTGTTTTTAAAATATCATAAGCGTTTCTCCTAAAAAAACTGGAGGTTTTGAACGATGAAAATAAAAGAATCCGGCGAAAATTATCTGGAAGCCATTTTAATCTTAAAACAAGAGCTTGGCAATGTGAGAAGTATTGATGTGGCACATCATTTAGGTGTGACCAAACCCAGTGTGTCTATTGCTATGAAAACCCTGCGTGAGGAGGGCTTTTTAACAGTGGACGAAGCAGGCGGCATCACTTTAACTGAAGAGGGGCTTCAGATTGCCAGCAAAATGTATGAACGGCACCAGGTGATTGCCAAAACTCTGATGCTACTCGGCGTCACAAAAGAAACCGCCTACGAAGACAGCTGCAAAATTGAACACGACTTAAGTCAGGAAAGCTTTGAGAAAATCAAAGAATTTTTAGAACGACAAAACCGCAGTGAATAAAACCAAAGGAAGTGCCTCTATGAAAAAAGCAATTAAAATCATCTGTCTTGCCGCCGGGAGTATCTTAATTGGTGCATATGCAAATCAATTACACACCGCAAACGGCGCTGCTATGTTCTGCCTTGGCATCCTCTTGGCAGTTTCCTCGATGATTACAATTTCCCAAAAAGAAACAAAAAAGAAATAACAAAAGCATAAACAAAAAAGCTGAATCATTTGATTCAGCTTTTTTATTTCATATAAAGTGAGGCGATGAGAAAATTGAATTAAAATGGAGAACCCGAATCAAGGAAAAGCCTTGACAAGCCCGAAGTCGTACGGGTTGTACGACGAGTGGTGAGGTTCATCCATTTGAAACAATTTTATCGAGCTATATCAGAACTAATTGAGAAATTCTTTTGTGATAATATATACATTTTCCACAGATTTCTTCATCAGTTCTTCTTCTTCGGGAGAAAGAGTAACGGGAACGTCCATTTCCACACCTTCGCTGCTAACGATTCTGGGCATACTTACAGATACGTTTTTGAAGCCGTAAAACTCTTCTTTACAAATACTTACGGGAAGAACCCTGTCTTTTCCGTTTAAAATAGCATCGGTAATATCGCTGACTGCACTGGCAACGCCAAAATAGGTAGCACCCTTATTTTTGATAATTTCAGCACCGCCGGTTTTTACGTTTTCTTTAATCTGTGCCTTTTCTTCCTCAGTTAAGGGGTGACCGTGAATGGTGTTCAAGTTGAGCAGCGGTTCCCCTGCGATGGTTGCGTGGCTCCAGTAGGGGAATTGGGTTTCACCGTGTTCACCAATCATCATTGCGTGAATATTCTTCACGTTCATATCAAATAAGGAATATAACTGCTGCTGCAGACGGATGGTATCCAAGTAGGTACCGGAACCGATAACTTTTCCTGCGGGAAGTCCGGTCCATTTCTGAACCATAGTGGTCAACACGTCAACAGGATTGGACACAATCACAAAAATACCGCCGTTGTAATATTTCATCACGTCTTCCACAATGCTTTTCATAATTCCAACGTTTTTGCTTGCCAGATCCATTCTGGTTTCGCCGGGTTTTCTGTTTACCCCTGCGGTGATAATAATCACATCGCTGTCTTTTACGTCGGGATAATCTCCCGATGAAATTTTCATGGAACCGAATACAGGACAAGCGTGAGAAATATCCAGTGCTTCTCCGTATGCTTTTTGTGTATTTAAATCGATTAAAACCATTTCATGTGCAAGGTTTCTGGCAGCGATGGTATAAGCAATAGATGCTCCTACAAAACCGGCACCGATAACTGTAATTTTTTTCTTAGATGTACTCATAAGATAAACCTCTTTTCCCTTGTGAAGTCGTGGTAAAATTAAAACTTTCACCCATTATATTCTACTATCATTAGTTTACCAAATTTTTTAGATTTTGTCAATTGTTTTTTGGTTTTTTAAAGAAAGTTTATTCTTTTTTCCAACGGCTTGTCATACATTGAATCAAAGCATTTTCCAAGGGAGGACGAGACCTTGCTTCTATGGGGTAAATTATCTGATTATTTCAAAGCACAAAAGCATTTCTATCTGGGCTTACTGGCCGTCTGTTTTCTGGGTTTTTTGGCAGGCTGCTTTTATTCCAATCTGATTTCCGATACCGATTTTGCAAATGCAGGCATTCAAGCCGAAGAATTTATCAGGCAAGCAAAAGAACACGAATTAAGCTTTCATCTGATTGTTTCCGAAGAGCTTTCCCCTGTTCTTTTTATTGCAGCGTTTTCTATGTTTTTACCCGGATTCCTCCCCATTTTATTTTTGGTGTTTAAATGGGGGTATTCCGCAAGCTTTTTTATGACATTTTTGGTGAGATATTTTTCTATGAAAGGATTTTTCCTGGGAGGCTTTTTTCTGTTGACGAATCTTTTTATTTTTCTTCCTGCCATGATGATTGTCAGCGTCAAAAGCATAAAAACAAACTGTTTTTTCCTTGCCAGTGTAAGCGGTCGTGCAACGCGTAATTTTTCCGTTTGGGGAGAATTATCAGGCTTAGCGGTTACAACCCTTGCTGCAATCCTGTTAATTGCCGTGGGAACAGCCATAAAAATTTTATTGCTTCCCCCACTATGCAATTATCTGTTCTTATGAAAAAGAATTGACAAGCCTTCCTTTTTGGGATATAATGAAGAAAAGCTTCAAAAAGGAAGTGAATCTGATGAAATTGAAAACGATTATCAATAAACTGGAAGAACTCGCACCACCTTACCTGAAGGAAGAGTGGGACAACGTGGGTCTGATGCTGGGGCATCCCGATTGGGACATTCAAAAATGCTATGTGGCATTGGATGTTACCGACCAGGTAATCGACTGCGCCGTTCAAAACGGCTGTAACCTGATTGTATCCCATCATCCCTTTCTGATGGGAGACCTCCACGCTATCAATTTAGCAGAAGAAAAAGGCCGGCAAATTGCAAAACTTTTGTCAAACAATATTGCTGTATACTCCATGCACACAAATTTTGACAGTTGCCGGGGCGGCGTCAATGATTGCTTGTGTGAATTACTGGGATTGTCTGATTATCACACAGATGAACCGGCAATCTATCGAAAAGGAACCCTGGAAGAACCGATGCGTCTGCGGGAATTTATAACCCTGGTGAAAGATGCGCTTCATGTGTCCTATGTGAACTACACCGGAGACCCAAACCGTATGGTAAAAACAGTTGCCGTGGTAGGAGGCAGCGGTGGCAGTATGATATCCATGATGAAGGATTGTGACGTTTATCTCACAGGAGAAGCAAAATATCACGAGTATCAACTGGCAGGAAGCCTGGATCTTTGTCTGATCACAGCAGGTCACTTTGAAACCGAAAACCCTGCACTGAAAAAGATTCGTTCTCTCCTGAATGAATTATCGCTGGAAGTAATCAATCATGAAGTACATCTCGGTTTTTATCAAACAATTTAAGAGGATTTCTTATGACAAGAATTTTAGTATTTTCCGATTCTCACGGAGAAGTGAAGAAAATGGAAAAAATTATTAAAAATATGCCCGGTGTGACTGCTGTGATTCATTTGGGGGATTTAAACCGTGACATTCAGTATTTAGAAGACACTTTTTTCGATTTCCCCATCTACGGTGTGCAAGGAAACAACGATTTTTCAGGTGTTTATCCAAACGAAAAAATGCTTCACATCGACGGTAAAAGAATCTTTATCACTCACGGTCATTATTATCTTTTCAACAGAGATCCGGCTCCCTTAAAAACAACTCCCGCTGCGGAGAAAGCAGACCTTATTCTGTTCGGACATACTCATATTGCAAAAACAGAACATTTTAATGGAAAAATTTTAGCGAATCCGGGCAGCATTTCCCGTCCCAAGGCAGGAAATCCATCCTATGGCGTAATTGAAATGGAAGACGGAAAGCTTCGCTACTGCAATATCGAACTTCCTTCGCCTTTCTAAGAAAAGCAAAAACAGGTTGCAACAAAAAGTTACAACCTGTTTTTTTATGCGTCTTTATGCTTTATTTTGTATAAAATCATAGAGCCAGCCATCATCACCAATGCCACAGCAAAGGGAATTAAAAATCCCGGTGATAACGGATCACGAAGAGAATCCCCCATCAGCGTGAAGGGAATTAAGCTGGGTGCCATCGCCAGTAAAGACAACCCCAGAAAACTCCAGTATCGGTATCCCATACATCCACAAACCAGCGAAATCAACTCTACCGGGAAAATATTGGATGCACGAAGTGCAAATAAGGTTACTTGATTCCGATCTCCGTTTTCCATAAAGCGTTGCACTTTAGGAGATTTTTTGACCATTTTTTTCACAAAGGGTTTTCCCAGTTTTTTACCAAGGAAAAATGTGAGCGACATCGTTACCGAAAGTCCAATAATGTTGATCAGAATACTGTAAATCGGCGGAAATAAATTTCCTGTGAGAATATATAAAAACACAACCGGAATAAAAAACAAGACCGATTTCACTGCATAAACCAGTAACACAAGCAGCACCTCAACAAGAGGGTTTCCGCCTGCAAACTGAAAGATATCCTCAGGAGTTAAACCGGTAAGCAATTTGGTCAGCCAGTAAAACAGCACAATGATGACAGGCACCAAAATCGCCCAAAGGGCAATCCAACGGAATTTTTTTCTACGATTATTTTTCAAATAAAGCCCTCTTTCTTACTTAGTCTACCGTTTTGTTGCGTGTTTTTTCCACCACGGGAACAATACCCGCACACACAACAGCGGCAATCAGGATTTCAATCACTGCATTCAATCCGCCCCACAGAACCAGCAGGGTTATATAGTCATTTCCTACAGCAGCGTGTCCATAAAAGCAAACGTAAATCAAAGATAACACCATCAGCGAATGCATCAGACTCGCCACACCTCCTGCAATCCCTGCAGAAATTGCAGCGTTTAATTTCTTTTTACAAAGACGATAACACAAAACACCAATGGCAGGAAACAAGATTCTGGGAACCAAACAAATCACAAGACTCCAGAAATTTCCGTTAGGTGCCATAGGAGTAAAGGCAAATGCAGAGGGGCTTCCCAAAAGTGAGGTGGAAAACACCACCAAAGAAAACACGCCCATCACGCCACCCATGACAAAACCTTCCCGATAGCCTAAAATCAGTGCAGCAACCAGAGGCGGAATATGTGCCAAAGTGGCAACAATGCCGGGGCCCAAAGGAATCGAGCCCAGTGCAGTAAATGCAAAAATTGCTTCAATTGCAACAAATAATGCTAAAATAACAGATGTATTGATTGTCTTACGTTTCATATTTTCCCCTCCAATAATTATTTCACATTCATCCGATACACCAAATTCAAGCCGGTCATCAACAGGTTTTCCCGATAAACAATTTCCTTTTTGCAGTAAGGAATAATTGTTTTGGCATGTCCGCCTGTAGCAATCACGGTTGCAGGTGTTCCAAGCTCTTCCAAAATCCGTTCAATCATACCATCAAGCATAGATGCCCAACCGAACACCATGCCTGCTTTCATTGAATCCACAGTGTTGGTGCCGATTACTTTTTTCGGGCTGTCTAAATTGATGCCTTGCAGCTGGGCAGTATTCTGAGATAATGCATTAAGAGAAATGCCAACCCCGGGTGCAATAGCACCGCCACGGATATTTCCCTGCTCATCGGTAACAGAAATGGTGGTGGCTGTTCCTAAATCAATTACAATCACAGCAGTTTGATAAAGGTGCCGTGCTGCCACGTTATCCACCACAATATCTGAGCCTAATTGGGAAGGATTGTCAATGACAATGTTGAGGCCCGTTTTAATGCCGGGGCCCACAATCAGAGGGTCTTTACCAATGAGTCTGGAAACTGCTTTCGCTATCACATTGGTAACGGGGGGTACTACGCTGGAAATAATACCGCCTTCAAAGGAGGTTTCCTCCATTTGATAGAGCCGTAAAATTTCGCGAAAGTAGATTGCATACTGATCCTCGGTACGGCACCCTTCGGTTGCCATCCTGGATACAAAACGCACTTCGTTTTCGTGGATTGCTCCAATCACAATGTTAGAGTTACCCACATCAATCGCTAAAATCATTGCTTTTGTTCCTTTCACTACTGCTCCGATCACTCGGATGCAATGTATATTATTTTTTATTGTTTGCCAAATAAACGTCAGATATCCTTTTTCACGCCTAAGGTTCTGCGGAATTTTGCTTTGCGACGCTGCTTTTTTTTGCGTTCAGCATCCACAATAAAATAAATCACAACAGCTGCTAAAAACAGCACCGCTGCCAGGATAATCCAAAAAATCGTCTTTAAAATATTGTAGAAGGTAATGGTCTCTTTAGCAGTTCCCGTCAACGGAATCTGAAACAGTTCTTCTCCTTCGGAAGACACCGTCACATGTGCCTTATACTCTGCTGCTCGTTTATAACCGGAATACACATCGTATGTAAAATCCAAGCTATCGGTTCCCACACCGTTGGGAAGCATAACCGCCACATCACCCTCCAGCTTAAAATCCACCTGACCAACAGTACCAAACGTTCCTTTTAATTTGGCAACCGGAGGCTTGAGCAAACCATCGTCAATTTTCGTTTTATAGAAATTATCATAGCAAAAATCCAGAAGCTGTGCCGCATCTTTATATTTCTGATAGCCGTCTGCACAATGCATCACAACGCAAACCAGTTCCAGACTGCCACGTTTCGCTTCCACAACCATGGTGTTCTGTGCCGGAGTGGTAAAACCGTTTTTTCCGAATCTGGCGTATTCATAATAGTATTGACCGGGGTGGAGCATCAGATTCTGATTGGAATGTAACCGTTCTTCTCCTTGCTTATTGGTCGCAGACATGGTATACATTTTAGCGCCTGCAATCCGCAGAAAATCAGGATTTTTCACTGCTTCTCTGGTGATTAACGCCATATCGTAAGCCGTGGTGTAATGATTTAAATCGTGAAGACCGTGAGGATTCACAAAATTGGTGTTTTTAGCACCAATTTCCTGAGCCTTTTCGTTCATCAGCTTCACAAAAGCCTCTTCACTGCCACCAACATTTTCCGCAATGGCAACGGAACAGTCATTAGCAGATGCCAGCATCATACCGTACAGTGCTTCCTCCAGCGTCAGTACTTCTCCCGGCGCCAAAGCGATGTGACTGGTTCCCTGCACAGAGGTCACTGCATAATCACTAACGGTAATCACATCATTTAAATCACCGTGTTCCAATGCTACCAGAGCCGTCATCACCTTAGTGATGCTTGCGGGATAGTTTTTGTCATTCATCCCACGGTTATAGAGCACCTGCCCTGTTTCCGCCTCAATCACCACTGCGCACTGAGACATAATCTCAAAATCGGGCAACGGATTTTCGGCATATGCAACAGAGCAAGTTAACAGCAAACATAGAATCAAACTAAGTAATCGTTTCACATTCATTCTCCATCTGTTTATTTTTTTACATAAATCGTTATTGTATAGTATAGCATAAATCACTGCGATTTGCAACAGAATTAACCAAATTTTTCATAAGTTTTTCAGGAATTGGTGTTTTTTTCACAAAAAGAGTATAAAAATGAAAAAAACTGAAAAAAAGACTTTATTTTTTGCAAAGAGTATGCTATAATAAACTAAGAGTATTCTAACCCGTAACCAATCGGGATTTTGATAGCTGAAAGGTGTGACAACTCCTTGGAAAAATATATTATCAGCGGCGGAAAACCATTGTCAGGCGAAGTAGTAATCAGCGGTGCCAAAAACGTTGCAGTTGCCATGATTCCGGCAGCACTTTTATCAGACACTCCCTGTATTTTAGAAAATGTCCCCGATATTTCCGACGTTCGCATTATGATCAACATTTTAAAGAAAATGAACGTGGAAGTTTATTACAAAGAACCCGGTGTTCTATACATTGATTCCTCCAAAATGGATACCACCAAGGTGCCTTATGAATTGGCAACCAAAATGCGTGCCTCCTACTATTTTTTAGGCGCGCTGCTGGGAAAATACAATCAGGCGGAGGTTGCTCTGCCCGGTGGATGCCATCTGGGAAACCGTCCAATTGACCAGCACCTAAAAGGTTTTGAAGCGTTAGGCGTTCAAACAGAAGTCAAAGCAGGAGCCATCGTGGCAAGTTCTGTTACCTTAACCGGTGCTCCGGTATTCTTTGACCAGGTTTCCGTGGGTGCCACCATCAATGTGATGCTATGTGCCTGTAAGGCAAAAGGCACCACCACGATTGAAAACGTAGCAAAAGAACCTCATATTGTAGACGTGGCAAACTTTTTAAACTCTATGGGTGCCAAAATCAAAGGCGCAGGTACCGACACCATTAAAATTGTGGGCGTAAAAGAGTTAAAAGGGTCCACCTACTCCATCATTCCTGACCAGATTGAAGCTGGTACATATATGGTGATGGCA
>JAZNNT010000131.1:0-6189 GCA_045580405.1 Clostridia bacterium
CCGCGCGTTTGCAGCTCGGCCCTTTATGGTGACGGAGCTGTATTTTTATTGCTTCTGTCTCCCTTAGGATTTTGTTTTAGATTTCCAAAAAGTACAAAAAGATACCAAAAGATATAGAAAGGATGAAAATACTATGGCTGATAAAACCGTAGCATTAAAAGAAAACTTTGCTCTGGCATTATCCAATGTGACCAACATGGAAGAGCTGGAAAAAGTAAGAGTGGAATTTTTGGGTAAAAAAGGCTTCATCACCGAGCTTATGCAGGAGATGAAATCTCTGTCCCCCGAAGAAAAGAAAACCTTCGGGCAGACTGTGAACGTCTTAAAAAACGAAGTAAACGATGCCATCACCCAAAAAAGAGAAGAATTAAAACAAAAGGAAATCGAGCTGGAAAACAGCCGTATGCCTTTATTTGATTTATCCATGCCTCCTGTTTTGGACAGAGGTTCTTATCATCCTATCACCTTAGTTCAGCGCCAGTGCGAAGAAGTGTTTCGTTCCATGGGCTTCGCCATCGAAGACTATAGCGAAATTGTAACCGACTACGAATGCTTTGAAGCATTAAACATTCCGAAAAACCATCCCGCAAGAGATATGCAGGATACCTATTACTTAGATAACGGTCAGTTATTAAAATCTCATACCTCTGCAGCGCAGAATGCGATTTATAAAAAATATAAAGATGCCTTAATCAATGAAGGCAAACCCATCAAAGCAATTTTCCCCGGCAGATGTTTTCGTAATGAAGCAACCGATGCCTGCCACGAAAACACCTTCTTCCAGATGGAAGGAGTAATGGTAGACAAAAACATTTCCATTTCCAATCTGATTTTCTTTATGAAAACCATGTTATCCGAAGTGTTCCAAAAAGATATTAAAGTGCGTCTTCGTCCCGGCTTTTTCCCCTTTGTGGAGCCCGGCTTTGAGTTGGATATCAGCTGCTTAATCTGCGGTGGGGAAGGCTGTCCCTCCTGTAAGCATAGCGGCTGGCTGGAATTATGCCCCTGCGGTATGATTCATCCCGAGGTGTTAAAAGCAGGCGGCATTGACCCTGAAGAATACACCGGCTTTGCGTTCGGTTTAGGCTTAACCCGTCTTGCCATGATGAAATACGGTGTAAAAGACATTCGTGATTTAAACAGCGGTAGCTTAAAAGCACTGTCTCAGTTTACCGACGATAAATAAGAAAGGGGAGCGAAAAGAATGATTTTATCAATGAACTGGATTTCGGACTTTGTTGACTTGTCCGGACTGGATAAATTAGACTTAATTGCAAAATTTTCCTTATCTACTGCAGAAGTGGAAAATGACATCTATCAGAAAGGCTCCGACCTTTCCGGAATCGTGGTAGCGGAAATTAAATCCGTGGAAGACCATCCCGAATCCAAAAAACTGCATCTTTTGAAAGTGGATATTGGAGAAGGGGACTTGGTGGACGTAGTTTGCGGTGCTCCCAATGTGCGAGTTGGTATGAAAACTGCATTTGCAAAATTAGGTGCGCAAATCGGTGATATCACCATCGCTCCCAGAAAATTGGCAGGCTACACCTCTAACGGGATGTGCTGTTCTGAAAAAGAACTGGGCTTAAGTGACGAAAATGCAGGTATTATGGATATTACCGAAGATGTTGCTTTAGGTACCGACTTAAAAGAACTCTATCAGATTGATGATATTATCTTTGAAGTGGATAACAAATCCTTAACCAACCGTCCCGACCTATGGGGACACTACGGCATTGCCCGTGAGTTTGCGGCAATTGCAGGCAGAGAATTAAAGCCCCTGCCGGTTGTGGACTTAAATGCTTATAACAATTTGCCCAAGGTCGACTTAAAAATCGAAGATTCTTTGTGTCAGAGATATTCCTGCCTGCAGTTTGGCAACATTTCCAAACATGTAAGTCCCATGAATATGAGAATCCGATTGTTCTATTGCGGCATGAGAGGATTAAACTTCTTAGCAGACTTAACCAACTATTTAATGCTGGAAATGGGTCAGCCGATGCACGCATTTGACTCTCGCAATGTGGAAAAAATCCGTGTAAAACGTTTTGACAAACCCTTTAAATTCCAAACCTTAGACGGTGTAGAACGAGATATTGACGAAGAAACCTTAATGATTTGCAATGATAACACTCCCGTTGCCATTGCAGGCATTATGGGTGGTTTGGATTCTGAAATTGTGGAATCTACCTCCACTTTAACTTTGGAATCTGCAACCTTCGATGCAACCTCTATCCGTAAATCCACCGTTCGTCTGGCACACCGTACCGACGCTTCTATGCGTTACGAAAAGTGCTTAGACCCCGAAATGACCACTGTTGCCATTGCTCGTTTTGTAAAACTGTTAACCGAAATTGACCCTGGGGCTACTGTAGTTTCATCCTTAACCGATGAATATCCCTTCCATTACGATACCGTAAACTTAAGCTTTGAAAAAGCCTTTGTGGATAAATATACCGGCATCAATATCGATAATGCCACCATCGAAAAAACATTGAAAGCTCTTGGTTTCGGCGTAGATGCAGCGGGAGATACTTTCTCTGTTACCGTTCCTTCCTGGCGTGCTACCAAGGACGTTACCATGAAGGCAGACATCATCGAAGAAATCACCCGTATCTACGGTTATGATAATTTTGATATCAATACCGCGGCAGTACCGCTGTATCCCGTGAGAGCGGCCCAGGAAAAGAGTGATGAAGACCGCATCAAGGATATTTTGGTAAAACGTTATTCCATGCATGAGCTGCATTCCTATGTATGGGCATATTACGATGAGTATAAAGCGTTGGGACTGGTAGTGGAAGATAATATCAACTTAGTTAGCTCCGTAAACCCCAACATTAAAACCATCCGTAAATCTATCGTTCCCACTCAGCTTTGTCAGGTGAAATATAACACTGCATACGCTCCCGATTTTAAAGTGTTTGAAATCGGCAGAGTGGTAGAAGGCTTAAAAGAAGATGGTTTATGTAATGAACGCAAAAAACTTTGTATCACCATTTATTCCAAAACCCGTGATATGGAAACCATCTACTTTGAACTGCGTGATATTTTGGCAGTTGTTGCGGATGATTTAAAACATGAGGGCTTAACCTTTAAAACCAAGGAAGCAACCCATTCTTATCAGCATCCCAAGAACTTAAATGCCATTATCTGTGGCGGAAAACAATTGGGTGAAATCGGTATTGTGAATCCCGTTGTTTCCAAAAAGATTGATAAAAAAGCAAACATCGTGTATGCAGAAATGGATGTAACCGATTTTGCAGACATCAAAAATAAGAGCATCGCTTATCAGGAAGCTTCCCGATTCCCGGAAATTGAAATTGACCTGTCCTTCGTTTCTGAAATTTATCAGCCTATTGCAGATGCCATTGCAAATGCAAACTGTGCTTTGATTAAAAATGTTAAAGTAGTTGGTACCTATATCGACGATGCAGGTAAATCCATCACCTTGCGTATTACCTTCTCCCATCCGGAACGAACCTTAACCAAAGAAGAGGTTCTTCAGGTAGTAAACGGCATTGTGGATGAATTGGAGGTTAAAAATATCAAGCTGAAAAACGGCTTGCCGATGTAGTTTTTCGTCGAACAAAAAAGCTGAAACCAATTTTCATTTGGTTTCAGCTTTTTTTGATTGCTTTTTATTTTGTTTTTTTACTGCACGTGAATGACCCTTAATGTGTTGGCATTGTCACCTAACGGAATCCCTGCGGCAATTACTGCAACATCATTTTTGGTAATATAATTTGCTTCGTGTACCAGCTTGATAGAGTGGGTGAAGAGGGAATCAGAATTTCCCTGTAATTCCGCCTTCACAGGATACACACCCCACGAAAGTGCCAGCTTTCTGTAAGTCTTTTCGTTGGGAGTGGTTGCCACGATCGGCATATTGGGTCGGAATTTTGAAACCATTCTTGCAGTCTGTCCGGATTTGGTTACCACAATGATTACCCTTGCATTTAAGTCATGGGCGGTGGTGCAGGCTGCATGAGAAATTGCATCCTGAATGGTGGGTGCAGACAGCGTACTCATAGCAAACCGTTTTTTGTAGTCAATATCCATTTCTGCGCTTCTGGCAATGCGCGACATTGCTTTTACTGCTTCCACCGGGTATTTTCCCACTGCGGTTTCTCCGGATAGCATAATGGCGCTGGTACCGTCATACACAGCATTTGCAACGTCGGAGGTTTCCGCACGTGTGGGACGGGGATTGGAAATCATGGATTCAAGCATCTGAGTTGCAGTGATAACACGTTTTCCTGCACTATAGCATTTTTTGATAAGCATTTTCTGGATGGTAGGGAGTTCTTCAAAGTCGATTTCTACGCCCATATCCCCACGGGCTACCATAATACCGCTGGAAACGGTCAAAATATCATCAATGTTATTCACACCTTCGCGGTTTTCAATTTTTGCGATGATTTCGATTTCCTCACCGCCGTTAGCATCCAGAAATTTTCTCATAGACACAATATCGTCTGCACGGCGTGCAAAGGATGCGGCAATATAGTCAAAATCGTTTTTGATACCAAAGAGCAAGTCTTCCTTGTCCACATCGTCCATATAAGGCATATATAATTCGATACCGGGCAGATTCATGCTTTTTCTGTCACTTAACGGACCGCCGGTTAACACACGGCAAATGATATCCGTATCCTCAATCTTTTCTACAACCAGTTCGATATTGCCGTCGTCTAAGAGAATTTTATTGCCAACGGTTAAATCAAAGGGGAGCTTCTTGTAGGTGATGGAAACAATGGATTCATTTCCCACAACATCCTTGGTGGTAAGAGTAAAATTCTGTCCTTCTTTTAGAATAACTTTTCCGTTTTCAAAGGTTTTGATACGAACCTCGGGACCTTTGGTGTCCAAAAGCATAGCAACAGGAAGTCCCATTTCGTTACGGACTTTTTTAAACATATCGATTCGCTTCTGATGACTTTCGTAATCTCCGTGAGAAAAGTTGAATCTGGCAGTGTTCATTCCGGCCAGCATCATCTGACGGAGTACGTTTTCGTCATCGGTTGCGGGTCCTAAAGTACAAACAATTTTTGTTTTTCTCATGTTGTATACTCCTCTATTCTCTAAAAACAATTTCTTATTTTATAGTATAACACAAGAAAAACAGTTTGTCACTCTCTTTTTTTAATTTTTTAAAATTTCTTTATTTTAGGTCAGAAGTGGTGGTACATCTTCTTCTAAAAGCAAGGTTCCGTATTCTGTAAGCACCCCTTCCATAAAGTGAGGATTTTCTACCGTATCTCCCAAGTCGCATAAAATTAACTGCATTCTGGACAGCGATATTCGGTCTTCAGATGTCAGGACCAGATAGTATTCTTCGTTCATCAGATATACAGCGATTCGCCCCTTCACATATTGTTTTGATAATGTTCCGGCATAAAATGCTTTCTCTGAGTCTGAAAAAGAAGTAATTATAAGATTCTTTTCACTTCGTTTTTGTTTTTTTGCATCTGTTTTTGTGAGAAAAATTTCGCAGCCGTCTTGTTTGGAGGGCACCATTTCCAGCACAATCTCCTGATTGATCATTGAAAAACGGAACTCGTTTTCCAGTGCTCCCAGAAGCTCCCACATTAATCGGGAGGATTCCTCCGGAGCACTTTGGGCGTTCATTTTCAGCATTTCTGCACAGGATAGTGAGATTTTCACCTGGTTTTCATCAATTTTTTCAATTTTCACACCTTCCATCTCCTTTGTTTGGAGTTTGTTTGAGCCATCAGCATAGAAATACAGGCTCTTCTTCATTATAACGGATTTTATGCCGAAAAGATAGCTTAAGTTTTTTCCAAATCCTTATTTTTAGTTGGAAATAGCAGGAAGTTTGGATATGGTTTTTGTATTTTGTGTGAATCGTCTTGCCTTTTTTTGAAAATATGATATAATGGTGTCAAACAGGAAACAAAGTAAAATGGGGTGAGAAAATGAACCAGCCGACAATATTGATTGTAGATGATGAAGAACGTATCCGAAAAGTGCTTTTTGATTATTTTACCAAACAGAATTATCAGGTGAAACTGGCAAAAAACGGGGAAGAAGCCATTGATGTTTTTTATGCCAATAAAATTGATTTGGTTATTTTAGACATTATGATGCCGGTGATGGACGGATATGAAACCCTGAAGGAGCTTCGTAAAATTTCCAATGTTCCCGTAATGATTCTCTCTGCCAAAT
>JAZNNT010000132.1:0-1755 GCA_045580405.1 Clostridia bacterium
AGTCCCTTTTCTTTTGCCACAGATGCACGAGTTTTCTTTTTCTGTTTAAAGGGACGGTAAATATCTTCCACTCTTGCCAGGGTGGTTGCTGCTTCAATATCTTTTAAGATTTCGTCCGTCATTTTTTCCTGCTCGGTAATAGAATTAATGACTTCTTGTTTTCGTTCTTCTAAGTTACGAAGATAGGTTAAACGGTCAAAGATTTCTCGTAATACCTGGTCATCACAAGAATTTGTCAATTCTTTTCGGTAACGTGCAATAAAAGGGATGGTATTTTTTTCGTCAATTAGTGTAACGATATTTTGTATGTATTTTTCCCCGATGGAGAACTCCTGGGAAAGCATTTGAATAATATTCATAAAACTAAGACTCCTTCTGATATTTTCACCATTCTATTTTACCCGATTTTACAGCTGATGTCAAGAAAATATCAACAGAATATTTTCATAGAAAACGTATAAAAACAGGACATTATTTTCTATTTTTAAAAAAACTATTGATTTTTTTTGCAAAATAATGTAAAATAATATGGCTACAAAAGAATGTATGTATCCAATCGGATGCTATACCTTAAAAGGAGTTTCTATGAAACGTATTGGAATTTTAACGGGCGGTGGAGACTGTCCCGGTTTAAACCCTGTTATTCGTGCGGTTGTAAAAACTGCTATTGAGAAGTATGGTTTATCTGTGGTTGGTTTCAAAAACGGCTACAAAGGTTTGTATGAAAACCAAGCGGTGGAGCTGACGTTGGAAAACACCACCGGTATTTTACACAGAGGCGGAACGATTCTCTATAGCTCCAACAAAGATAACCTGTTTGACTATCTGGTTCCTGATGAAAACGGCAATATGGTGAAAAAAGATGTTTCCCATGTTGGTGTGGAAAACATCAAGAAAAACAATATTGACGCTATGATTATTATTGGTGGAGACGGCACATTAACCAGCGGACGTGATTTTGCAAGATTGGGTGTTCCAGTCATTGGGGTTCCAAAGACCATTGATAATGATTTGTCTTCTACCGACACCACCTTCGGTTTTGACACTGCAGTGGGTGTTGCAGCAGAAGCGATTGACAGAATCCATACCACCGCAGAATCTCATCACAGAATTATCATCGTGGAAATTATGGGAAGATACGCAGGCTTCTTAGGGTTATCAGCAGGGATTGCAGGCGGTGCTGATGTTATCTTGATTCCTGAAATTCCCTATGATATCAATAAAGTGGCAGATCACATCAGAAAACGTATTGCTCAGGGGAAAGAATTTTCCGTAGTAGCGGTTTCGGAAGGTGCAAAATCCATTTCCGGTGAAGTGATTGTCCAGAAAGTGATTGAAAACAGTCCCGACCCGATTCGTTTGGGTGGCGTTGCACAGAAAGTGGCAGACGATTTGGAAGAAATGGTTGGCTTGGAAGCACGTGCTACCATTTTAGGACATATTCAAAGAGGCGGTACTCCGTCCTCTGCCGACAGAATCCTTTCCACCCGTTACGGCGTGGCTGCTGTGGAACTTGCTATGGCAGGAAAATTTGGCAATATGGTTGCCTTAAAAGACAATCAGATGACATACGCTTCCTTAGAAGATGTTATCGGTGCTAACAAAGCCGTTGATCCCAATGGCGAATTGGTACAAGCTGCAAAAGCGATTGGAACCTGTTTCGGCGATTAATTTGAGTAAAAACGCAGATTTAAAAAAATCTGCGTTTTTTTTATTTCTTTGTTTGACATCCAATCGACATTATGTTACAATATG
>JAZNNT010000133.1:0-4285 GCA_045580405.1 Clostridia bacterium
ATTTGCACTATTGATGTTTGCACTGTATGCAGATACTGCTTTAAAGATAGAACCTAAAGTGATTGCTTTGGATTCGTTGTAGTATTCTGCGTTGCTACGAGTATAAGAGGTTGTGTTAGCCGCAAACTTGGTTACTGCTGCAGCATCCTGAATGGTAACTTTTACAGACTTGGTGTTACAGTAAGTGGTACCATCGTTGATGGTGATGGTGTGTTCACCAACGCCTAAGGTTACTTTTGCACTGCTCCAGGAACCGGATGCTACATTGTAGTTATTACCGTCTACAGTATAGTAAACCTTGCTTCCTAAAGTCCAGTTGGAGTTGTGGCTGAACAGTTCACCTAAGGTATAATCTTGGGTGGTTGCGGGGTAAATCAGTTTATCAGTAACATCTCCATTGGAAGTAAACTTATCTACATTGGATGCACCGGTTACGGTAATAGTTGCTTCGGATGCAACACAGTAGAATTTATCGGTTACGGTTACGGTGTAAGTACCTGCAGTACCGGGAACGGTAATGGTACCGTTAGCGTAAGAACCGCCGGTTACAGTTACTTCAATCTGATTATTTTTGATAATTTCGCCGTTTGCTTTAAATAAGGTATCAAATGCAACGGTCTGATTTGTACCTGCAGTGTTTGCATTTAAGCCAATGGTAGTATTGGTTGCAGTCCATTTTTCACGAGCTGCAGGTGCAGTAACACTTACAGTGATAGATTCTTCGTTACACAGATTGTTGTCGGTGATGGTTAAGGTGATTGCATCGGTACCGTTTAATACAACAGCGGAATTGGTCCAGTCTGCTTTATCTAAGGTAACGGTTGCATTACCGGTTACATCAACGGTAACATTTGCACTGTCAACATCAGCGATTGCAGTAAACAGAGCGCCTAAGGTGGTGTTGTAACCGCTTTCGATGGTAGTTAAGTCGTGCTGGAAGTTTACAGATTTTGCTTCAAATTTATCAACGGGCTGAGGATCAATTACTTCCACGATGATAGTGGTGGGAGTACAGAAGTAGTAGTCGGTGATAGTGATTTCAACTTTACCGATACCGGTGAAGTTGATGGTGGATTCTGCCCAAGTTGCACCTGCATTGATAGTTGCATTTGCGGTGTTGCCATCGTAAATTACAGGAGATACAGCTACCTGTACATTTTCAGTAACAACGTCAACGCCGTTATCAACCACTTTGAACAGGTCACCAACGGTTAAGCTGGTTTCAGTTTCAACAGAAGTTACACCTGTGGATTCAAATTTTTCAACAGAATCTGCAACAACTCTGTCTAAGATGGTGATACCGTCAAATGCGTAATCTTCACCATTGTAAACGGGAATATTTTTAACTCCCCAGCCATCACCCTGGAATAACTGATTGAAGGGCAGATATACGTGCTGTTTATCTTCTTTCAAGTCGGGCTGGCCGTCGCCGTTTTCGTCAATGCTGGTTTCATATCCTGCATCTTCGTGGTTCCAAACTGCACCATTTAAGAAATGGTAACAGGTTGCATTTTCGGTGGAATGATTGCCATTTACTACCACGTAGTTTGCACGTCCGGAAGCAGGAACAGTTCCGGTAGTACCGTCAAGGTAAGTAATGGTAGTACCGTTAACTGCTTTCACTTCAGTCAGACGGCTGAACTGATGATCGTGAGTATAGGATGCTAAAGAGTTATCAACCAGTTCGCAGTAGTAATAGTTGTTCCAGTCACCAAAATGAACGGTACAATTTTCTGCGGTAATGCCGGTCAAATCCGGAACAGTATACCCTTTTTCGTCAATTGTACTTTTTTCAACAGTACCGATCATCATACCTGCATAACGGTACCAGTAGTACTGATAGTTACCGCAAACGTCGTTATATACATCAATCTGGGCAGCAACGTGACAGTTTTCAAAATGTACGCCACAGTTGCTGTCAGGATAGTATCTACCCATAATACCTGCGCAGGCAACGTCCCAGGATCCCCACAGAGCGGAGATTTTGTTGGTGTTGTCTACAGTGATATTTTTAAAGATAATGGGTTTACCTGCAATGTCGGTTGCAGTTCTGGAATACCAGCCGCCGCTACCAACGATACCGCCGTTACCGATATTGTAAACCTGAGGATTACAGTTGGTAATAGCGATATTTTCAAATACAGCGCTTCTGCCTTCCCAGCTTTCTGCGTAAGAAGCGATAACACCGGTGGTGGTGATTTCACCAACAGAGATAAAGTTATCAACGGTTAAGTTTTTAATGGTTGCGCCGTATACCTTACCGAATACACCCATACCGTCACGGTAGTGCTGTTCGGTGGCGTCATACCATTCGTGGTCACCTTTCATAATCCAGGTGGTCTGGAAAATGTTTGCAATGGTGTGACCATTACCGTCGAAGGTACCTTCAAAAGGTTTCATGCCGCTGACAACAGCTTTACCGGATTTCTGGTAGGTGCCTTCTTCGTTGTAATAACCAACGGGATAATATACATGACCAATTGTAGTTCCGTTGGGTTCAGCAACATCTGCGCCACCGAAGTTCAGGTCAGCCAGCAGAATGATGGTTTTGCCATCGAAAGAGTTTTCAGTCTGGCCATTCATACCGCCAACGATAGCACTAAAGCCTGCCATCTGGTCAGCATTTGCAATGTAGAAGATGTCTGCATTGGGATTTTCAGTGTACCAGCTATAGTCATATTCACCGTTCCAAGCATTGTCATTGTCAGATAGCATTGCAATTTCAGAGAAAGAAGTCATTGCCAGAGTTACGGTACCGTCAGCGGGTTCATAAGTAAACTGGTTTGCTTCTACTAAATCTTCTTTGGAGTCCACTTCTACCATTTTAACGGTTTCGCCGTTATCTACATGGTACAGTTCTAAGTTACCTTTGTTTAAGCCAGTGGGTGCTGCTTCGGTTACGGTAACTAAGATGGGAGTGGTATTGGCAGTGGATACACCGTCAATATGAACGTCCATGGAATCTAAAGTCTGGTTTTCAGTTGCTTCAATACCGCTCTGAGAAGATTCCAGATCGGTTAAAGAAAGTGCCAGAGGAGTAGAACCGTCGCCGATTGCTACACCTGCGGGAACTTCAGCAACCACGTTCTGAGCAGTCAGAACAGTTGCTTCAGTAGTAACGTTTTCCAGTCTCAGACCGTAGATATACAGTCTGTTCCAAGAGGATTTGGTGGTTAAGGTGAAGGTATGGTTGCCTTCGGTTAAGTGCAGCACATCACTTGCACCAGCCCAGTTGGGATAAATGGGGTTGCTCTGGGGGAAGGTAGTAACTTCTTCGCCATCAACAGCAACTTTAGTTACTTCACTGTTAAATACATAAGATGCGTTACTTCCAAACAGAGCTGCTAACTGGTAATCGCCTTCTGCTTCAACGCCTAAAACGACAGTAAAGCTTGCGGTCTGACCATAGCCAAATTCAGCGTTGTCTTCATTTGCAACCATGTTGGTTGTGTCGTACATTGCTGCAACAAAGTCAGCACCGGATAATTCAGAAGAAACTGTTTCTGTGGGAAGCGCCGGAGTAGGAGTCGGTTCAGGAGTGGGTTCCGGAGTCGGTTCGGGAGTCGGTTCAGGAATATCGTTTACATTTACAACCTGGAAGCCGTAGAAGTAAACGTGACTGCACAAGTCACCGGAGGTGAAGGTAACAGTATGGTTACCTTTGGTCAACTCAACAGTACCGTTTGCAGTGGTCCAAGCAGTGCTACCATTGGTGCCGCCTGCGTTCCATTTTACGGTTTCACCGTTATCAAAGGTTGCAGTTACACCGTTATTGCACAGTAAGTTTCCGTTGGAGGAGGTAATTCTACCTTCCACATTGTAAGTACCGTCTTCGGGAACACCAAACTGTACGGTTACAGAAGTGGTGGGCTGATTGTATACGTTCAGATAGAAATCGTAAGTTTCAACCCCCGCATCGGTAGATTCTACCACGTTTGCAACCAACTCTTCATTCACTAAGGAAGAAGGTAAGAGTTCAACGGGTTCAGTGCCGAATTTGTAGGTTTCTCCGTTGATTAAGTAAGATTCGCTTTCATTGAGCGGATTGTAGATTCTCAGTTCTAAGGTTACATAGATGTCGGGATTTGCTGCTAAAAATTCTTCAGAGAAGAATACACCACAGTCAAAGTCTTTTACTCTGTCGAATACTTCCTGACAGGTATACTTCAGACCGGATTTGCCGTATTCTTCGGCAGCAGTTTCCATAATTTTAATGGGAGTATTTGCAGCTACGGTAACGTCCATTTTCGGAACAACTACCCATGCAGGGCTCCAGGAATCATAC
>JAZNNT010000134.1:0-6623 GCA_045580405.1 Clostridia bacterium
GTAAGCATCAAAAGCAGCGTCTACCGCTTCTTTTAAGGTTTGAAGACCGTGGGTAACCTCTACCACATTTGCGCCTAAAATTTTCATTCTTGCCACATTAGGCGCCTGTTTTTTAATATCCACGGCACCCATATAGATATCGCATTCCAGACCGAAGTATGCAGCAGCAGTTGCCAAAGCAACCCCATGCTGACCTGCACCGGTTTCTGCAATGATTTTCTTTTTGCCCATATATTTTGCAAGTAAACCTTCACCCATACAGTGGTTTAATTTATGAGCACCGGAATGGTTTAAGTCTTCACGTTTTGCATAAAGCTGCACTTTTCCGCCTAATGCGTCAGACAGACGTTCCAGGTGAGACACCGGGGTGGGGCGTCCCTGAAATTCTTTTCGGATTCTGCGAAGCTCCGCAATGAACTTACGGGACTGGCAAATGGAGAAATATGCTTCGGTAATTTCTGCCATTGCATCCTTTAATTTTTCTTCAATATATACTCCGCCGTATTTACCGAAGTAACCGTCTTTGTCGGGATAGTTGTTAAAATAAGTGTCAAAATTTACGCCGTTTAATTGCATGAGAATTTCCTCCTTTATTTGGTTTGGTAATCACGTTGTTATATAGAACGGCCACGCCATCGTTTGGTCAATAATTTCATAGCTAAATCCTCCAACCGGAGCAATAAAAAAGCCCCCGACAGAATACTACAATGATCTATCAAGGACGAATAAAGCTTTATCCGCGGTGCCACCTTGTGTTCACGGAATCTCCGTGCACTTATTAGAAGTACCATCATACTCCCGATTCGTAACGTGAATCATACGTCAGCGCATTTAACACTGCCCTCAACAGTCCATATTATGCAGAAGCCTTTGCGGAACTCACACCGTAATCCACTCGCTCAAAAAAGACTTGCCCTGCTTTTTTTCTGTCTCAACGGTTTTTCGGATTCAATTTGGGTTTATTATAGCACCATTTTCAAAAAATGTCAATACTTTTTTGACAATCCCAAAAAACTGTGTTATGATAAAGGAAAGTTTACAATCAGAAAAGAGTTTTTATGATGAAGTATCAAAATATCGTAGAAGGGAAGTTTCTATCCCGCCCCAACCGTTTTATTGCCTATGTAGAGATTTTGGGGAAAGAAGAAATCTGCCATGTGAAGAACACAGGCAGATGCCGGGAATTGTTGCTTCCCGGTGCAACGGTTTTTTTGGAAGAGGCAACCAACCCCCAAAGGAAAACAAAATACGATTTAATTGCTGTTCAAAAAGGGGAACGACTTATTAACATGGATTCCCAGGCACCCAACCGTGCCTTTTTGGAATGGGCACCAAAATATTTTGGAGAAAATGCCCAAATATATCCTGAGAAAGCCTATAAAAATTCCAGATTTGATTTTTATGCGGAAACCGCAGACGGGAATCGACATTTTGTGGAAGTAAAAGGTGTTACCTTAGAACAAGACGGGATCGTCATGTTTCCCGATGCTCCAACCGAACGGGGCAGAAAGCATATTTTGGAACTTTGCGACTGTGTGGAACATGGATATATTGCACATCTGTTTTTCGTGGTGCAGATGAAAGGTGTCCGTTATTTTACACCAAACGTCAAAACTGATCCCGATTTTGCCCAGGCATTGCGAATTGCCCGTCAAAAAGGAGTAAATATAATTGCTGTAGATTCGATTATTACACCGGATTCTATGACCATTTCCGAAGTTTTACAGGTCCGTCTGTAGGGGACTTGCAAGTTTTTTAAAATTGTCACATACGATTAGATGAGAGCAGTGAAAGACTGATAGAAAAAGGAGTTACTGGTATGTGGCAGATGGTGTTAGAAGCACTGAAAAATGTGTTCTTTTTATTTGGATATTTTGCTTCGGGCAGTTTTCCCAAAGCCTTATCCAAGCAAAGGGAAGAAGAACTGTTTAAAAGATTCAAAGAAGGAGATATGTCCGCCCGGGATGAATTGATTGAATCAAATCTCAGACTTGTGGCGTATGTGGTAAAAAAATACCGCAAGGAAAACAAGGATTCCGAGGACTTTATCTCGATCGGTACGATTGGATTGATTAAAGCTGTGAATTCCTTTAATCCCGATAAAAACATCCGTTTGGCAACCTATGCGGTACGGTGTATCGAAAATGAGATTTTAATGGTAATCCGAGCAGAGAAGAAGCTGGTGAATGAAGTATCCTTGGAAGAACCCATCGGAAAAGATGCAGAAGGCAACGAAATCTCTTTGATAGATATTCTGGCAAATGATGAGGAATCCGTCTTTTTAGAGGCTCTTAAGGGGATTCATCAGCAAAAATTATACGGTGCTATCAATTCCTGCTTGACCAAACGGGAGAAAGAAATTATCCTGCTTCGTTACGGTTTGTTAGACAAAAACCCCATCCCGCAAAGAGAGGTTGCAAAAAAATTCGGGATATCCCGTTCTTATGTGTCCCGCATTGAAAAAAGGGCGTTAGAAAAACTGAAAGAAGCTCTGCAAAATGATTGATCAAAAAGGAACTGTATTACAAAAAACAGTTCCTTTTTTGGTGCGCCTGAAGGGACACGGTTGCTTCGCATCCTGACGGCTTGACGACCCAAGCCTGCGGCTTCGGTACCCGTCATCGCCCCAAAAAGCGGAAAAACGCACGCACCGGTGCCTTTTTCTGTCGCTTTTTGCCCTCTTAGGGTTCAAGTCCCTTTATAAAAAAAGAAGACACTCTTTCTGAGAGCATCTTCTTTTTTGGTGCGCCTGAAGGGACTTGAACCCCCACGGTCTCCCACTGGAACCTAAATCCAGCGCGTCTGCCAATTCCGCCACAGGCGCCAATGCCTTGTCAGTATAGCACAAATTATGGAAATTGTCAATGTTTTTCTATAGAACTTTCCATAAAAAAAGATACCAAATTTGGTATCTTTTTTATCTATGCGGTTTTTACAATTTTCGGGGGAGTGGTTCCTGCGATGGCGTCTTTGGTGATGATAACTTTTTCGATGGATTCATCGGAGGGAGTTTCATACATTACATCCATCAGGGCGTTTTCCACGATAGAGCGCAGACCTCTGGCGCCGGTGTTTCTTTCCTGTGCTTTTGCCACAATTTCGTCTAAGGCTTCCGGCTCAAATTCCAGTTCCACATTATCTAACTTCATCAGCTTCTGATACTGTTTGATGACCGAATTTTTAGGCTCCAGAAGAACCCTCAGCAGTGCTTCTTTAGACAATTCTTCCAGTGCTACAATGATGGGGAGTCTGCCTGCAAACTCTGGAATTAAGCCGTATTTTAACAAATCCTGGGGAGTAATATCGGCAAGAAGTTTGGATTTTTGGTTATCCTTTTTGGATGCAATCTGAGCATTGAAGCCTAAAGAAGTTTCTTTGCTTCGTTTTTCGATAATCTTTTCAATACCGTCAAATGCACCGCCGCAAATAAAGAGGATATTGGAGGTGTCAATGGTTAAAAACTCCTGATGTGGATGTTTTCTGCCACCCTGGGGAGGCACATTTGCCACAGTTCCTTCAATGATTTTTAACAGCGCCTGCTGAACACCTTCACCGCTGACATCACGGGTAATGGACGGATTTTCGGATTTTCTTGCAATTTTGTCAATTTCGTCAATGTAAATGATACCTTTTTGCGCTTTTTCAATATCAAAATCAGCAGCCTGAATCAAACGGAGCAGAATATTCTCTACATCTTCTCCTACATAACCGGCTTCGGTTAAAGTGGTAGCATCGGTAATCGCAAAGGGGACGTTTAAAATTTTAGCTAACGTCTGTGCTAAAAGAGTTTTCCCGGAACCGGTAGGACCGAGTAACAAGACGTTGCTTTTCTTTAATTCGGTTTCATCCTCAGTTGCCTTTCCCTGCACACGCTTGTAGTGATTATACACAGCAACAGACAGCGCAACTTTCGCTTTTTCCTGACCAATCACGTACTGATCCAGCTTTTGCTTGATTTCCTTCGGTTTTAAGATGACAAGCTGGTCATTTTCCTTTTTCTTTTTTGATTTGGGATATCCCATGCGGTTTCCGGTAATCAGCTCATAGCAACTCATAATACATTCGTCGCAAATATTTGCGGCGCCACCGGTTACAATTTGATCTACTTCATCTGTGGATTTTCCGCAGAAGTAACAAAACTGCTGGTCGTCATCTCTTCTGTTTGGCATAGTTTAACCTGCTTTCCTTTTGTGTTTCTTTGTTTCTTTGGAAAAACAATGGCGCAACGGAACCGTCACGCCATGTTTTTTTGTCATTCTATCTTTTTTCGATGACCTTGTCAATCAGACCGTATGCTTTTGCCTCGGCTGCAGACATAAAGTTATCACGCTCGGTATCCTTCTGAATCACTTCCAGCGGTTGACCGGTTCTTTCGCTTAAAATCTGGTTTAAGTGATCCTTCATTTTTAAGATACGTTCTGCATGAATCTTAATGTCAGTTGCCTGACCTTGCATACCGCCTAAAGGCTGATGAATCATAATTTCGGAATTGGGCAGAGCCATACGTTTTCCGGGTGCGCCTGCACTTAAGAGGAATGCGCCCATGGAAGCTGCCATACCGATGCAGATGGTGGAAACGTCAGGCTTTACATACTGCATGGTGTCATAAATTGCCATTCCTGCAGTGATGGAGCCACCGGGACTGTTGATATAAAGTTGAATATCTTTGTCCGGGTCTTCTGCTTCCAAAAACAGAAGCTGAGCAACCACTAAACTTGCAGTTGCATCATTGACTTCATCTGCCAAAAAGATGATTCTGTCCTTTAACAGGCGGGAGAAAATGTCATAAGTTCTTTCACCGCGACTGGTTTGTTCAACAACGTAGGGAACTAAACTCATAGTTTGGTCAAATCCTTTCGGGGAGGGGTATTATTCTTCGGTTTTCTTGGTTGCGGTTTTTTTGGTAGTGGTGGTTTTTTTCGCAGGGGCTTTTTTGGGAGCTTTTTCACCTTCTACTTTTTCCGCAGCTTTTTTAGCAGTGGTTTTCTTAGCGGTAGTTTTTTTAGGAGCTTCTTCGCCGTCTGCCTTTTTGGTAGTGGTTTTCTTGGTGGCAGTTTTCTTAGCGGCAGGCTTCTTTTCTTCCTTTGCTTCTTTTTTAGCTCCCGCCTCTGCTTTTGCTTCTTCTTCGGAAATTTCCTGGCAGATTGCGTTGTCTCTTACAAAGTCAACTGCTTTTCTGATGATGATGTCTTTTTTCAGATCTTCATCGGGAACATAGTTTGCAATTTTTTCTTTTTCAATTCCGTAATGTTCGCTTAATTTTGTTTTTTCTGCATCTAAATCAGCTTCGGTTACTTCAATTTTTTCCTGACGTGCAACAGCTTCCAATACCAACATGGATTTTACCTGGATCTGGGCGTTCTGCTGGAACTGGCCTAAGTAAGCTTTTTCATCCATACCGGTGTATTTTAAATACATTTCTCTGTTGATGCCCTGCTGCATTAAGCCGTTGTCGAAATCTCTTGCCAGCATGTTTACTCTTTCGTCAATCATAGACTGGGGAATGTCGATTTCTACGCTGTTTGCAATCTGATCAACCACTTCGTTTTCAAACTGAATTTCAGCACGTTCAGACAGCTGTTTTTCCATTTTTGCTTTGATATCTGCTTTTAATTCTGCCAAAGTATCAAATTCGGATACGTCTTTTGCCAGTTCGTCATCTGCATCAGGCAGTTCTTTTTTGGTAACCTTGTTGATTTTTACTTTAAATTCTGCAGCTTTGCTTTTTAATTCTTCTGCATGGTATTCTTCGGGGAAGGTTACTTTTACTAAAACGTCATCATTGGTGCCGCTGCCGATTAACTGTTCTTCAAAACCAGGGATAAACTGACCGCTGCCAATGGTTAAATCAAATGCGTCACCTTTGCCGCCGGGGAATGCAACACCGTCAACAAAGCCTTCAAAATCGATATTTGCGATATCGCCGTTTTCGATGCCTCTGTCTTCTACGGGTACCATTCTGGAGTTTCTTTCTCTGATTCTTTCGATTTCAGCGTCAACAGCTTCATCTTTTACAGTATAGACAACCTTTTTTGCGGTAATACCTTTGTAGTTTTCCACGGTAGCAACCGGTCTTACAAACACTTTGAAAACAGCGGTAAAGCCTTTTTCTTTGGAAATTTCGGGAATATCCACATCGGGCTGAGAAACAACGTCTAATTTTGTTTCTTTGAGCGCTTCTTCATATAACTCGGGCAGAATGGAGTTTACTGCATCATCAAAGAAAATGCCTTCTCCGTACATTCTTTCAATCATATTCTTGGGAGCTTTTCCTTTACGGAAGCCGGGAAGAGTGATGCTCTTCACGTTTTTTCTGTACGCTTTTTCGATGCCTTCGTTGAATTTTTCTGCACTTACTTTCAGGGAAAATTCAACCTGATTTTTGCCTAAATCTTTGACTTTGATACTCATTGTTACGTTTCCTCCAATTTGCATTTCAACAATTATATACTAATCTATTATAACATACATTTCAAAAAAATCAAGATTTTTTAAAAAATTTTACTATTTTTTGGCATTTTCTAAAAAAGTTTCAAAACAAAAGAAAAACACGCTTATTTTTTGTGCTTATTGATGCAAAAAGACAGGTTTAAAAAAGCCTGGTGAACTTTTTTTGGAGAACA
>JAZNNT010000135.1:0-4344 GCA_045580405.1 Clostridia bacterium
TTTTTTTACGCAAAATACCGTCGGGAACAGATTGTTCCCAACGGCATTTTTCTTGTATAACGCTGATTAGAATGCTTTGGTTTCAATTCCTAAATATTTCTCGAATGCTTCCACAATGGCATCTTTGGAATTGCTTAAGGAAATACCAACATGATGTTTGTATCCGTTATCTGCCATGTATTTGCAGATATCGTTGATGCCTTCTTTTTCTACCACTTTACCGGAGCCGAAGAATTCTGCATCAAAGGTATCATCGGTAAATTTACCGTCGGACACAAATGCCCAAACTTTACCGTTTTCGGTTCTCATGCTACCCCAGGTAATGTCACCGGAACGGATTTTTGCTTTGTTAACCCCTGCACCGGAACCGGGACCGTAGGTTTTCTTGAACATTAAGTGTTCGATGGTTTCGCCTTTTTCTTCCATCATGTTAATCGGTACGGGACCGCAATGGAACATAATTGCTTTATCTTTTTCTTCTCCGTAGTTATTGTTAAAGTCTAACAAGGTAACTGCAGAGCCGCCTGCTAAGGATAATGCGCGCATCATAGCTGCGTTAACCACATCGGTTTCACAAGCTGCAGCGATGCCCTTCTGGTTTAACAAGCACAGGCACAAACAAGGAGCAATTGCCAGTTCGGTCTGGAATTCAGGCCAGCATCTGATACCAACTGCATGTAAGTTCAGTTCTTTTACCAAATCTTCCAGCACGATTTCCAGTTTGGCAATGGCGGTCAGCTTTTC
The DNA here is from genome assembly GCA_045580405.1 of Clostridia bacterium. GTDB lineage: Bacteria > Bacillota > Clostridia > UMGS1840 > UMGS1840 > SIG452. The sequence goes on from JAZNNT010000135.1 coordinate 745, forward strand.
ATCCGGCCATTCTCCAAAGTTGGTAATTGCCAGAATTTCTTCTTTCATAGCGGGAACTTTAGATTCATCCACTTTTTTCATTCTTGCAAACACTTCGCTTAAGTCGATGGTTTCCACATTGATGCCTGCTTTTTGCAGAGCGATTTCATCCACACGAACAGTTTTAAACGCAGAGGTTCTTGCACCGATGCAACCCACATTAAAGCTCTTCATACCATCCACAACACGGCAAATTCTTTCAAATTTGTCTAAATCCTTTTTGAAGGAAGCAGAAGAAGGAGCGGAAACGAAATCGGTGGTCTGAGTGAATTTGATGCCTGCCTGACGCAGAGCGTTACACATTGCGAATTTACCGCACATTGCATCACGTCTGTGTGCAAAGTCCATTTTACCCATTTCATCGGGATACGCCTGAACCAAAATCGGCACTTTCACATCTTTTAATGCAACCAACGCGCCGTTTTCGTCACCAAAGTTGGGTAAGCACAGAATCACGCCCTGATATTTTCCGTCGTTTTCTTTTAAGAAGTCTGCAAAGATTTTACCTTCTGCAATGGTTTCAATCGCACCGTATCTGGTTTTGGTAAGATCCGGATAGATGCAGTCACAGCCTGCTTCTTTAATTGCTGCAATCATTTCATTTCTTGCAGATTCAATTACTTCACCGGGGAAAAATCCGCGGTTCCCAATATATAATGCATAAGTTAAGCTCATAATTTGGTTCTCCTTTTATGGTAAAATTGTTTCGATTTCAAAACATTTTTACTGATTTTTATTGACTTGATATTTCATTTTTTGTATAATGAAAGCAAACTTCCAAGGAAAGAAGGATCCTTCTATGGTTTTAAAATATGATCTTGATAAAATCAAAGCCTTTTTAACTGATTTTCACAATATGACAGGGCTCACCGTCAGCTTTTGGGATGCCGAAATGAATCAGCTTGCCTTTATGCCACAAAAAATGCCCGCCTTTTGCCAACTGATTAAGCAAGTTCCTTCCGGGAAGAAGGCTTGCCTCACCTGTGACAAACATATCATCGTGGAATGCAACCGTCAGTTAAAACCAATCACGGCAAAGTGCCACGCCGGCCTTGTGGATACTGCTATGCCCATTATGTATCGGGAAAAACCGTTAGGATTTATCCTGTTTGGGCAAATCAAGGATGGCTCGCTGACCTTGGAGGAGACAAACGATCTTCTTTTGGAGCTCAGCAAAAAGCTTGCACTCCCGGTGGAAAAGCTTGCAGAAGCCTACCGGGCTACCAAAAAGCTTTTGCCCGAGGCAATCGAGTCTACTGCCAACATTCTTTATTACGCCACTTTGCAGCTTTTAATCAGCAAAACCATTGATATGGGAGATCATACCCTCATCAATCAGATTGACGAATATGTAAAACAAAACTTGGAAAATCCACTTTCTGTTTCCGGAATATGCGAAGAATTTAAGGTTTCAAAAAATCGCTTGTATGCTCTTTGGAAAAAACATTTTGACACAACCGTTGCAGATTACATCCTACATCTGCGCCTGGAAAAAGCAAAGCATCTGCTAACCGATACCGACCTTCGTGTGCATACGGTATGCAACATGGTAGGTATTCCCGATTACAATTACTTTTCCAAGCTCTTTAAAAAACACAGCGGTTATTCCTGTCGGGAATATCGAAACCGCTTCCCTTTTATCCCGGAATCAAAATAGCACTACGCCATATTGTATTTTTTGAGCATTTCTTTTTCAAAGTTCAGAAGATATGCCGCTTCCTTATCGATGGTTGCTTCACAGGGATTTTCAACCAAATCACGGAATACGTGAATATCTTTACCAACCTGACCGCCTTGCATTACAAAGGGTTCGGAAATGATTCTGCCTTTGTAGTTAATATCAGATAATGCACCGAAGATTTCATCCCAGTCTAAGTGGCCTCTGCCGGGTGCGGTACGGTTGTTTTCACCGGTATGGAAGCTGGTCAGCTTGCTGCCAACAGAACGGATTGCATCACCGATGTTATTTTCTTCAATGTTCATGTGATAGGTATCCAGCAGAATACCAATGTTGGGGCTGTCAAAGTTGGAAACATATTCCAGTGCTTCTGCAGCGGTGTTGATTAAGCAGGTTTCAAAACGGTTAACTGCTTCTACACAGTAGGTAACGCCGCATTCTTCAGCAACTTTTAGAATTTCCTTCATGCTCTTGATACTCTGATTCCAATATTCCGCTTTGTTGTCGTTGAAATCGGAAGGAGTGCCCCATCCGGAATAGCTTACGCCGGATAATAAGGTGCCGCCGCCAACTTTCATTTTGCGGATAATGTTCTGTAAGTACTCAACGCCGCCTTTTCTTACGGTTTCATCTAAAGAAGAAACATCATAAGCGGGATCTAAACCTAAGCTGTAAGTCAGTTCAATACCAACTTCATCAGCTAATGCACGTAAGGAACGGATTTTGTCATCAGACATTTCGAGTAACGGCTGTGCCTGAAATTCCAGCACATCAAAGCCAATCTCTTTTGCCTTTCTGATATATTTGGAATGGTCTGCATCCCAGTTCTTTTCCCAGAAGTTCATGAAAATACCTAATTTGTTCATAATATAAGCCTCCTTATATGAATATATTTTTTCTTATTCTTATTATAACGGAATATACTATCGGAAAATAGCTAATTTTTTCCCATAAATATGGTAATTTTGTTTTAGTTTGTGACAAAATTACACGGTTATCTGCACAAAAGACAGTCAAAGTCTTTTGTGCTTTTTGTTTTATTTTCACATTTTTTAGAAGAAAACATATAAAAATAGTGAGTCTGTTTCCAATCCCCCAAACAGATTTCATCAGAAAGGAGTCTAACGATGTTAGAATATATGTTTGATTTTATGCCCCGTGTGGGATATACCTTTGTCGTTCCACAGTTGCTTGGTGAAACTTATTCCCTTTGCGAAGCTCTGGAAGCAGGCACCTTATTTCCGGAACTGAATATTTCCATGGAGGAATATGTTCCGAAACAGTGCGGAGGATGTTACAAATGAAAAGAAATCAGTTATTAAGACAGATTCAGGAATATGATTTTGCAGTCAATGAACTGACATTATACCTGGATTCTCATCCCACCGACACCAAAGCCATCGAAAAACACGCCGCCTGGGCAAAAGATTTAGATCTTTTGAAATTGGCTTACACCAAGGAGTTCGGTCCTTTAACCGCTTGCGACGGTTCCAAACACGGTAGCTGGAGCTGGGTAAACGGTCCGTGGCCTTGGGAAAATACTTGTGAGGTGAAATAATATGTGGGAATATCAGAAAAAACTACAGTTTCCGATCAACATTAAAAATCCAAACCCGAAGCTTGCAAGCTTCATCGTCAGCCAGTACGGTGGGCCGGACGGCGAACTGGGTGCCTCCATGCGTTATCTGTCTCAGCGTTACTCCATGAAAGACAATACCGCAAAAGCACTCCTCACCGATATTGGTATGTCATGTGCTTAATGCTCCCACACAGGTCATTCGGCTTTAAAGCTGAATTTAACGCTACTTTCCATCTGTATGGGAGCAAATTTAAATAAATATCAAAGTGCCTCCTGTCGTAAACAACAATTTGGTCAATAATTG
>JAZNNT010000136.1:0-5158 GCA_045580405.1 Clostridia bacterium
TCTCTGGTAACCCGTTTTTGAGCATTGGTCAAAGGGAAAGGTAATTTTTTGGCAAATTCCTCTGCTATTTTATAGTTTGAAAGTTTCGGTCCCATTGCTTTTTTCTGCCGCAATTTTATTTTGCCAAGTCCCAACATCAGATAAAACAATTCTTCAAAGGCAAGGCGTTTTCTTGCCGCCATAAGCTCTTCTTCTCCTCTTGGAAAATGGATATTTTCCAAAGCATAAAGCAGCTCACAAAGATGATATTGTTTGCGGATTCCCATGGGCAGTGTTTCAATAAGATGCTCTTTGGCAACCTTCAGGCATTCATATGCAATTTTTTGCACCACACCCTGGGTCAATCCTTTAGTCAAAGCATATCGGGGAATATAATTTTCGGAAAAATTACCGGCAGGAGTTTCTTTTTGCACAGCCGGGTTAGTCATTTCCACATAACCAATCCGACGGCTCACTTTCCCTGAAAGGGTAACGGTAGTGCCTGCTGTCAGTTTGCCGACTAAATATTTCTGATTAAAAAAGGTAACGTGCAACTCTCCCGTGTCATCCTCACAAAGAAGTTTCAGAAGCGTCAAATTCTGACGGACCTTGCGGGTGGATGCATCCAAAACCCGAACCGTTACCGTGGCAAGTTCTTCTTCCTGAAGCTCACACACAGTTTTCAGATTCATACGGTTTTCATAGTTTTTGGGGAAATAATAAAGCATATCGGCAACCGAAAAAATGCCAAGCTTTTGAAAATACACAAGCCTGGCATCGGAAACTCCTGATATATTAGAAATGGGCATTGAAAACAGGTTCATATTGTCCTCTTATTTCAAAATGATTCAAAATGATTCAAAATGTTTCAAAATGTTCTAATTTTCAAAGTTTTCAGTTTCGATATATCATACCAAAAATTATTCCAAAGAAATGAAATAGTAATACACGGGCTGGTCACCGCGATAGAAAGAAAAGTCAATATCCTTATATTTTTTGGTTAAGGTTTTTTCTAAGCTTTCCATTTCCTCGCTGTTCACATCAGCACCTGCATACACAGTTACCATCGACACCGTGTCATCACACAGCTTTTCAATGACAGAAGCGCAAACCTTATTGGGGTCCTTACCCTTGGTTAAAATAGAGCTTCCGCTCAATGCCATAATTTCGCCTTCCTTGATTTCGATGTTATCAAACACGGAATCTCTCACGGCATAGGTAATCTGTGCAGATTTTAAGGAGGCAATAATTTCTTTCATCTGTTCCAGATTATCTTCCGGAGACTGACCTTCATCAAAGCCTACCATACAGGGCAAAACATCAGACATATTTTTAGTGGGAATTACCACCATCTGACCGTCATACAGTTCTGCTGCCTGCTCTGCTGCCAGAATAATATTCTTATTGTTGGGGAACACATAAACCACATCTGCATTGGTGCGGTTCGCTGCATTTAAAATATCATCGGAGGAAGGATTCATAGACTGGCCGCCGGAAACGATATGTTCAATGCCAAGCTCTTTATAGATATTGGCAAATCCCTCTCCTGCTGCCACTGCAACAAAAGCATAAGGCTGACGTTCCTGGGGAATAGCATTCTGAATATTCTCATTCTGATATTTCATATTGTCGATTTTAATGTCAATGAGGCTACCGATTTTTAATGCCTCGGAAATCACGATACCGGGATCATTGGTATGAATATGCACCTTGATGATATCTTCCATTGCAACCACAACAATAGAATCCCCCAAGGATTCGTAACGCTGGGTTAACTGGTTTTTCTTACGTTCCGGATTCTGAATAATAAACTCAGTACAATACTGGAAATTTACATTTTCATGATTATCGGTAAACACTTCTGCAGTTTTTGCCACCTCGGTGACGGATTCCTCCGGCATTTCACCGGTTTTATAGTAGTTTGCCATACCTTCGATAATATAGCAAATCCCCTTACCGCCGGAATCCACAACGCCTGCCTGCTTCAACTTGGGAAGCATTTCCGGAGTTTGTGCCAATGCATCATAGGATGCATTTACCGCTTCGGTGAATAACATATCCAGATCGGTAATATCATCCTGGATTTCTTCTAAATGCTCTGCAGTCATACGGATAACGGTAAGAATGGTGCCTTCTGTAGGCTTCATAATTGCTTCGTAAGCAGTTTTGGAGCCTAAACGGAATGCATTGACCATATCAGCCACATCCAGCTCGGTTTTGCCTTTTGCCGCTTTGGACATCCCTCTTAAAATCTGAGAAAGAATAACGCCAGAATTTCCTCTTGCGCCACGCAGGGCAGACATAGAAACGCCATCCAAAACACTTCCTGCAGATTCCGTACGGCTGTGTGCTGCGGATGCTGCAGAGGTAAAGGTCATAGACATATTGGTTCCGGTATCACCATCCGGCACCGGAAATACATTTAAAGCATTCAGCTCTTCTTTGTTGTTACACAAATGGATTTTTGCCGCCTGAAGCATATTGGCAAGCAGCTCACCATTAATTAGTTTATTCATGTAATGTTTTCTCCCTTTTTCAAAGTTGATGCTGCGGCAAATTACTTGTTCACCACAATATCGTCTACACAAACGGTAACATCTTTGATTTTTGCGCCGGTCATTTTTTCAACGGCATAAGTGATCTCCTGTTTTACATTTTCTGCCAGTGCCTTAATATTAACCCCGTAAGTCACTTTGATATGAATTTCAATGCTGACAGAACCATCACGACAAACAACTTTGATTCCTTTTCTTAAGCTTTCAGAACCAAACATCCGTTTCAATACTTCCGCTTTGCTTTTTTCACACATACCAATCACGCCATAGCAATGAGTAGCAACGTGACCCGCAATTTCTTCAATCGCTTTTTCTGTTACGGTGATTTCACCTACATCGCTTAATTTCTTTAACGGCATATTTGTACCATCCTTTCTTTTTTTTATCAAACAAAACCGATTTCGGTTTTCGTCATTTGCAAATTTACAATACTTTATTTAAGAATGCCTTCGTTCTTTCATGAACAGGATGATTAAAAATATCATCCGGGGTTCCTTCTTCCAAGATAATCCCCTCGTCCATGAAAATTACCCTGTCGGCAACCTCACGGGCAAAGCCCATTTCGTGAGTCACCACAAGCATGGTCATCCCATCTTTTGCCAGATTTTTCATAACATCCAGCACTTCACCGACCATTTCCGGGTCCAGTGCAGAGGTGGGTTCGTCAAACAGCATCACATCAGGCTCCATGCATAACGCACGGACGATGGCAACACGCTGCTTCTGACCGCCGGATAACTGAGAAGGATATGCGTTCGCACGGTCTTCCAAGCCAACTACCCGCAAAAGCTCCATTGCCTTTTCTTCAGCCTGGCTTTTATTTGCCTTTTTCAGCTGAACGGGAGCCAGAGTCATATTCTTTAAAATGGTCATATTCGGGAACAAGTTAAAATGCTGAAACACCATTCCAACCTTGCGTCTGTGCAGATTGATATTCGTGTTACGGTCGGTAATATCAACTCCGTCCAAGAAAATCTGACCTTCGGTAGGTTGTTCCAATAAGTTTAAAGAACGGAGGAAGGTGGATTTTCCGCATCCGGAGGGACCGATAATTACAATTACTTCCCCTCGTTTTACGTCTAAATCAACACCGTTTAATGCTTTGATTTTGCCGCGGTTAAAATGCTTTTTTAAACCACGGACCGAAATAATGGAATTAGCGTTCATTCTTTCTCAGACTCCTTTCCAAAATGCCTACCAGCCAGGTGAAGAACATTACCATCACAAGGTAAATCACCGCAGCTCCCAAAAGAGGCATAAAATCCTGATAGGTAACACCACGGATAATGTTAGCCCCACGGGTTAAATCCGTTACTCCAACATAGCCCGCAATGGAGGTTTCCTTTAAAAGAACGATAAACTCATTTGCCAGCGACGGCAAAATGTTTTTAAATGCCTGAGGGAGAATGATAAACCACATAGTTTGCATATAGTTTAAGCCTAAAGAACGCCCTGCTTCATTCTGCCCTGCATCAATACTCATAATACCTGCCCGCACAATTTCTGCAACGTATGCACCGGAGTTAATCCCGAATGCGATAACACCGCAGAGCATTTTATCACGGGAGTTTGCCATAATTACAAAAAAGATAATCAAAATCTGAACCATCACGGGAGTTCCGCGGATTACGGTCAGATAAATTTTGGAAATTGCATTTCCAAGCCAGAGAAAAATTCTTGCAATGGGATTTTTAATTTCCCGATATTGCTTATCATAGGTGGTTCTGATGGCTGCCACGATGACACCTAAAACAACCCCTAAAATCAATGCCCAGAAGGTCAGAACCAGGGTGTTTTGAACGCCTTCTACTATGTATTTCCAACGGTTCTTCGTAATGAACGCCGTTACAAATTCTTTTTTCATGCCAATAAGCCATTCTGCCATGTTATAAATTCCTTTCCTATGAAACAGCAAGTGTCAACCGAAGATTGTCAGACATCTCCGGTTGACAAATCAAATTACTGCATAAATTCTGTTCCCGATTACTCAGGATACAGGGTACTGAATCAATTATTCAGCAGGGATGTATTTTTCGATGATTTTTGCAACGGTGCCGTCTGCAATCAATTCTGCCAAAGCGCCGTCAATCTGAGCGGTCAGCTCAGCATTGTCTTTGGATACTGCAGCTGCATATTCTTCAGTGATGTATTCGGTATCTAAGATTTTTAAGCCTTCGTTGTTTTCAACGAATACTTTTGCAGGTTCGTTATCAATAACAACACAGTCAACTTTACCGGTTTTTAATGCCATAACAGCATCTGCGCCTTTGTTGTAACGTTCTACGGTACCTAAGCCTTCATCTTCGATATCCCAAGTACAGTATAAGTCACCGGTGGTAGCCAGCTGAACACCGATGGTGGTGTTTGCGCCTTCCTGGAACAAATCATCTGCAGAGGTGATATCGGAACCTTCGTTAACAATGATTACCTGAACGCCGGTAGCATAGCTCTGAGTGAAGTTTACAGCTTCTTTTCTTTCTTCGGTAACGGTCATACCAGCCATTACAAAGTCAAATTTACCGGAAGATACACCGGGAATTAAGGAATCGAAGTCAACATTTTCGATTACCAGTTCTTTGCCTAATTTGTCTGCAATTGCCTGAGCGATTTCAGCATCAATACCA
>JAZNNT010000137.1:0-14216 GCA_045580405.1 Clostridia bacterium
ACGGCCGTAAGTAACCAAACTGCCGGAATATACCATATTCACACGGTCTCCGAGGGGTACCTCCTCTAAAATATCGGTAACCCTCTTTTCCACACTATCGGATTCTCCTGTTAAGGAGCTTTCATTCACAGAAACAGAATAATTCTCCAAAACTCTGCCATCCGCCACAACCATATCACCGGCTTCTAAAAACAGAATATCTCCCGGAACTACCAGATAAGAGGGAATTTCAATCTTCTTACCGTCACGCAGTACTTTTGCATGAGGTGATGACAAAGATTTCAAGCTATCTAAAGATTTTTCAGCTTTTTTATGCTGCACGGTACCTAACACGGCATTCATCACGATAACTGCAAAAATAACAAGGGTACTTTCTGTATTTTTGGAAAGCGTAGAAATGATTGCAGCAATCATCAAGATTACAACCAGAAGATCAGCAAACTGAGATAAAAATACATAAAGTGTGCTTTTTTTCTTGCCTTCTTTTAACACATTCTGACCTTTTTGCGCTAAAATTTCAGCAGCCTGTTCAGAGGTATAACCATCTTTGGTCGCTCCAAGTTCGCTAAATACCTGGGAAATCTGTTTTCTGTAGTACTCTTTCATTTGGCAATCCTTCTTTCCTGATATTATAAAAAAAGACTTTCGTGCACACGTTATTTTGTGTGCACAAAAGTCTCGTAACCGAATGTCGGCATACGTCACCAAGTTACCTTTTTTAGTAACTGCGATTGTTGATGGCGTATTAAAACTACTCCCTTTTGGCAGAATAGTTATTGAATAATTGTGAAAAGTATTATAATCCTTTTTTTCAGATTTGTCAACACTTTTATTTATTTTTTACTGCATCTAACATGTTTTCTATAAATATTCCATAACCCCTTGTTGGATCATTTACCAAAACGTGGGTCACAGCTCCCACAATTTTACCATTTTGAAGTATCGGCGAACCTGACATTCCCTGCACAATCCCGCCGGTTTGGGCAAGAAGCTTTTCATCAGTCACCCGAAGGATCATATCACGATTGCCTTTTGTGTCTAAAATCTTAATGATTTCAATTTCATACGCACAGGTTCCTTCCTCTGAAACAGTAGACAAAATTGCAGCTTTGCCAAGCTTAACCTCCCGTTTGGTTGCAACAGGAATTGCCTCTGCCTGAATAAACTGTTTGTTTTCCACCAATCCCCAAAGTCCGGTTTCTCCGTTTGAAAGAATGCTGCCTACAGGAATATCCGACAGCACACCAACCAACTCTCCCACACGATTTTGCTCTGCTTTTTTTGCACCTTTAATTTCCACAAGCTCCACCTGTCCCTGCCGGATGTCATAGGTTTTTAACGTATCAGAGTCATTGACAGGATGCCCCAACGCCGCAAACTGCGTTTTATCCTCTGTAAAAAATGTGACCGTTCCGATTCCGGCAGCACTATCCCGCAGCCACATCCCGCAGACAAGCTGGTTTTCCTGATTCCGTTCAGGTGTGAGCTTTAGAGTCAAGACAGAATCCTCACGCAAAACCGTGAGTGTAACCGTATTTTCTTCGACAATACGGAGAATTTCCTCAAAATGGCGGGTATTTTGTAATGTCACATCGTTTACCTGCGTAATCACATCTCCAATTTTCAACCCGGCTTTTTTGGCAGGCAGATTCCCCTGCTCCACACCCACAATCATAACTCCTTTTGTTTTGAATCGCATTCCAACAGCCTGTCCTGACGGAATCAAACGGTTGCTAACTTGTTTGGTATCTACCGAGACCTCCTGCTGCCAAAAGGCGCTGACTGTTCCCAAAAGAGCACATGTAATCCCCATTGCACCAAACAAAATTTTTAGTTTTTTGGGCTTATGTTGCTTTGGCTTTTTTCTTTTTAAATTTTTATAAAACACTTTTTCAATCACATCCGTTTTTTTATTTTTTTCTCGTCTTTAGTTTGGCTTGCAACATAAAAAAATACAGATGCAATTTTCGGTCCTTTTGGTTTTTTCAGTTTTTCAATATAAAAAACTGACAGAATATTCTGCCAGTTTTTGGGGTAATATTTCTTTTTCCTTCAATTTTTTGCTAATTTTTTATTTTACCATACACCAGACCAGTAAGTCTGTTGCCTGACGATTTGCAAACGAAAAATAAGGAATCAATCTTGCAATAAAGGATTCCCGTTCTGCGTTTTTGATGCGATATAGCTCATCCGTCATCTTTCGGCGCTTCGCATCCATATAAAGAACAGGTGCAGGAATCGTGTCTTCTATTTCTACACGGTGAGTTCCTTGTTCCAAAATGGTGATATCACGAAGGAATCACACCCACACAGTTTTATAAACAATTTTCCAAAATTTATATCAATTCCCGCTAACCGAGAATTGCCATAAAAAAGCCCGTCTGTTATTTCAGACGGGTCTTTTTAATATACACTGTTATCTGCTAAAATTTCATCAATATAGCATCTCACATCAGCAAGCGTTAAAAGATTTGCTACCTTTAATTTATAGGGTTTGGCATTGTGAAATCCTTTTAAATACCACAAAATGTGACATCTTGCTTCCTTAATGGCATTTTTTTTGGTTTCATTCATCCGTTCGATCTGGCGGTAAAGCACTTGCATCTTTTCTTCTTTGGAAATGATACGTTCGGGATGTTTTATCAAATCAAACACAAAAGGATTTCCCAGTGCTGCTCTGCCAATCATCACGCCGTCACAACCGGTTTCGGCTTTCATCCGAAGATAGCTATCCCGATCACATACATCACCGTTTCCGATGACGGGAATTTTCACTGCGTTCTTTACCGCTTGGATATAGGACAAATCTGCCACGCCGGAATACTGCATTTCACGGGTTCTGCCGTGAACCGCCAGATAATCGGCACCTGCTTCTTCGCATAATTTGGCACATTCCACCACATTTTTATGTTCGGAATCAAAGCCAATCCGAAGTTTTACACTGAGCGGTAACTCAGTGGCTTTTCGCATTGCAGATACAATGTCAAAGAGTAGTTTTGGATTCTGCATCAATGCAGAACCGTCACCGTTTTTTACAATTTTCGGTGCGGGACAGCCCGCATTTAAATCAATCATGGAAAAACCCATTTCCTCAATTTGCTTGACCGCATCAGAAAGCACATCGGGTTCATGACCAAACAACTGCACGGATAACGGTGTATCTTCGGGAGAGGTTTTTAACAAATCGAAGGTATGCTTATCCCGATAGGTCAGAGCTTTTGCACTGATCATTTCGGAAACTGCAAGGAAAGCGCCCTGCTCCCTTGCAATTTCACGGTATGCTAAATCGGTAACACCTGCCATGGGTGCCAAAATCAAATCGTTTTTGGCTAAAATATCTTGAATTTTATAATTCATTTAAGCTTGCTTCCACTTTTTCCAGTTTTTCCAGGAAAGATTTTTCTTTTTCTTTTTCTGCCTGCACCAGTTTTTCGGGAGCTTTGTCCACAAATCCTTTGTTAGACAGCTTGCTTCTTACCAAATTTAATTCCTTTAATAAGAATTCTTTTTCCTTGGTTAAACGGGCAAGTTCTTTGTCTTTATCAATCAGTTCGTTTAAAGGAATCATCGCTTCAATGCCCTGACCAACTACATTCACGCATTTTTCGGTTAATGCATCTTTGGAATCCACGAAAATCATTTCAGAGGAATAGGTCAGTTTGGTCAAAAATTCAGAACAAGCGGAAACGAAATCTTTGTCATCAGAAAGAACATACAGTTTGGTTTTGTTCTTGGGAGGAACATTCATTTCGCTTCTGGCATTTCTTACAGAAGTGATGAGTTCAATATAGCTTTCCACTTTTGCTTCTTCGTCAGCAAAGTTTAACTCCTCGCTGTATTCGGGGAAAGCTGCAATCATAATGCTTTCATCTTCCACAGGTAACGCCTGGAAAATTTCTTCGGTGATAAAGGGCATAAAGGGATGTAGCAGTTTTAAGAATCCGCTCATAACATAGCAGAGCACATTCTGAGCAGCTTTGTCTTCTCCTGCCATCAAGCGGGGTTTCACCATTTCAATATACCAGTCGCAATATACATTCCAGATAAAGTCATAAAGCTTGGAAACTGCCATACCCAGTTCAAATTTATCTAAGTTTTCGTTGACGTCTTTTGCCAACGCATTAAACTTGGATAAAATCCACTTGTCTTCAGGTTCTAAGGTATTTAAATCCAGTTCAATTTTGTCAATGGTCAGATTCATCAACACAAAACGGGAGGCATTCCAAATTTTATTGGCAAAGTTACGGGATGCTTCCACACGTTCGGTATAAAAACGCATATCGTTTCCGGGAGAGTTACCGGTAGCCAAGGTAAATCTTAAGGCATCGGCACCGTACTGGTCGATGATTTCCAACGGGTCAATACCGTTTCCTAAGGATTTGGACATCTTTCTGCCCTGAGAATCTCTTACAATACCATGGATGAACACATGTTTAAAGGGTTCTTTGCCCATATGCTCCATACCGGAGAAAATCATTCTTGCAACCCAGAAGAAAATAATATCATAACCGGTTACCAAAACACTTGTGGGATAGAAATATTTTAATTCTTCGGTGTTATCGGGCCAACCTAAAGTGGAGAACGGCCATAATGCAGAGGAGAACCAGGTATCCAAAACGTCTTCTTCCTGCTTCATTTTGCCGCCACATTTGGGGCAGGTATGCACATCTTCTTTTGCAACCACCATTTCGCCACAGTCTTCACAGTAAAAGGCAGGGATTCTGTGGCCCCACCATAACTGACGGGAAATACACCAGTCATGCACATTTTCCATCCAATTCAAATAAGTTTTGGAGAAACGGTCCGGCACAAACTGGATGGTTCCGTCTTTTACCACACGGATTGCTTCTTTTGCCAAGGGTTCCATTTTTACGAACCACTGGCTGGAGGTAATGGGTTCCACGGTGGTACCGCAACGGTAACACTGACCCACATTGTGAGCGTGTTCTTCAATTTTTACCAAAAGGCCCTGTTCCTGCAAGTCTTGTATCATAGCTTTTCTTGCTTCGTAACGGTCCATACCTTCGTATTTTCCGCCGTAGTGATTGATGGTGGCATCGTCATTCATCACCTTAATCACTTCTAAGTTATGACGTTTACCAACTTCAAAGTCATTGGGGTCGTGAGCCGGCGTAATTTTTACACAACCAGTTCCAAAATCTTTTTCCACATACTCGTCGGCAACTACAGGGATTTCTCTGCCAACCAGGGGCAGTACCAGCATTTTGCCTACTAAATGAGTATAACGTTCGTCTTCGGGATGCACAGCTACTGCGGTATCACCAAGCAGGGTTTCAGGACGGGTGGTAGCGATAATCACAAACTCGTCAGAATCCTTTACGGGGTACTTAATATGCCAGAAATGGCCCTGCTGTTCGGTATATTCCACTTCTGCATCGGATAATGCGGTAATACAATGAGGACACCAGTTAATAATTCTGTTGCCCTTATAAATCAAACCTTTTTCATATAAGTTTACAAACACTTCTCTGACCGCTTTGGAGCAGCCTTCGTCCATGGTGAAGCGTTCCCGTTCCCAGTCACAGGAGGAACCCAGTTTTTTTAACTGATGGATAATTCTGTCACCAAATTTTGCTTTCCAGTCCCAAACGCGTTTGATAAATTCGTCTCTGCCCAAGTCATAACGGGTTAACCCCTCGTTCACACGCAGAGCTTCTTCCACCTTAATCTGAGTTGCAATACCTGCATGGTCAGTACCGGGAAGCCACAGCGCGGAATACCCCTTCATTCTCTTATAACGAATTAAAATATCCTGTAAGGTTTCGTCCAAGGCGTGCCCCATATGGAGCTGACCGGTTACATTCGGAGGCGGAATCACGATAGTGTAGGGTTCTTTCTTGGAATCGGGTTCTGCATGGAAATACCCTTTTTCCTCCCAGTTTTTGTAAATACGGTCTTCCACGGAGGACGGATCGTAGGTTTTGGAAAGTTCTTTTCTCATATTGTTATCACCTTTCGTGTGTTATTCGTGTAAAGTGGAAAACATCCTGTTTTTCGGACATAATACGCTATTTTCAATTATATACTATTATATCAAAAATTTCAAGTGCTTTTTGAAAGAATCCGACGAATTTTTTCAGAAAGCTTCCCTTCCAACAAAAAAATTTTACAAAATTTGTGAACTTTTTGGCAAAAAAGACTTGACAAGTTACGATTTATTCATTATAATACTAAAGGTTAAATTGGTAATACTATTTGAGTGCAATGCCAAGTCGTTCTTGGCTGCAACCTCTGACTCAAATAATACTTATAAAACTTAATTTTAAGAAAAGGAGTATTTTTGAAATGCCTAACATCAAATCCGCTGAAAAAAGAGTAAAAGTTATTGCAACCAAAACTCTGCAGAACCAGATGATTAAATCTAACTTAAAAACCACTTTAAAAACCTTCGACGCAGCTTGCGAAAAGAAAGAAGCAAACTTAGCTGAAGTATTCCAGAGCACCGTGAAAACCATCGATATGGCTTGCACCAAAGGCGTTCTGAAAAAGAACACTGCTTCCAGAAAAAAATCTTCTGTTGCGAAAAAATACAACGAAGCAATCAAAGGTTAATTTAAAACCAAGCATTAAAATCCCGTATGGAAATTCCATACGGGATTTTTTATTTTTAAAATATTGCATTTGATACCGCCGCTCCCACATTTTATGGAATAATCTTGCAATATACAAGGACATATGCTATACTGCATATAGAAAGGATGTGTTTTTATGAAACTCCGAGAATTCTTCACAAACTTTTTTACACGTGTAAAAGGCGGAATATCCCGCTATTTCATTGTATTTTTCTGCACCGTTATCATGTTTGGAGCAGAATCTTACAGTATCTTATTTCACCAACCAATCGGCAATATTATCGGTTCTATCAGCATGACCTGTATTCTGGTGGGGTTTCTCTCCGTGCTTTTAAAAAGCATTCAGGAATATCTCGCTTCTAAACTGAACAATCTCATTCAGATTATTGTGTGTGCGATAGCAGCCATCATCAGCTTTTTATTGATTTACACAAACTACCACTCCAAATACATGACTATGGCATACATTGGCATTATGATTGCATTGGTTTGCTTTATTTTCTTTGTGTTGATGCGCGGGGATAATCGTGATGCAGTGTTTCCCAAGCTAATATCCTCATCTGTGTTTGCCTCTGCAATTTGCACAGTATTATCCATTGGGATTTCGCTTTGCATCGGAGCATTTGAAGCACTGATATTCAGCTGGTATAACAGCTATAAGCTTTATCTGATTATCAATCTTTTGATATGGGTAGTAGGATTCCCCAACATTTTTCTTTCTTTTGTTCCAAAAAAGGATGCTCCTCTTCCCCAGTCCAAAATTTTCAAAACCTTTGTGCTATATGCAGGGTTACCCTTATACATTCTTTTAATTGCCATTCTTTTGGTATATCTTGGAAAAATAGTTGTCACATGGAAAATGCCCATTGGCGAAATTAACTGGTTCGCATCCTTCGCTTCCCTCTTCTTCATTTTCTTTGTGTTAAGCGTGATGCAATACGAAAAAAAGCTTGCCAAACTGTTTGTAAAATTCGGTGGATACTTTTTAATTCCCGTTCTTATTATGCAGGCAATCGCTGTGTTTGAAAGAGTCAACGCATACGGTCTTACCACTCCCAGAACCGTGTCTTTGGTGCTGATTTTAATCAGTATTCTTTTTATCGGCACCACCATTATCAAACCGAAACACTTAAACAAAATTGCACTTGTCTCCGGCATCATTACCTTACTGGTTACCGTTACCCCCTTTAATGTGATAGATATGCCTGTAGCCAGTCAGACCGCTATTTTAAAAAATGCACTGGTAAAAAACGATATGCTAAAAGACGGCAGCGTGATTCCGAATGAAAATGTCAGCAATGAAGATGCAAAAATCATCGAAAGTGCTTATTTCTATCTCAGATATAATGCCAACAAAGTTCCTGAGTTTATCCAGGATTCTGACAAAAGTTTTGCAGAAATTTTCGGTTTTGAATTGTATCAATATGAAGAACGATTCACCTATCAGCACTGTGCTTTTAAAACCAAAGCATCTGTAGACATTACAGAATATGATAGGCTGGTAAAGGTTACCGATAACAACGATATGCTGAACTTTGAACATAACGGACAACAATATCAAATCAATGTAAACGATATTGCACAGGAATTATATGACCAATATGGCGAAAGCCAATACGAATTGGAGCTGTATCAAGTGGATGAAAATGTGTCGCTGTATTTTTCTTCATTTACGGTTGATACCCAAAACGGACTCGTATACGGTGCATATATAAACGGAGTTGCTCTGATCAAAAATTAAAACCAAATAGTGTAAAACAGGTCAACCGTTTCGGTTGACCTGTTTTTTTACTCTTTATTTGTTATATAATCCGGCTTTTCCCGACAAAATCCAGGTGATGACGGTAACGGGAATAAACAGAGCGATTCCGCCAATGCCAAATACTTCCATTGCCAATAAAAATGCAGCAGCGGGACATTTGGTCATCCCCGAAAACAGTGCCGCAAAGCCAAGACAGGCACCTACCCCTGCAGGAAGACCAAGCAAAGCTCCTGCCACACATCCAAAGGTTGCACCGATAAAGAAGGTAGGCACGATTTCACCGCCTTTAAAACCTGCAGCAACGGTAATGGCAGTGAAGATAATTTTCAGAAAAAACGCTTCATATTTTGCAGTTCCCGAAACGGCAGTTTCGATAATTCCCATTCCTGCCCCATTATAGTCTGTGGTTTGAAGCAGCAAGGTAAGACCGACAATGAAAATACCTCCCACAGCTACTCGTAAATAGGGATTGGGAATCAGTTTTTTACCAAAAAATTCTGTTTTATGTAAAGCGAAAGTAAATAAAATGCTGACGCCTGCAAACAACACGGCTAACAAAAGAATTTGCCAGACTAAGTGAAAATTGTATGCAAAGCCCGGCATCAGAAACCGAACAGGTTCCACCCCTAAAAAGTGTGCCACCAAGAAAGCAACTACTGACGCCACAACACAAGGGAACAATCCTAATAATTTCCATTTTCCTTGACGGGTGACCTCCACCGAAAAGACTGCTGCAGTGAGCGGTGTGCCAAACAGTGCGGAAAATACACTGCTCATTCCGGCTAATACCATCAGTTTTTTGTTCTCATCCTTTTGCTTTAGAGCTTGTCCCACATTGTAACCCATGCTGCCGCCAAGCTGGAGGGCTGCCCCTTCCCGTCCGGCAGAGCCGCCAAAAGCGTGAGTGATAACCGTTCCGATAAAAATGAGGGGCAAAAGCACCAGCGGAACATCTTTTTGCTCTTTTACCGACTGAAACACACGATTGGTATCTAAGTTTCCAAGTCCACAAAATCTCTGATACATTGCCGCAATCAGTAATCCGCCGAAAGGCAGAAGATAAAGAAACCAAAAATTGTGTTCTCTCTGCTCTGTCACAAAATCCACGCTGATGTGAAAGACTGTGCCAATCAGTCCCCCAAGTATGCCTAAAAGGATACCGAATAGTATCCATCTGAACGTGTATTTACTATATTTTTTGACCAGTTCCATTGTAATAATTCCTCAAAAAAACAACAAGTGTGTGCTAAAAAAGGTGATTTTCCCTTAGAAAAACTTAATCCGTTACAATTAACGCAATAAAGGAAAGCATATCATCCCCGGTGTTTTTAATGGAGTGCCCTTCCCCTGACGGTGTGAAAGTAACCATACCGGGAGCAATATCCATCTGAGTACCGTTATCGTTATAAACACCCTGTCCGGACAGAATAAAGAAGGTTTCGCTTTCACCAAAGTGCATATGAAAATCCACTTCTTCTCCGGGCGGTACCTGCACCAAAGAAAACAGACGGGCTTTCGGATTCCAGCCTTCAAAATCTGCTAAATTGGTTTTAAACATTTTTTCTTTTCCCATAGCGTTTAGCTTGGTAGCAGTTTTTAAATCTTCAATTTTTTTATACATGGTGATTTCTCCTTATTTTAATCATATTTCATAGATAGATTTTTCTAATAATTCCCGTATTTCCTCAGAAGACACGGTAATATCTGCACCCGGCATGGAATCTGCAATCTGAGAAACCGTTCGCCCGCCAATCACAGGGAACACATCCACCTCAGAAATCGAACACAGTACACCGCAAACCGCAGACGCTACGCTGCAATGATGCATTTTGGCAATTTTCTTGATTATTTCCAGCCGTCTTAAATTTTCTTCACAGAAATACCGTTTCTTTGCTTTTTCCGACAAGGAATCTTCCCCCTGCTCTGCCATTTTAGAGAAGAACCCTTTAGCCTGAGAAGAATAAGCAACCACAGGCATATTGTTCTGCCGGTAAAAGGAAAATTCTTTGGCATCCATTCCCACAAGTCCGCCTCGCTCGCCCAGACAATAAGCAGGATTAAACCGAATCTGACTTGCCGAAAAGCCCATTAAATTGTTTTCTTTTGCATATTCATTTGCCAAAAAAATTCGCTCCGAACGCCAGTTGGATGCGCCAAACTTTTTGATTTTGCCTTCTTCAACCAAGTGATTCATCAATTCAATAATTTCAGAAACGGGCGTGTTTTCATCATCACGGTGGAGCCAGTAAAATTCTATTTGAGGAACTCCCAAAGCGTTCAGGCTTTTTTCTAAATCAGAACGAATCTCCTTCTCATTGATGCGAGGTAATTCCTTTAAATCAGGCTCATAATAACCGCCTTTGGTGGAAACAAACATATCGGCAGGTTTTCTGTCTTTTAGCCACTTTCCTACAACCTTTTCCGACTCACCGTCTGCATACAAATGAGCAGTATCAATATGTCTGCCGCCCAGTTCGTAATAGGCATCCATCATGGCAAAGGCTTCTACCTTGGAAATAGTATCTCCAAAATAGGCAGTCCCCAGTAATATTTTGGAGCTTTTTTTGCCAAATTCTTTTCCAAAACTATCTGAATATTTCATGTTGTTCTCCTTTAGTGTCCGGCACAATTACACGGCTCTGAAGCCTCTGCCAATAATTTCGCTGCTGGTGGTTACGATAACAAAGGATGACGGGTCAATTTCTTTGATTTTCCGCCGTAATTTTACAGCCTCAGCACGTTTGCAAACGGTATGAATCATCACCTTCTCATCGTTTGTGAAGCCGCCTACCGCATCACTGACCGTAACACCGTGATGAAGCGTATCCATAATAAACTGAGAAATTTCATTTCCTTTGGTAGTAATCACCACAAAATACTTGCAGGTGTTTAAATTATCAATCACGCTGTCCACCAAAAAGGCTTTGGCAAACAAACCAAGCACAGAGAACAATCCCGATTGCACACTAAACACAAAAAAGGAACTCACAGCAACTAAAAAATCTACTGCCAACAGGGATTTTCCAACATCCAAATCGGTATATTTTTTCAAAATCAAGGCAGTGATATCAGTACCTCCCGAGGAGGCATCACTGTTAAAAATCATCGCCGAACCGATGGCGGTCAGAAGCATGGCATAAACCAACTCCAAAAGGGGCTGATTGGTCAAGGGGGCAGACAACGGCATAAATACTTCAAATAAGTATGTAAGCGCCGAATAAAACATACTGCAGTAAATGGTCTTCACACTGTTTTTCCAGCCTAAAAACAAAAATCCAAGTAACAGTAATCCAATATTTAAAATCCAGATCCACGCCGCAGGGCTTAAGGGAAACAGGTTTCCCAAAATGGTACCAATCCCCGTAACACCACCGGTGGCAAAACCGTTTGGAATTTTAAAGAAGTATACCCCCACCGAAAGAAGCACACAACCGATATTCATATAGATAAAGTTTTTTACTTTTTCTGTTTGCATAGGGCACTCCCTTTCTATGCGGTGTGATTAAAACAATTGGAAAATCGGCGAACTGGTTATATTAAATATTACGAAACATCCCGTTAAATTGGAATTTACTTTATTTCAATATCTTCGACCTTTACCTTGAACATAATAAAATGTTCCAAACCAACAGCGCCAAATCTCTGCTGTAAAACAGGGCATTCTTCAGGCATTCTCTGCTTCACTTTCTTGTCATCACATTCGGTGGCAATGCCTGTAATTCTGATCCATTCTCTAGATGTTGGTTTCTTTGCGACAATCTGTATATGTTCATTTGCTCTCATTTGCTTATGTGCTTGGTTCATATCGTTAGTGGATAAGAATAAATCTTTTCCTACTTCCATTACTGCACCAAAAGGTCTTCCCGCAGGATATTCGCCATTGATAGATAAAACAAAGAAAGAACCACATTCTTTCAAAAAATCGTATGCCTTGCTCATAAATAAAATCTCCTTTATCAAATTCTTATTTATTTCTGCACCATTTGGCATAATTCCCACTCGTGTCAAGGACAAAAAATTTAATTTGCCTTTTTTAGCGTTCTTAAATACTCTTTTTGCTCTCTTGAAATTCTAAGGCTTTCTATTGCCTTTTGTATTGTTTTATTATGTGTCCATGTATCAAGCCGATTGTTTTCTATGTAAGGCAAAGTCTCTTTATATCGTTTTGCAAGTGCAGTTGCAAAGTACCACGCTCGCATCATATTGATGTAGTATTCATTTGAGCTGATATTTGCAACAACCATAAGATAGTCTTCATCAAAATTTTCATCCAAATAAAAACTCATCAATAAATTTATTCCATATCTTACTGCATAAACATCGTTGGACTTAATCCATTTTTTTATATATTTTAGCAGTTTTCCAGGTTCTTTTTTCAAAATCTTGGGTTTCATACTGTCACATGTTGCCCAATTATCTATATACGGTAAAAAAGATTCCATCAATTCTATACATCTGTCAAAATCCCGCTCCCTTTCAATCAGGAAAGCGTGAAGATTGTTTTCTTCAAAATAATGGTGAGGAAGGTCGTTTAAAAAGTCTGCATAGTTCTCCAAACCTTTTGCATACTTTCTTAAGATTGGAGTGCGTATTCCTATAACTTTGCTCTTTTCAACTGTTGGCATAAGTTTAGAACTGAATTCTCTATAATCCTCTTCGCCCATGGAAACAAGAGCCTTTTGTACAATAGCTTTAATTACAATCACCTCTTCATGACTTCACCAAAGGCTTCCACTTGAATGGAAGGTTTTTTGTCCCTTGTATATCAAACTTTAGGGTTATATTTTGTCAGTAGAAAAAATCATGTTCTTTTTGTTATTATAACACTCTTTTTTTCAAAATGCAACAAAATACGATCAAAAAGGGTTCCACCTTTCGGTTGAACCCTTATTGTAGTGATTCGTCTACGAAAACTACTTACTTTTTGATTTTACCAATTCGCCTATCATTGCTCCTCCGATAATACAAACTGCACCAACTATCTGCGCAAATGTCATTGTTTCACCAAGTAAGAGCGCTGCAAAAACAACTGCTGACAACGGTTCTAAATAACCGCATACTGCCACAGTTTGCACAGGGAGTTTTGCGAGTGGCGAAAAATACAGATAACAGCCAATGCCTGTGTTCACGATGCCAAGCACAAAAATCCACAGCCAAGCATCTGTAGGAATATTCATAGCAAACCCTTGCTTGATGCCCGTAAAAGCCGCAACCGTCAGAAAACTAACCACCAGTTGTATAACCGAATTTTCCATTCCGCTGATATTTTTTGATTTCTTATTAAATGTGACCATAAAGAAGTACATCACGGCTGACATTGCACCGCAAACCAACCCCCAAGGATTATTACTGTCAGCAGCACTTCCATTGACTAAGAAAATACCTATCAGCACTGTTACAAAGCCTAATAGCTTTGGTGCAGTCAGTTTTTCACGGAATATAATCGGAGATAGTATCATCACGATTACCGGACCACAATAATAGAGCAAGGAAGATAAGCTTACGCCTATCTGCTGATATGCCTCATACAGAAACATCCAGCTTGTTCCCATAGAAATACCGGATAGAATAATAAAAATAGTATCTTGTTTATATGTCTTTACATGAAATTTTTCCTTACTAAGCACAAACAAAGAAACCAGTAAAATGCTTCCGATCAATGTTCTTAAAAATACGATCTCATAGCTATTTAAAGGTATATGGCTTGCAACAATTCCATTAAGACCGAACAACAATAAAGCTGATATATATTTCAAAAATGCTTTGATATTCATTAGAGTGTACCCTCGCTATTTTTTCTTTCATGAACTAAAACATTCAGACGTTCTGATCGTCAATCCAAACTACTTTTTCATTATATC
>JAZNNT010000138.1:0-7627 GCA_045580405.1 Clostridia bacterium
TGCTTGACTATTAGGCAAAAAACATGATATAATCGTCAAAAAGAAGAAGAAATCTCCCGAAGAAAGGAAGTGAAGCACAAAATGAACCATAACTTCGTTATGGAACCCGTCCATCCGTTTTTTGTGAATGTTTCCAAAATCAACGTAACATCGTCCAATGCAGAACGAAAAACCACCCCTCATATTCACGAATACTGTGAGATATACGTCAACCTGACCGGAAACGTTTCCTTTGTAATCGAAAAGAATATTTATTCCGTTCAGCCGGGGGATATTATTCTTACAAAACCTTATGAATATCATCACTGTGTGTATCACGATGACAGCGACCATCTTCACTTCTGGATGATTTTTTCGGTGGATGAAAATCCGGAGCTTTTCAAGTTTTTAACCGAGAAAAAATCCGGACACCGAAATCATATCCGACTATCGGACGAAACCCGTCAAAAGTTTCTGGCAAACTGCGAAAAGCTGGTGAAAAACAGTTCGGAAAATAAGATTGCATCCATGGCAATTTTCTTTAAAATCCTCTCCTATATCGAAGAAGGTATGGAAAAATACAAAGTATCCAATCAGAATATTTCCCTGCCGAAAAATTTAAAGGATATTTTGGATTATATCAATAAAAATTTTGCCTCTATCCACACCATCAACGAAGTTTCCGACAAATTTTTCGTTAGCATTTCCACCCTGGAGCGACATTTTAAAAAATACTTGTCTATGACACCGAAACGGTATCTGGAGGATAAGAAACTGCAGAACGCCTGCTTGATGCTCCGTCAAAACTCCTCGGTTACCGACGCCTGTTTTGAAAGCGGATTTGATGACTATTCCCACTTTATCACCATTTTTAAAAAGAAATTCGACGTGACTCCCCTAAAATACAAAAAATCACTGACAACCGAAAAACAGTAGAGGCAACACAAATACTATACAAAAAAGCAAAAAAGCGACTGAGCATAAGTTCAGTCGCTTTTTTTAGAAAAATTTGTTACTCTGCCGGTTCAATTACCCCAGATAACATGTTTCTGTGAAAAACACAATGTAAAGCTCTATGATGCAAAAGATGATGGAAACAATGGGAGCACACTTTGTGATATACCCTACGATTTTGGAAGTTTCGATTTGATGCTTTTTGGAGTGTACCAAAAGCACAATTCCCAAAACTAACAGAATGATTCCCATAATAAATGAAAGAACCATAACAGTTTGCATCAGAGATTGCGAAGATTCCACCGCCCTTCTCTCTGCATAGGGCATGATTGCTTTCGCGTTACCTGACCAACGGTGTTCATAGCCGTAATTTCCGATAAAACCGCTGATAAATGCAATCACCGCACTAAACAGCAAACGATATGCAGGCAAGATACCCCTTTTAGGGGCAGCCTCACCGATTGGTGCTCCGCAATCCGGGCAAAACTGATCTGCGTCCTGTAACTGTTTTCCGCATTTTGAACAAAATGCCACGACAAACTCCTCCTTTGTTCATTTTTTTCAATTGATTCCTACTGCTTTACAAATTTCATTCCGCCCATCCAAACAACATTTCCTGATCTTTTAAACGGTAAGCGTTCGGTTTCATTTGCAACCAAGGATACTAGTTCGAGTACAATTTCATCACCATCTAGTTCATAGTGTAAAAACGTTTCACCTTCTCGGTTTTTCATTACCAGCGTATCAGCCTTTCCATCCGGACTGAACTCCAAATACTGTTCCGTGTATACCGTTCCGTCAGGCGCCTCATAATAGTATTTTCCTTTGAGGGGTTCCTCCTTTTTCTGACATCCTGACAAAGCCATAGCAGACAGCAATATACAAAGTAAAACTGCCACGCTTTTTTTCAAAGTACTTCTCATAATTCCTGTTCTCCTTTTTTACCCAAAAATATTGTATCACTCAGTTTACCCTTGTGAATCCAGGAAGTCCTTCACACGCTCATTAGGAATAGAACGCCAGGTGTTTTTGTTTCCGTTTGGTGCTTTGTAGGTCAGCACGCCGTTGGCAATTTCCACAGAATTTAATGTGGAAGAATCCCCGTCACTAAAATCAATTGTAACAGTATCCCCTTCCACTTGGTAAGTGGCACTGAGCGCATCCCCCGTAGTCGAGTTTAAAAGTCCGCACTCTCCGTTTTCAAAAAACAAAAACCAATATCCGTCCTTATCCCAGCAACCAACAATATCTTCTTTTAGTTTTGCTTCTTTTGCTTGCATATCTGCCCCGTTGTTGCAGGCAGACAAACAAAACAGCATACATACCGTAAGAACTAAACTAATTATTTTTTTCATCTTTTTTTACTCCTTATTTTTCATTATATTTTGCAAATGTTTTTTCATTGGATAACACAAAGTTTCTCACACCAACCAGATAGTAAACAGAACCTGCCACCCCGATAACACCGCCGAAAATCAGATTATATACCAAAACAATTATGGGGACTGTCAATGATTGAAAATGCTCCACAATTCCCTGGGGTGATGTCAGCACAGTTTTGCTGTAGTTCATATCCTGAATAGAAGAAGCTATATTCAAGCCTCCCACAAGCATAAGTCCCCATCCGTATTCCATTCCTAAAACAATTTGGATAATCCCGATGATGAGCCAGATAATTCCGTTTAGTTTAACTCGCTCCGATAACTGAGAAAGCAAGTTATTATATGAAGTCGGCTCCCCGGAACGAACACGAGTACCGCATTTTGGACAAAATACTGCCGTATCCTGCATCTCAGCTCCACATTTCGTGCAAAAACTCATAAGTTTCATCCTCCTTTTTTATTTTTTTAACAGCTGACTGTTTGATTTTATCATATTTTGTTGAAGATTGCAACTGTTTTTTGAATTATTTTTTAATTCTTTTTTTGACTATATCTTTCGTTTGCAAAATCGGTTAAAATAGTATTGTAGAGGAGGATTACAAAATGAAATTTGTCATTAAGAAACCTACCAGTCTAAACCGAACCATCCGCATGCCGGATACATTAATTGAAACTCTCGGAAAGCTCGCCAGCGAACGTGGCATTTCCTTTAATCAATTGGTAGTGCAATGCTGTGAATTTGCACTGGAACATTTGCAAACAATATCCGATGAAAAAGAAGCAGGCAAATAAAGTCTGTTTCTTTTTTTGAATCATTTTCTCTACAGTGATGCCCTACTTGATTCAAACAAAAAAAGACTTTCTATGTCATTATAAGAAAAATAACATAGAAAGTCCTGGACTTTTTGTCCAATTTTTTAATCGGGAATCACCGTGTCGCCTTCCAGAAGATATCCGGTAACTTCAGAAAAATCTTCCCAATAGACATTGAGCTTACGAATCGCCTCGTTAACAAAGAAAGTATCTCTCATTGCAAACATCTCTCCGTTACACAGCTGAAAGCCAGTGCTTTCATCATATAAAACACACCAGGCGATGCTGTAGTTAGCATGACAGTAAAACTGTTCGCCAACGGCTCCAATGGAACACTCATTTAATCCAATTAACAGCTCCGTTGCACCGTCACCATTAAAATCATAACAAATGATATCCGCATTGTTTCTGAGATTATCGGTATAATTGGGAGTGTAAGAATACTGTCCGAGATACTGAAACTGTTTCTGAAACGTTTTGCCGTTCGGGTCAGTCAGATGAACCGACAACGCACCGTTGTGCAGTGTAAATTCTGCATCAATTACAGTATCGGTTTTCCCCAGCTTTAATCTTCCGTTTTTTGTCATATCATCTGTGAAAATCAAATGCTCCCAGGGAGTTTGCATTCCAAAAATACATACTTGAGAATAATACGGTAATTCCTGATACAACGCCTCACTTTCGCCCACAGAAAACCCGGAAAAAGTGCCTTCGAAAGTTTCTCTTTTTGCCGGTTCAGGTTTCTTTGTGACCTCAGGAACCGAGATTTGGGGATCAGAAGTTTCGTTCGGTGCTACAGAGGGTGTTGGTTGCTCTGATAAAACGGCATCTTCAATTTCTACCGGTTGCGTTTTCGGTTGCGGATAACAAAAGAAACAAAAAAGCACTGCCACTATCACAATCAGTCCCGCAAATAAAAGCGAATAACGTAGGTAACGCCAGGTAATTGCCCTCTTGACTGCCTGCACATTGTGATAACGTTCAGATGGATCCACTTTTTTGCATTTTTCTGCAATCTTCTGCAAATATCCTTTATAATTGAAAGCATCCAGCATCATTTGCAGCGTAACACCAAAGGCATAAATATCAGTCTTAAAATCAGTTGGAAGCATTCCGTACTGCTCAATGGGAGCATACCCGAATGTTCCCATCACTTCGGTATCACGACGAATTTCTTTACGGTAAATCCGTGAAATATCATAGTCAGTGAGCCACACATGGAAGGAAGCATCAAGCAAAATGTTATCCGGTTTCAAATCTTTATGAATGATATTCCAACTGTGTAACACTTCCAAGGCATTAAGGATTTGCCGAAAAATATCCGTTAGCTGTTTTTGATTCAGTTTTCTACCCTCAGTCAGAAGTTCCCCAAGAGAATCTCCCTCAATATATTCCTCCAAAACAATTGTATCCGAATCAAACACAACCTCGTAAACCTTGGGAATATGAGGATTACTGATTTTTTTCAGAGATTTATAAACCTCTCGTTTATCCCCCGAAAGCACACGTTTAATATATTTGGTTCCCCGAGAATCCTCGACTATCATGACTGTCTGACGCTCATTTTGTTTTAACATTTTCAACTCACGAAGAGCAAAAATATCAATCACTTTCAAACAACTCCTTGCAAATTTCCAACTTACGTAGTATAATTATTATAGTAAATCTTAGGAGGCTTGTCAATGCAAACTTTTACAGAAGAATTGTTTTTGGAGCTACAGCATGTGTCCGATATCAATTCCTTTTTCAAAACTCATGAGCATCAGTTTTTAAAGGAAACAACTGAAAGCTTTTTTAATAGCATCTTGGAACTTAGAAAAATGTCGATAGCCCAAATTGCAAAAAATTCAGGGATTGGAGAATATGCATATAAAATTTTCCGTGGAGAACGCACACCATCCCGTGATGTGCTCATTGCCATTGCATTTGGAATGGAATTATCGTTAGAGGAAACTCAGCTTTTGCTTCGGATTTCCAAATTTGCGGGTCTTGATGCCAGAGAAAAGCGGGACAGTGTGATCATTTTTGGCATAACAAACAGACTGGATGTTTTTCAAACTGATGACCTCTTGGATGAAAATAATCTGCCAACTATCAATAAATAAAGTAAAAAACCTCACAGGTCGTTCCTGTGAGGTTTTTGATTGTGATATTACTGCACTTTTGTTGCATCTTTTTTCTGACCTTTTTTGCTGTAGCGGTACAGAGCAATGGCATACATACAAAAAGATGCCAGCTGACCGATTGCCGCAGAAGAACCGACAAAACAGTGATAGGTAAACCAGGAGGCTGTGTTAAACAAATAAATAAAGCGAGTTTTCTGCTCATTATGCTGGAATGCTGCAAGCATAAAGAATACAGCACCAAGTATTGGGAATAAATCCACCCATCCCCTGACGCCCAAGGCACCTAAAATCAGATACGCGGCAAAGAAAATAATTTTTTCATAGATAGGAGCCTGAGTTCCTTTTCTGACGTGCCAAAGGGAGAAGCTCAGCACAACCAATGCCACAGCATTGATAATAATTCCGGAATAGTTCACTCCGCTATCCGGATTTGCAATTGCAAGCAACAGCAGATTAAGAATCAGGAAAGTGACAGAAACCATGGAATTTACCAACATCTGCCATCTATGCTTGAAATAAGGACCAATCAAACAACATGCACTTTGTAATAGTCCGAATGTTTGAGCAATGATGTAAATAAATGACATACAAAGTCCTCCTAAGATGCGAAAACCGCAAAAGATGTCTACTGCTATTTATGATAAACTGCGTCGCTGGTCAGATGAATGCCCAGCTTTTTAAATACATTTTCGTCCACCTGAGACAGCAAAACGGTGGAATGAGCTTCCGAACCCTTCAAATCGCTGAGTCCGTCCAGCATATCTTTAGCGATGGAATCGTTTGCCGCACAAATGGAAAGTGCAATCAAAGTTTCATCGGTATGAAGTCTGGGGTTTTTGCTGCCAAAATGCTTGATTTTCAAGCCCTGAAGAGGTTCTATAACATCCGGAGAAATCACATGAATTTCTTCAGGAAGACCACGCACTTCTTTCAAAGCATTTAGAAGTGCTGCACTGGAAGCACCAAGCAAATCTGACGTTTTCCCCGTTACAATTTTACCGTTGGGAAGCTCAATAGCACAAGCAGGATAACCGGTAGCTTCCGCTTTATCCTTAGATGCCTGCACAACCTTACGGTCTTCCGGAGTTACCTCCGCCTGCTTCATAATCAGCTGCATTTTATAAACGACTTCATCATCCACTTTACCGTTAGTTTTATCTTTTAACACCTGATAGTAACGGCGAATGATTTCATCCTTGGATGCCCGGCAGACAATGTCATCATCTATAATGCAGTTTCCTGCCATATTAACCCCCATATCGGTAGGTGATTTATAGGGACTTTCCCCTAAAATCTTTTCAAACATTGCATTTAACACGGGGAAGACTTCAATATCACGGTTATAATTTACGGTGGTTTCTCCATACGCTTCCAAATGGAAGGGATCAATCATATTAACGTCATTCAAATCCACCGTGGCTGCTTCGTAAGCCAAGTTAACATGATGTTTTAGCGGAAGATTCCATACCGGAAACGTTTCAAATTTCGCATAGCCTGCCTTCACCCCCCGTTTGTTTTCGTGATACAGCTGAGAGAGACAGGTTGCCATTTTACCGCTTCCCGGACCGGGAGCGGTTACCACAACGATAGGACGGGATGTTTCAACAAATTCGTTTTTTCCGAATCCCATCTCACTTACAATATATTCCACATTAGAGGGATAACCGGGAATCGGATAATGCATAAATACACGGATTCCCATATTTTCCAACCGCTTTTTAAACATATCCACGGCTTCCTGGCCGCTATACTGCGTAATAACCACACTACCAACTAAAAGGTCAAGATCCTGAAAAGCCTTAATCAAACGGATGGTATCCAAGTCATAGGTGATATTATAGTCACTTCTGACCTTGTTTTTCACAATATCAATTGCACTGATTGCAATAACGATTTCCAACTTTTCCCGCAGATGCAAAAGCATCTTGATCTTAGTATCAGGTTCAAAACCGGGCAATACTCTGGAGGCATGGTAATCGTCGAACAGTTTTCCTCCAAGCTCTAAATACAGCTTGTCTCCGAATTTTGTTACACGTTCTCCGATAAATTTGGACTGCATGCGGATATACTTTTCATTATCAAATCCGATTCTACTGTTCATAAGATACCTCCTTCCGGCTATGTTTGCTTTCAAAACACAACATTATGATTATACTATACTTTTTCAATAAATGCAAGATATATGAAAAAAGTTTTTTATTTTTTTACATAGAAAAAGGCAGATGAATCCATCCGCCTTTTTCCGGAACATTATTGTACTTTCATCTGATTTGCCCGTTCGTTCAATTTGTGTTGACGACGGTTTTTCACTTCATCGGATATCGGCTTGATATCACCCGCACGGCGAAGTGCTTCCCTGGTCATTACAGGACC
>JAZNNT010000139.1:0-2182 GCA_045580405.1 Clostridia bacterium
AGCATCCATAGCCACATTACCGCCACCTACAACTGCCACATTTTTCGCGTGAAGAACAGGCGTTTTTGCATCATTTCGGTAGGCTTTCATCAAATTCACACGGGTTAAAA
Organism: Clostridia bacterium; assembly: GCA_045580405.1. Lineage (GTDB taxonomy): Bacteria > Bacillota > Clostridia > UMGS1840 > UMGS1840 > SIG452. The sequence continues at coordinate 111 of JAZNNT010000139.1, forward strand.
ACTCATTGGCAGAATACACCCCGTTTAAGTTTTCGCCGGGGATTTTCATAAATCGGGGCAGCCCTGCTCCCGAACCGATGAATACCGCATCGAAGCCTTCTTCAAACAACTCGTCTACCGCCACGGTCTTGCCAACTACCACATTGGTTTCAATTTTCACACCGATTTGTTTTAATTTCTCAATTTCTGCCTGCACAATGGCTTTCGGCAGACGAAATTCAGGAATGCCGTATACCAATACCCCACCTGCCACGTGAAGAGCTTCAAACACAGTAACCTCGTAGCCTTCTTTGGCTAAATCACCGGCACAGGTCAATCCTGCAGGACCGGACCCGATAATAGCAACCCGTTTTCCGTTTTGTTTGGAATCAACGTGTTCTTCCTTGCTGTGTTCTCTGTGCCAATCGGCAACAAAGCGTTCCAGTCTGCCAATAGCAACCGGTTCTCCCTTAATGCCGCGGACACATTTTGCTTCACACTGTACTTCCTGCGGACACACGCGTCCGCAAACTGCAGGTAAGGATGTGGATTTATTTAAGATTTGATAAGCACCTTCAAAATCCTTTTCCTTAATTTTTCCGATAAAGGCAGGAATATCAATTGAAACAGGGCATCCGCCAACACAAGGCTTATGCTTACAGCCAAGGCAACGCTCTGCCTCGTCCACCGCCTGCTCGGGAGTGTACCCCAAAGCAACCTCGGAAAAATTTTGATTGCGGATATCCGCCTCCTGATGAGGCATAGGATTTTTCTTTAAAGACATATTCGGCATCTTATTTCACCTCCCGGAAGAGATTGCAGCTTTCTTCGTGACGGTGACGTTCAAACCCGTGGTACATCCGAGAACGTTGAATCGCCTCGTCAAAATCTACCAAATGACCGTCAAAATCAGGGCCGTCCACACAAGCAAATTTGGTTTCGCCTCCAACAGTTAAACGGCAGCCTCCGCACATCCCCGTTCCGTCTATCATGACGGGATTCATGCTGACAGTGGTTTTCACTCCGTATTCTTTGGTCAGCTTTGCCACAAATTTCATCATAACAAGAGGTCCGATGGCAATGACCTCGTCATAGTGTTCACCGCTTTCAATCAGTGCTTTCAAGGCATCGGTAACCAAGCCTTTTTCACCGTAAGAGCCATCATCGCTCATAATTACCAACCGATCGCTGACTTTTTGAAATTCTTCTTCTAAAATTACCAAATCACGGTTCCGAAAACCCACAATGGAATGCACTTCGGTCCCCTGCTGATGCAACGCCTTGGCAATGGGATATGCGATGGCACAGCCAACGCCCCCACCCACAACGGCCACCTTTTTTAATCCGTCAATTTTAGAGGGAACACCCAGCGGCCCCACAAAATCATGCAGATATCCCCCTTCGGGAATGTGATTTAACGATTCTGTGGCTTCGCCAACCACTTGAAAAATCACGGTGACGGTGCCTGCTTCCTTGTCAGTATCGGCAACGGTTAAGGGAATGCGTTCCCCATCCTCATCCACACGAAGCATAATAAACTGACCCGGTAACGCCTTTTTGGCAATTCGGGGAGCTTCCACCGCAATTCTGGTAACGGTGGGATTTAATTCTTCCCGTTTCACAATCTGAAACATTCTAAAACCTCACTTTCCTATGATGAAAGGCAGAAAATACTTTCGTGATACGAAATAAAACATACTGTTTCCATTTTATCATAACAAAAAAATCTGTATGATTAAAATAACATACATTCCTGCCTTTTGTAAAGCTTTTTTTGAAAGAAACCTAAAATTTTTTTCTTATTTTGATTATTTCCCCAAAGGGATAGAAATAATACCATTATATAATTGACAGAATAAAAATTTTATGTTATACTATAATGACTATTATTATGTACGGAATTTTTTGGCATTCTTAGCTGTCTTCGGAACAGGATTTTGAGTGCCTTAGCAAAACATAGGAGGCTTATTAGTGGCGAAAAAGAAAATACTGAAGGTAATTCCCTTAGGCGGTCTGCATGAGATCGGAAAAAATCTGACTGCCATTGAGTACGGAGATATCGGCATTTTAATTGATTGCGGAATTGCCTTTCC
>JAZNNT010000140.1:0-5814 GCA_045580405.1 Clostridia bacterium
TTTATGTTTATACTAAAATTTCAATGGTATCCGGCAAACACTCTTTGTTTGTGCAAACCGAGATTTGATAATCTTCAAATTTTTTAGAAAAGAAAGCAATCTCTTGGGGATAAACTAAATTTCTGGATAATCCCTTAATTCCCTCACCGGTGTATTTTATGTAGCTTTCTTTGTTGCACCAAAGCTCAAAAAAAACTTTGGTACCGTTTTTCTTTACTTGGTCTTGCTCGGATGGGCTAAAATACTTTTCCACCGTTTTCGGGCGAATTTTGGTGATTTTTTCGATATCTGCACCCACAGGAGTATCTCCCACTGCCAAAAGCAAATAATCGCCACTATGAGAAAGATTAAAATGATATGGGCAATCTTCAACACACGGTTTGCCGTCACGGTTTATTTGGAGGTCCCTTATATCAAATAAATCGGAAAAAACTTTCCTAATCGCATACTCTCCCGCCAGCTTTTCAATCTCCCGTTTGGTAGCATCGGGATATTTTTCACGAAAAGGTATCATAGAAAACAAAAAAACTCTTGTTTGCATCTTATCCATTCACCGCATCAATGAATTTTTTCATTCCCAGATTACCTGCATCCGTATTCTTGAATACAGCACAGTTTTCTAAAATCTTTGCAAAAATCTGCCCCACTTCTTCTTTTTTGGAATCGGTTAATTCTCCCAATTCTGTTTGCAATCGAGCCGGAAGCACCGCCAGTCCCATTGCCTCAATCAGACCGATATTTTCTTTTTTAATATGGTGATATTCGCTGTGAGGATGGAAAATTCCCAACGGATGCTCCTGGGTAGTACGGTTATTGCGCAGGATTAAATCCAATTCAAAATGGCCATCACGAAACCGTGCAATCGGTGTAACAGTGTTATGAGGTTGGTCAGTATATGCTAAAATATCGCAGGATTCATCGGAATAATTCCGCCAGGTGGTCAGAATTTTATCACCCAAATCGCAAAGCTCGCTGATAGAATCACCTACCAAGCGGATGGTGGAAAGTGCCCAATCCACCACATAGGCTTTTACATTGGGAAATCCGTCAAAACAAACGTCAAAACGGCTGCCGCATTTTGCCATAGGAAACCGATAATTTCCGCCCTGAAAATGGTCGTGTGTCAGGATAGAACCTCCCACAATCGGCAAATCGGCATTGGAACCGATAAAATAGTGCGGAAACTGTTCCACAAAAGCAAGCAGTTTTTCAAACGTTCCGCGATGAATCTTCATAGGTGTATGCTCGCAATTTAACACAATGCAATGCTCGTGATAGTACACATAGGGAGAATACTGAAGTGCCCATTTTTCACCGCACAGCTCTATGGGAATAATTCTGTGATTAGCTCTGGGCGGATGATTCATATTTCCGTGAAAACCCACATTCTGCGGACACAACAGACATTTGGGATATCCTGTCTGCTTTTGTGTTTTTGCCGCTGCAATTTCCTTGGGGTCTTTTTCGGGTTTGGACAGATTGATCGTAATATCCAATTCACCGTATTTCGTTTCGGTTTTCCATTTTACATTCCGTTTCACACGGTCTGTCATAATATAATTGGAATTTTTAGAAAGCAAATAGAATAAATCAGTTGCCAGTTTGGGATTTGTATCATAGGCACTCCAGAAGTCACGAACCAAAACACCCGGAGTAGGTGTAAAATAATCCATAATTTCTGCCGATAAAATATCCCGATAAGTAATCGTGTTCTGTTCTAATTTCCCATTTGCAAAAGCAATATCGCACAATCCTGCCAGAATTTCCTCCAGATTCTTATGAGCAGTATATTCTACCCGCTCAAAGGATGCAGCTCCCACAAGATTTAAAATACGGTTTGCCACGTAGCTTTCATCCTCTATGGTAATCATAGCCCGTTGATGTCCGTAATCTAATAACTCAGATAAAAGTTCATTCATCATAATACCCTGATGCCTCCATGATTTCTAATAAAGAGAATATGGCATTTTCCTTCGCCAAATACGTTTTCAATGGCGGATTTAAAAGAATCCACCATATCAGCCGGCACAAAATTCTGTGTAGTGCCGCCGAATCCTCCACCATGCACACGATATGCACCTTTTCCTTCCAGAATACCCTGTGCAATATAAATGGCAAGAGATAATCCCTGTTCGTTGGGATTCACATTGGCATACACATTCTGCAAAAAACGGAAGGACGAATTTCCGGAAGCAATAATCGCCTGCTTAAATGCTTCAAAGTCACCGTTGTTTAACGCCGCTACTTCTTCGTCCACACGTTTGTTATCATCTAAATAATGAAAAGCTCGAAGCAGAGCACGGTCACCAAACTGCTCCCGTAAGGAAACAATATTGGAGAGAATCTGTTCTTTTTCTACTTCTCTTAAAACGGACTTTTCAAAAAATCCTGCAATAGCTTTCATTTCCAACGGAATGCTTGCATATTCGTTGGTCAAGTCTGCATGATTTCCACCGGTATCCACGATACAAAGTGCATATCCGCTTTTGGAAAAATCAAAGTTAACCTTTTCAATCAAGGGATGTTCTTTGTTTTGAAAATCAATCGTAATAATTCCACCCACAGAGGATGCCATCTGATCCATCAGCCCACAAGGCTTTTTGAAGTATTCATTTTCGGCATACTGTGCCATCTTGGCAATTTCCACCGCAGATACAATACCGTCATTATAAAGACCATTTAACACGGTTCCGATTAACACCTCAAACGCAGCAGAAGACGAAAGTCCCGAGCCTTTTAACACGTCGGAAGTAATATATGCATCAAATCCGCCGATATGATATCCTAACTGCTTGAAACGTGAAACCATTCCACGAACCAAAGATACAGATGCTCCAGCTTCCTCGTCGTGAATCTCCAAATCATCAATAGAAATCCGGTCTGCAGGATAGCCTTCGGATTTGATACGAATCAAGCCATCCTCGTTGGGAGCGGTAACGGCAATCACATCTAAATTAACACTACCTGCCAATACCTTCCCTAAGTTGTGGTCCGTATGATTTCCACCGATTTCGGTTCTGCCGGGAGCAGAAAAAATTGCCAAATCCTCTCGGTCACCATACAATTCACAAAAAGATTCAATTGCTTTTATGTAGCGCATCTTCTGTGCTGCAATTTGGTCTTGTCCGTAAAGTTCCGCAAGACGAATCTCTGATGTTTCTACCAATTTGATAAGAGTTTCTTTATTTGCCATAACAATCCTCCTGTAATCTCTCTTAAACATTTTATTTTATGGCTTACATCGTCCGCAAGGTTCAAAGCCTCTTTCAACAGCATCCTCGTAAGAAATAGCAATCTTGGACTTGGAAAGTGAACTGCAACCGTCACGATGAAACTTCGTTCCGGATTTTGTTAAATATACTGTTGATCCGGCTTGTGCATGTGTTGTCACAGAAACCGTATCTGCTGTGTTTGGTTTATCTGTTTCCGTAGGAGAAGGTTCCGGAGTTTCCGATATTACGGAAGCTGACTCAATGTTTTGTTCAGGCGCAGAGGAAATCACCGTTTCCCCTGTCACATACTCACCGGACTCACTGGCCCAAACCGGTGGTGCCTGATAAATTTCCCGATACCGAAGCACAAGGAGCATACAATGTATGTTTACCATCAAACTAAAACAAAGGAGACCTGCCACAATCCAACTCACACATTTCCGAAATTTTTCCGGCATAATTCTCCTCCTTTTCCTGGTATTGACAGACGTTTTTAGTCATCAATATTCTACAACACTTTCATTATAGCCCGAATCCCGGATTCTGTCAATAAAGATTGAAAAAATATGCAAAAATTTCAGCTTTACATATTGACAAATCAAAAAAAATCGTGTATAATGTCACAGTGTCAAATATTTAGGGGTATAGTTCAGCTGGTAGAGCGACAGTCTCCAAAACTGTAAGTCGTGGGTTCAAATCCTACTGCCCCTGCCACCTAAAAGTGTGTAACCGCAAGGGTTACAGACTTTTTTTGTGCGCTGTTCTAACTTTTGTTCTAACTTTTTTCCCGAAATCTATTGCAACAGAGACTTTTTGAAGAGGTTCAATGTGTCACGGTTTAAATCTTGCTTAGCATGGACGTATGTTTTTTCGGTAATCTGTGTACCGCTGTGACCTAAGTATTTTGACACGCTGTATATGGGAATGTTTTTGTCAACCATGATGCTGGCTACCGTATGGCGAAGTCTGTGCGGCGTGATACGTTTTCCGAAATATTTCATCGTCAGATTTCCGATTTGGCGAGTCACCTGAGTGTCACTGTACGGACGGCCGTCGGGATATTTAATCACGAGGTCATTTTGAATGTTGTCCGCTCCAAAAAGTTCACGGTACTCTGTCTGTTTGGCTTTTTCCTGTTTCAACAGTTCAACCAATTCATCGCTGATATACATCGTTCGGTTACTGCTCTGGGGTTTCGTATTGTATACAATGGCATCCTTGGATACACTGGTTCTAGTGGCACAAATACGGATTTCTCCGTGCTCTAAATCCACGTTTTTCCATTCAATACCTAACAGCTCACCGCGACGGATTGCAGTCTCACACAGCAATTTAATCGCAAGATACAGTCGGTGCGATTTTGCTTGTTCCAAAAAGAATTTGTATTCTTCTTCCGTCAGTGTTTCAATTTTCGTGGGCTCCACACGAATAAAGCGTACCCTATCGTGGGGATTCGTCACAATCAAATCATCATAAAATGCATCGTGGAAGGCTTTGGATAAAACACCCTGCTGATTGCGGACGGTTTTGGGAGACAGTTTCTTCGTTTTCTCGCAATAATCGTAATACTTACGGAGCACCGAAGGTCTCACGTCCTGCAGTTTCATATTTAACCGCTTAAAATACGGCAAAATATGCATATTCAGATAACTTTTGTAATTCTTTCTGGTGGTTTCACGAACCTCTGTCGTTTCTACCCATTCCGTCAGGTACTGGTGAACCGTGATGTTGGTGGGCATGACCTCCAAATTTTCCATGGTGTGATACTCTTCCAGGGCTTTGGTCAGCATGTCCGTTGCTTTCCATTTGTTCCCCTTCACTTCCAAACCTGTTGCAATCCATTTCTTATTCGGTTTTGTATTAAGAACGATGTAAAAGTATTTTTTTCCGTTTTTTAGTGTTTTTGTCTGTAGGCTACCTGTCATATTTTTCTCCTTTCATTCTGTACCCTACATACACGTATACTGTAATTATATAGCATGTATGCAGGATATGCAATAGCTTCTGATTAATTTTTTTGGTTTTCTATCAACTGTACAATTGCCTTCTTGGGAATACGGTATTTTCCTGCAATCAGAAACGACGGTATTTCCCCTGTTTGCAACAGTTTATACGCTGAATTCTTACCGATTCTCAGTAGGTCACATAAATCGGTCACGCTTAAAATATCCTGATAATTTTCGAACATAATATTTCCTTTCTTTTGGTAAAGTTTTTTCTCGGGCAAAATCCAGAATTCTACTGCTTTTCTACGTTTTTTTTGGTGTCAAAATACCACTTTTTTAAAGTTGTTCGGCGAGAATTTTTCAGTCCTCGCGCGCGTAGTGAAAAACGGCTTCCAAAACAAAAAAAGCCACAGAAACAATCACAGTTCAAGCCTTAAACGACCTGTTAGATGTGGCAAAACTCATTGCCAGAGAAAGTATCGAAGAATATAAACTGCTGGTGAATAATGTCCCAGACGCAGCATTCAGAAGAGATACCTATAACAAACTTGTTGAATGCGAAAGATTATGCTTCAATAACTCTGAGCAAAACATCGAACAGAAAATTTACTCATCCTTAGACGATGTTATGATGCAATTTTCAACTACAACCGATG
>JAZNNT010000141.1:0-7248 GCA_045580405.1 Clostridia bacterium
TGCCTTCTACAAATTTCATTGCTAATTCACCGGTTTTGATGTTGTATTTTAAAATCGGAGTATCGTCGATACAAGCATCTACCTGACCGCCCATAACCGCCTGATACATATCAGGAGAGGTGGAGAAGGTAACAACTTCAAAACCATATTCATCTTTAATGCTTTCTGCATAGTTATTGCTCATAGTACCGTTTTTAACAGCAACTTTTTTACCAGCTAAATCAGCAAAACCGGTGATGGTGGATTCAGTTGCTACTGCCATACCCTGAGTTGCATCATAGTAACCGTCGGAGAAAGTCCAACCGCTTGCTTTTCTGTCTTCAGTGATAGAAGCACCGGCAATCATACCGTCAGCCTGACCAGCCTGACATGCAGCAATTGCGGCATCCCAGCCAATGTACTGAAGATCATAAGTAAAGCCCTGATCCTCTGCAATTGCAGCTAAGATATCCATATCGATACCAACAATGTTTCCTGCAGCATCCTGAAATTCAAAAGGGCTGAAACCTTTATCGGTTGCTACAACAAAATGCTTACCTTCTTTAGGAGCTTCGGTAGCAGGTGCTCCGCAAGCTACTAAACCAACTAACATAACAAGTGTTAAGAGAATGGATAAAACTCTTTTCATTTACATATTCCTCCATAATAAAAAATAGCACTTATATTTTATCCCATAAATAGGAAAATGTCAATACTTATTGCAAATTTAATGTGATTTTTTCTTGAGATTTTTGACAAAAAACGTAAATATTATTACTCTTTCAGATTCACCTGCAACAATTGTACTCCAACAACTCCAAAAATAATCATGAGAGTACCAATCACAGCATCCGTTGAAAAAGATTCATTCAGAATGAGCACTCCGGCTAAGACAGAAACCACTGTAGTCAAATTTGAAAACACAGTAGTTTTTGAAACCGGAAGATATGTATTAGCATAATTCAAACAGAAAAACGCCACCACAGAGGATATAATTCCCAAATAGAAAATACCACCGGTATATTGCCAATCAGAAAAAGCTGAAATCAAACAAATTGGCTCAAAAATGTTTTCCATCAATGCTAACAATGAAAAGCCAACAAAGCCAACCACAGTCATAGCATAGGTCCTTTCAAGCACAGAAAACTCTTTGGAAAACAGACGGCTCGTAATGTTGTAGGCAGCCGATGAAATTACGGCAATGGCTAACAGCAAAATTCCCAGCGGTAACACACTTCCCTCTTCCACACCTGTTATAGCAATCCAAACTACACCACCTGTGGATAAAAATGAAAAAACATATTGCCAAAAGTTAGGTTTTTCGCCCAAGAAAAAGATTCCGCCAATCATAGCAACAATGGGAATCATAGCAATCATAACAGCAGAAAAGGAACTGGTAGTTAGCTGAATACCGTATGTTTCGCATAAAAAATACAAAATTGGTTGAAAAAACGACAATATCAACAGTTTCCAGAAGTGTTTCCCGAAAGATATTTTTGTTTTGGTAATCAGCATCACTACTGTCAATCCAATGAATGCGACCAAATACCGATTAGCAATTACCACCAACGCTGAAGCAGAATTTAAACATACTTTTGTGAACAAAAAGCTCAACCCGAAAATTACCTGCGCAGCAATTGCAGATAAAATTGCAAAGACAGTTTGTTTATTTTTCATGATTTGGCCACCTCGGTATCAGTTTTTTTCTGTTTAGCCAAACGAATTAACAGAACTGTACCAAGTAACGGAAAAACAGCAGATACGAATATTCCGATACGCATAGCAAGCTGTTCCACGGATAGGCACATAGTATTTGCCATTGATATTACCCATGGTTGTCCGATCGATAAATCAGTTACCATGCCAACCAGCTGCGGAACAACAGCTGCACCCATATCACCGCCCGCAGCCATCATTGCATAAATCAGAACACCGCTTTTGGGGAATTTTTCTGCTGCAACTACGAGAGTCCCCGGCCAAAGCATGGAAGATGAGAATCCCACTAATGCACAGGCAATCATTCCGATAATCGCATTGGGAAAAAACACCGCAGCAAGATAGCACAAAAATGAAACGAAAGACCCCGATATCAACACACGGAATAAATTTTTTCCGTATTTTGTATATAAGGTTCTGCCCAATCCAAGCATAAATCCAAATAAGGCGACGCCAAAAATATCACCCCAGACTTTAGGAAGTCCCAATGCTTTTTCTACATAGCCGGATGACCATTGTGCCATATTACACTCTGTTGCTCCTCCTAAGAAAATAGCAAACACACAAAGCCACAGCGATTTTTGACGAAATAAATTCCAAGTATCGGCACTTTTTTCGGGCTGTTTCACGACAGGAACCTTGGTTCCGCAAAACAGAACAACAGAACTAATGGGAATCAACGTAAAAAAGAGCATCAGTACAAACCAATATTCTGCTTTAAAAACCAACAAGAAGAGAGTTCCGATAATTACCACAGGAGTAACACCCCAGGCGTACACGGAATGAAGTTTACTCATCTGTTGATCCGGATTATCCGAAGGAATGGCTGCAATAACAGGACTGATCAATACTTCGCATAACCCGGCTGCTGCAGAAAAAATGATTGTTCCAAGAACTAATCCAAAATAAACAGAACCGGGAAACAAAATCGGCCAAAGGCTGTACACCAGCATCCCAAAAATTGTTAATACCGGCGTGAACTTCACCGTTTTTGCAATATGAAACTTATGTGAAAAGAAACTGAAGAGTAAATCTACCAGTAACTGTGATGTAAAGTTAATAAAAATGAGAAGTCCCAACATCGTGTAGGACAGTCCATATAAATTACGGAATGTAAGAAACAGTATCGGCGGTAAATTACCGACTACTGCCATTGATAAACTTTCTGTATAACAGGCTAATGTTAATCGTTTGTATTGCTTTTCCATTGTTACTTCTCCGTGAAATCTCCTAAAACTTTGCAAATGTTCGTGCTATTTTTCTTGCCGTGCGATACAGGGGGCCTTCCAGCTCTTTTTGCACTTTTTTTAGTTCCTGACGAATGGGAATCCCTTGTGGACAATGTTGTTCACATTTCCCGCAACCAATACAATTCGATGCTGCAGTGGAATTTTTTCGCAAGGCAGTCCCCATAAAATGTTCTCTCAATCCCTGAAATTTCCCGTCAACATATCTTCTGTTATAAGCAGAAAAGCATCCGGGAATATCCACGCCTTTCGGACATGGAATACAATATCCGCAGCCGGTACAGCCAATCTTCATTTTCTGATTGATTTCTTTGACCACACGGGATAACATTTCGTAATCTTCTTCGCCAAATTCTCCGATTTTTGTTTCTGACGCTGTTTTCACATTTTCCAAAATCATTTCTTTGGAATTCATTCCCGATAATACGACAGTTACCTCAGGTTGATTCCAAAGCCAGCGAAATGACCACTCTGCCGGCGTATATTTTTTGGGATTTTCTTTGATTAACTGTTTAGCTTTTTCGGGCAAACGATTCACTAATCTTCCGCCGCGAAGGGGTTCCATAATCATCACGGGAAGCCCTTTTTGGTGGGCATACTTAAGTCCCCGCTTCCCTGCCTGAGAATTTTCGTCCAGATAATTATACTGAATCATACAAAAATCCCAGTCATATGCATCTAAGAGCTTTATAAAATTATCCGTGTTTCCGTGATAAGAAAAACCAAGCTGACGAATCTGTCCTGTGGCTTTCTTGTTTGCAATCCAATCTAAAATTCCAAGCTCAATCAATCGGTTCCAGGCATCCACTCCCGATAACATATGCATAAAATAGTAATCGATATAATCTGTTTGCAGACGCTTTAATTCTTCCGAAAAAATCTTGTCTAAGTCTTCAGTTTTCTTTACGAGATAGTGCGGAAGTTTGGTGGCGATATGCACTTTTTCACGGAGATTGTTTTCTTTAAAAACTTTTCCTAAAAAGGCTTCACTGCCGGGATAAATGTAGGCGGTATCAAAATAATTAACGCCATTTTCGTAGGCTGTTAAAATTTCAGATTCCGCTTTTTTATAATCAATTACTCCTGCTTTGGTAGTAAATCGCATACAACCGTATCCCAAAACAGAGAGCTTATTTCCGTAACGGTCTTCTCTGTACTGCACAAAAATCACTCCTTGGCATATTGTACTAATTCGCTGATTGCGTTTCGATCGGAAAAATCACCATCTGCATCGCACAATGTAACCAGTAATTTTTCCATTTCTGTGGGATTTTCTTTGGAGGACATAATTTTCTTTAAAGTTTTCAATGCAGTTCGATGCACCAAAGACAGCTCACTCATTACCATTTTTCCAAGAAAATTAAACACTTTAATTTTAGATGCAGTCTCTGCTTTAAAATTCTTTTCCATCACCATTTTGTCATAGTAATCACGGCAATCCAAAGGGGTAATACCGGTAGTATAAACAATCAACTTCTTCCCTGCTAACTTTTCCATATTTTTGGTAAGAAGCGTTACCCCTGCAATTACCTCAGCGTAAAGACCGCCACCATAAATAATGGTATCGTATTCTGTTAAATCGTCAATTTTTATCTGTTTTGCATCTACGGCTTTACAGGATAATTCTTCGGCAATCCATTCTGCATAGGTTTTGGTGGAACCGTATTTGGTTTTATAAATCACAATTGCATTCATCTTTCATCTTCTCCTTTAAAACATTAAACAGTATACCATAAACACTATGAAAAATCAATTCTATTTATCAAAAATTCGTAAAAAAAGAACCGAAATTTTTTATGAAAAATTCGGTTCTTTTAAAGGTCTATTTTAATTTCGTGTGGTTTCCGGTAGTACGCAAAAATTCGTGAATTACCCAACGGGTACGGTCATAAACTTTCTGTTGTGCATATGCAATGTCACCGGGTTTTTCTTCTAATGCAAATTCATAGGGCTGACGAATTTCAGTACCTACATTGATTTTCGCAATACCGTTTTGGATTGCTTTTAAGATGTAGTCCTGCTCAATTCCGCTTCCACCGTGCAATACCAAAGGCATTTTTCCGGTAATTTCGGATAAAGTTTTAATGTGTTCAATATCCAATCTTGCATTAGGCTTTTTCAGATGTTTGGTGCTTGCTGCAATAGCTCCGTGGAAACTTCCTGCTGCAACGGATAACCAATCACAACCGGATTCATTTGCAAAGCGCTTTGCTTCCTCCGGAACAGTAAAGCCTTTTTTAGTGGTAAACAGTTCTTCATAGCTTAAGCCGATACCGCTTCCTTCATGACCGGAAACTGCACCCAGCTCTGCTTCCACAGCGGCACCGTAGGTTTTTGCAAAAGCAGAAACTTCAGCGGTAGTAGCAATGTTTTCGTCTAAAGGAAGTCTGGAGCCATCTACCATAACAGACTGATATCCAACGTCTAAAGCACGTTTTAAAATATCCATGTAATCTACTTTTTTCATATCTTCGTCAATTGCAGGAACATGGTCTAAATGCAGAAGAGTATAGCCTTCTTTTGCAAATTTAAAATATTCCTTTGCAACCGCTTCAGGGCTCTGAGATTCAAATTTTTCCCATTCCAGACGGGCAACCTGAATCATTGCCAAGGAGTCTTCATCCACAATTGCCGAAACAACAGGTTCCACCATCGGCAAATAAGGAATATTAAATGCAGGAATAATTGTGCGGGCTTCCACCGCTTTACGTACAGCATCACGAGAAGTCATAAGTCATTTACCTCCGTTTTTTGATAACAAATTAAAACAAACTTATTGTATCATATCAAAAGCAAAAATACAAGACTTTTTTTGTAAAAATATGTCTTTAATGGGTTTCGATAAAACATTTCAGTTTTTCGGCATCCTGGTCAAAATGGTATCCTGTGATGCCAACTTTCTCGCATGCTTCAATGTTTTCTTTGTAATCATCCACAAACATGGTTTCTTCTGCTTTTAAACCGTATGTATCGAGAACATACTGATAAATCTCCCGGTCAGGTTTTGCCATTCCCACTTTTGCAGAAAATACCAATCCGTCAAATTGGTCTAAGATGGAACACATCCAGGGAATGTCTTTATATTTTTCGGCAAAAGTATCAGTGGCATTGGATAATAAATACAGTCTGTAACCTTTTGCTTTCAGCTCTCTTACAAGACGAATCATTCCCGGTACGGGAGTTGCAGTATTGGTCCAGTTGTTGTAAACAATGCAGGCATCCTCCCACAAATGCTCGGGTAACTGTGCACACACTTTTGTTAGCATTTCTTCATCGGTCATTTTTCCACGGTTTAACAAATCCCAATCATTTGGGTCAAACACCACTTTACGAATCAACTTTCTCTCTTCCGGGGCCGTTACATAAGTTTCGGTTGTGTAATCCGCTAAAGTCCATCCAAGAACATTTCCAAAATCAAAAATAATGTTTTTTACCATTGTTGCCTCTCCTTTTTGTCATTTATAATTCTAAAAATTTGCGTAATTTTGGGACATCCCAATCAAACAAGTAAGTGTGAATACCAACTTTTTTAGCGCTGTCCAGATTTCCCTGATTATCATCGATAAATAAAGTTTCTTCCGCTTGTAGGGAATACTTATTTAAAATATACTGGAAAATTTCACGGTCAGGCTTAGACATTGCGATAGTTGCAGACAGCACCAAACCGTCAAACAAAGAAAATAAATTACGAATCCAAGGGACAGTATGGTAGGTGTTTGCAAAACCGAGACTAATATTCGATAACAAATATAGCCGAAAGCCTTTTGCCTTTAAATCCTGCACTAAGGTAGTCATATATGGAACCGGTGTCATGGTATTTACCCAGTTTTCATAAACGTTGATTGCTTTTTTGTGTAATGATTCGGGAAGTCTATGACAAACATCTTTGATGACTTCTGCATCTGTAATTTCATCACGGTCCAGTCTGTCCCAATAATAGCGGTCAAACACCACATCCCGAATCACTTCCAATTCTTCCGTGGTATCTACATACGGCGCAGTCAGACAGTCAATGTCGAACTTCCCAAGTACATTTCCAAAATCAAAAATAATGTTTTTGTTCATTTATGTCTCCTTTTAATCTTTTTCTTCCCTCTTTATATAAAGACTGTATAATCTGGATGACAGTCGTTTTTCGTGGTAGTTAGTGTTAAGGTTAAACTAAAAACGAATTTTATTTTTCTTTAACAAGTATTTGTATGCACCAAGTGATACCAAACCGTCAAATGCTATCCCGATTCCAAACATCATCGCTATTCCCGTAAGAGTCGGAACCCATATTTTTGTAATATATAATAAAAATGCT
>JAZNNT010000142.1:0-8141 GCA_045580405.1 Clostridia bacterium
CAGTTCTACTGGGGGAGGATAAAAAAGCTTTAGCAAAGGAAAAACCTCCATGATATAATAGTAAATGGTTTGGCGACCGCATTACTAAAAAATATCATGGAGGTTTTTAACAATGTTAAAGAAAACAACAAACGAAATCAAACACACTGCACATTCAAGTTACAGATGCCAATATCACATAGTCTTTGCACCCAAATACAGAAGAAAAGAAGTATACGGGAAATTGAAGAAAGACATTGGAGAAATACTACGAAAACTGTGTGAACAAAAGGGCGTGGAAATTATAGAAGCCCAAGCATGTTCAGACCATATACACATGTTGTTGAGTATTCCTCCGCATTTAAGTATAGCACAGTTTATGGGATTTCTCAAGGGAAAAAGTTCATTAATGATATTTGATAGGCATGCAAATTTGAAATATAAGTATGGTTCGAGACATTTTTGGTGTCGAGGATATTATGTAGATACGGTAGGAAGAAATAAAAAAGTGATAGAACAATACATACGCAATCAATTAGAAGAAGATTTTTCTGCCGATCAAATCAGCATGAAGGAATATACAGACCCGTTTACGGGTGCCAAGAATAAGTAGGCATAAAAAGACAGCCGCACGTGAGCGGCTGCCTGTAATTGTAATGCGGTGCCAAGCTTTCGATGCCCCTTTGAGGGGTTGAGCCTGTAATAGCCCCTTCTAGGGGCCAGTCAAACCACTAGTTTACTAGTGGTTATGATTCGGCTAATAATTCTACCGCTTTTTCTAACTGAGTATCAGAATAAAACACCGTATCCAACAGCTTTTGTTTCAAGTGTTGCTGGGTGGTAAAATCGCAAACACCATAGGGATATAGCTCCGCAGTTTTCTGGAAAGATTTTACTGCGTTAAAAGTCTCCTGATCAAAAACGTCTGTATCATCCAAAGAGTAATTCAGCATCTTCAAAGCATTCTTCATATTTTTAACATCTTCGCCCGAATCTCCGATTCGCATCACTCTCATAAATGCAAAATAAGGGATTTCTTCTTCCGTTAGCGTATAATTTTCATTGTATACTGTCAGATTGGGAGCAATCCCTTTTTTGTTGATTTCAACACCGTTTGGAGCTAAGTATTCCGCAATGGTATATTTGAAATATCCACCGTAAATTGGCAGATTAAACAAATGTTGAACGGTTCCTTTACCATAGGTTCTTTCACCAACCACGGTAGCGCGTTTATGCTCTTTTAAAGTACCTGTAACAACTTCGGAGGCGCTGGCAGTGTATTCGTTGACTAAAATCAGAACCTCTCCGTCAAAAACTTTTCCCGAAGCATAATACGTTTCTTTTGCGGTTTCATCACGGGGTTCAACAGTTAGAATTTCCTGTCCTTCTTCCAAAAAAGCACCCGCCACTTCTAAAGCACCCTCTAAAACCCCGCCGCCGTTATAGCGTAAATCAATTATTAATTTAGTAACGCCGCGTTCAGTCAGTTCGCTGATAGCTTTTTTTAATTCTGTGCCGGTTGTCAAAGAGAAATTGGTAATTTCAATGTAGCCGATTTCCGGATGATTGATTACGGAAGATGCGTTGACAGATGCAATCTCAATAATATCTCGCACAAGAATCATATCGTAGAGTTTTCCCATGGGGTCTTCAAAGGTAATTATGACCTCTGTACCAGCTTCACCACGGATGTAATTTAGTGCTTCGTCCAGAGACATTCCGTATAAATCAATGCCATCTGCTTTTACAATTGCATGTCCAACATTTACACCAGCCTTATCGGAAGGGGAACCGGCAATCACATTAACTACATAAATTTTTCCGTTTCGCATCTCAACCGTTGAGCCGATTCCGCCGGATTTACCGGTTAAGTCAGCATCCATTGAAGATACTTCGTTTGGTGGAATATAATCACCGTATTCATCAATTGACTGGGTAAAATATTTTAAAATCTGTTCATATTCTTCATCACTCTCACCGGCAATTTTCATGAGAGTATCTAAGAACAGCTCTTCCGGATCAATTTCTTCTTTTGAGGTGTTTAGTGCATTCAGATAGATATAACGGATCAGCTCTCGTTTGTTATTCTGGCTTACTTCTCCCGCAAACACGGGGAGAGAAAAGCAAAAAAGAAAAAGCAATATGAATGATAGTATTTTTTGTTTCATAAAAACATCTCCTTACATGGAGTCAGGTGCTTCAACTCCTAAAATGGTTAAAGTGTTCTTAATAACATTTTTAGTCAGCATAATCAGACCGATTCTTGCCTGCATCAAAGCTTCATCTTCAATTTTTACACGACAGGCATTGTAGAAGGAATGGAAGTCCGCAGATACATCCAACACAAACTTGGTAATTCTGGAAGGATCATAGCTAACAACTGCAGCTTCGATTTCCTGGGGTAACTGAATCAGTTTTTCCATCAGAGTTTTTTCTTCTTTTTCTTTGAGCAATGTGAAATCGCCCTGATTGTTGTATGCAATGTTTTCTTCTTGTAACACTCTTAAAATGCTGGAAATTCTGGCGTGAGCGTACTGACAATAGAATACCGGGTTTTCGTTGCTCTGAGAAACTGCCAGGTCCAGGTCAAAGTCAAAATGGCTGGAGGGTTGACGCAGGTTAAAGAAGAATCTTGCAGCATCTTTTCCGATTTCATCAATTAAATCATTTAAAGAAATCGCTTTACCGCTTCGTTTGGATACACGATACGGCTCATTATCTTTAATCAAACGAACCAGTTGCATTAAGATAATATGGAGCTTGTCTCCATTATAACCGAGCGCAGACAATGCGCCTTTCAAACGCTCAATGTGACCGTGATGGTCTGCACCCCACACATTAATCAACAATTCGTTTCCACGTTCAAATTTATCAGCATGATATGCTATATCGGCAGCAAAATAAGTGGGAATACCGTTGGTTCTGATTAACACATCGTCTTTTTCAGAGCCAAATTGAGTGGATGCAAACCAGGTAGCATTATCCTGGTCATATGCCAGACCTTTTTCTTTTAATTTCTGGATAACTTCTAAAACTTTGTTTTCAGCATGCAGTTTACTTTCGCGGAACCATACGTCGTAGTTAATACCGTATTTACCGGTGTCTTCTACCAACGCATTTAAGTTTCTTTCCAAGGCAAACGCAACGAATTTTTTCTTGCGTTCAGTGGAATCCATATCAATATAGTCTGCAGAACCGAATTCTTCAATGAAAGCTTTCATTGCCTCCATGATATCTTCACCGTGATAAGCATCTTCAGGGAATTCTATTGCATCTTCACCTTTTACCAACTGGATAAAACGAGCTTCCAGAGAAATACCAAATTTTTCAATTTGGTTTCCGGCATCATTTACATAAAATTCTTTGGTAACATCATAATTTGCCCAGGATAAAATGTTTGCCATGCAATCACCGATTGCACCACCTCTGGCGTTTCCCACATGCATAGGACCGGTAGGGTTTGCGGAAATATATTCCACATTGGCTTTTTTTCCGTTGCCGATGTTGGTTTTACCAAATTCATCGCCAAGTTCCAAGGCTTTTTTTGCGCTGTTGGCATAAAAACTGTCTTTCAGATAAAAATTGATAAAACCGGGACCTGCAACCTCACATTTTTCCACATCAGTTTCCTGATAATCCAGTTTGGAAATAATAATTTCAGCAATTTTTCGGGGATTATTCTGCAAAACTTTTGCGTTTCTCATTGCAAAATTCACCGAAAAATCACCGTGATTTTTATCTTTAGGAATTTCAATGTCAGACACATATTCGCTTAATTTGGGCAAATCTCCGTCCATAAATGCTTGTTTATAAGCATCATACACCATGGTGTTGATGGTCTCTTTCATTTCTTTGATAAAATCTCTCATTGTTTTTTGCTCCTTTTTATCTTTGTTCCTTTAAGTGAATGCTGAGTTCGTTGTATTGGGAAATTAAATCGTTTAAGTAAATGCCGTATGATACATCTAAGCTACCGCCGTTTTCAGATATATCTACGGAAAGATTATCGGCAAACACCCCAACTGAGAAAGCTCCGTAAGGAGTTTCGTATTGTCCGGTATGTTTTTTTCCTTGTTCAAAAATAAATTGTGTATTACTTGCTCCGTAACGAAGCAGTGTTACTTTATCATTTTCAATTTTAAGTGTGGTCTTTGAAGCAGCCTCATTTCCCAGAGCTTCTGTATCGCAAAAGGTTACATAATATTTATTATTTTGCTTGACCAGTTCAGCCTGAGTGATAAATTCAATTTGGTCCTTTTCTTCATCTATGGTCTTCATATTGCTTTTAAAGGTTAAAAGCATATTCTTTTTAATGGGATTCATGTTGTTGATTCCTCCTTTTTACTTCTAAGAAATCAATAGGTTTCAATGTCTATTTTCTGTACCTCTGATTCAATCGGACGCCCTAAAAACATTCCGCCTAAATGAGCGAATTTTTCCACATCATCGCTAACATAATACTGGTTGCATCCAATGGTAGAAACAGGAGAAAGCAGCTGTTTTTCCGTGAGAACATTTTTTGTATACAATGCAGTTTCATAACCTGCATTAATAATACAAACATCGCCTCCCACAATATCTGTAATCACTTTTTCCAAAAGAGGGTAGTGGGTACAGCCTAAAATAATGGTGTCTACTTTGTTTTCAATCAGAGAATCTAAATACTCTCTGGCAATAATATAAGTGGCTTCGCTTTCTATGTACCCGTTTTCAACCAGCGGTACAAACATAGGACAAGCTTTTTCAAATACTAACGCATCCGGCATCAGTGCTGTGATTCCTTTTTTATAAGAGCCGCAATTGATAGTTCCGGGAGTGCCTAAAACACCAATCCGTTTATTCTTTGTTTTAGAAACTGCAGATTTACATACAGGTTCCAGTACACCAATCAGAGGAATATTAAACTCATTTTTCAAAGAGTCCAGCGCAACAGAGCTTGCGGTTCCGCATGCAGCAACAATTGCTTTCACCTGATGAGTTAATAAAAACCTAATGTCCTGCCGGACATATTTAATAATGGTCTCATTAGAACGGGTTCCGTACGGAACTCTGCCGGTATCGCCAAAATAAATAATCTTTTCATCCGGCAATATATTCATCAGTTCTTTCACAGCAGTTAATCCGCCAAGTCCTGAATCAAAAACGCCAATTGCACGGTTATCAAATTGATTCACAATACAGCAAGTCACAACATTCACATCCTTTTTATTTTGCAAGTTCGATGAGTCGGTCTAATAATTCACTGTAAGAGATACCTTCGTTTTTCATCAGCAGAGGATACATACTCTGTGCGGTAAAGCCGGGAATCGTATTGATTTCATTCAGATAGATGTTACCGGTTTTTTTGCATACAAAGAAATCCACTCTGGAAAATCCGTTTAATCCAAGTGCTAAAAATGCTTTTTTAGCATACTCCTTGATTGTTTTAACTGTTGTTTCCGGTAAATTTGCAGGAATATCCAATCGGTTAGCTTTTGTATTGATATACTTTGTTTCAAAATCGTAAAATTCGCTTTCCGTGGAAATTTCACCCGGAGTAGATACAAAAACATCGTCGTTGCCTAAAACAGCGCATTCAATTTCACGGCAATCTATGTATTCCTCTACCAAAACTTTGGAATCAATCTGAAAAGCAGCTTTTAAAGCAGGGAAAAGTTCAGCTTCGGTAAATACCTTTGAACAACCGACAGAGGAGCCGGCATTTGCAGGCTTCACAAAAACAGGAAGAGAAATTTTGGTTAATACGTCATGCCAATTGTCATTTTCCTGTAAGTAAACCGCAGGAACCACAGGAACGCCGGCTTTTTCAAACATTGTTTTGGAAACAGCTTTATCCATTGCCATAGCTGACGAAAGGCAATCTGCCCCAACTCTTTTTATTCCTGCTAACTGCAGCAATGCCTGAATCATTCCGTCTTCACCGTTACTTCCATGTAGTACCGGAAAACATATATCAACGGGAATCAGCTCATAGGAACCGTTTTTCAATACAAGAACACCTTTTTGTTCTTTGGAAGGAGAAATATGAGCAGGGTAAGATACTTTATTGACCCACGTACCGTTCTTAATTTCTTCCAATGAACAACTATCATCTACTAAAAACCATTTTCCGTCTTTGGTAATACCGATTTTGGTAATCCGATATTTATTTGTATCTAATTCCCTTAAAATGTTAGAGGCTGATATATTGGATACATCATGTTCTGGGGATTCGCCACCAAATAAAACCAATAACTGAAGCATAGAAAACCTCCTGATTTATTTTTTTAAAATACCGTAGTAAAAATAACACGGTTCAATTCCGGTAATAGAGTTCAGATTAGAACTAATCAACATGGTATGTTTCAAAAATACCAGTGGAATATGCGGAGTATATTCATAGAACTCATCGCACAGGCGCATATATTCCGGTTGTTTCATTGCCAATTCATCCGAGATTGAAAACTTTTTCAAATAAGCTGGGTAATCAATTGCAATGGGGGTACGGAATACACCTGAAAAAAACGGCTCAAGATCCAGGTCATATCCCACGTTTGTGGTAATCAAATATAAATCATGGATCTGTTCATCGTATTTTATCAAAAAATCTTCTTGGGATACATAATGCACTTTTAAACAGATGCCAACCTCTTTAAAATCAGAAACCAGTGTATCGCAGATTTCTTTTTTTAAGGAATCGTCTGTAGAAAGAAGATCTAATACCAATTCTTTTTTGGTGTCCTGATCATAAAATTCCAAGATTCCGTTATTGTCAACATCAGAAAAACCTAATTCAGAAAGATAGTTTTTTGCGCTGTCTACATCCCGTTGATTTTCCTTATTATCATTATATGCCCAACTTCCGGGAGGAAGCGGCAAATAAGTGCTTTCAGCGTGAGACATAAAAATATCATCGCGAATTGTGTCTCTGCAAACAGACTGGTACAAAGCTTTCCGGAATGTTTTTTCATTCATAAGCGGAACATTATAGTTGAGAGCCAGAAAGGTATACTCATCGGACAGGTAATCCAATTTATCTGATTCGTATTTGGTTACGGTTTTTAATCCTTCCTGGTAAAAGGAAGAATAAAAAATATCAAGAACTCCGCTGGAGGAAAGGGAACGGGCCGTTTCTTCGTCAGGAATTAATGATACTTCAATTTCCTTGATATCAGAATCAAATTCCCTATGATAATCTTCATTTAAGGATAATAAAAGCTGTTTTCCTTTTGTTTCAGACGTTAAACGATAGGGTCCGGTTCCATTGTATTGAAAAGAAGTAATATTAACCAGTTCTTTTTTGCAGACAATCGGGAAAATCAACTGGAGCTTTAAATTCGGGGTTAAAGCAGACAGCTCCAGCCGAACGGTGTGATCATCCACCGTAGATACCGATTTGATATTGCGTACATTGTGTTGATAGTATCCGGGATTATCCAACAGATATTGTATGGTTGCTCTAACATCATGTGCTGTCAACTCTGAGCCGTCATGGAAACGAACATTAGGCTTTACAGAAATTAAAACAGTATATCCACCGTCTGAAATTTCATAGCCGCAAGCCAAATTTTCTACTGCTTCATAGTTTGTATTCATATGATATAAGCCATCATACAGTAAAAAATGCATTTGCTCATTATAAGAGGTTTTGGTTGCCAATGGATTTTTATCTTGTGTAAAATAAGCGCCTACCGTAATTTTAGAACGGCCGCTTTGCGAGGAATGCTCGTCGTTTTGGCTACCTGGATTATTTTTATTGGAATGCATACAGCTGGAACAAGCAAAAACCAGTAATATGCATACCAAAAATAAACTGAAAATCTTTTTTAGTGTTATTTTATAATGATTCATAAATTCACTTTCTTTTTATTTTTTCAGACTGATAAATGCTGCCATACGACCTGCAGCTTCACCTTCCCGACGGAATGAATATAAGGATTCTTCACAAACAGTGCAGAGAGGGGAAATTGCAATCTGTTCTTCGGGAATCTTGTGTGCAGTTAATTGCTTTTTAACTGTTTTCTTTAGATCAAGATAGTATTTTCCATTGTTTGCATGACCTGTATCTTCGCCGTATAACGAAGTCATTTCTTGAAATAAATCGTTACTTACTTCAAAATGACAGGGACCAATAGAGGGACCAATCGCACACAATAAATCTTTGGGATTGGAGTGATGGTCTC
>JAZNNT010000143.1:0-2431 GCA_045580405.1 Clostridia bacterium
CCCATTCTGCCCACAAAGTTACGGTTGGTGGTGGCAACAGCACGTTCTCCTGCCGCTAAAATGCCCATATGACCGCCTAAACAGGGACCACAAGTAGGAGTAGAAACCACGGCACCCGCTTCGATAAATGCCTTGATGTAGCCTGCCGCTATTGCCTCTAAATAAATCTTCTGAGTGGCAGGAATAATGATGCAACGAACATCGGGATGCACTGTTTTGCCATTTAAGATTTCATAAGCTTGTGCCAAATCAGACAGACGTCCGTTGGTGCAGGAGCCAATTACCACCTGGTCAATCTTTATTTTCCCGAATTGGTCGGGAGTTTTCGTATTTTCAGGAAGATGGGGAAATGCCACCGTGGGCTGAAGCTGGGAAAGATTGATGGTAAGTTCTTTCACATAGCAAGCGTCTTCGTCGGGGGCATAGGTAGTGTAGGTGGTTACCTTATCTTTTAAGTAGGCTTCAGTGATTTCATCAAAAATGAAAATACCGTTTTTCGCCCCTGCTTCAATTGCCATATTGCAAATGCAAAGACGGTCATCCATGGAAAGATTTTTGACGCCGTCTCCCATAAATTCCAAAGACTGATACAATGCACCGTCTACTCCGATAGTGCCAATCAAATGCAAAATCACATCTTTTCCTGTTACATAGCGGGGAAGGGAACCTATCAGGTTTACTTTGATGGCTTCGGGCACCTTAAACCAAGCTTCTCCCTTTGCCATCCCCGCTGCCATATCAGTGGAGCCAACCCCGGTGGAGAAGGCGTTTAAGGCACCGTAGGTGCAGGTGTGAGAATCCGCACCGATGACCACATCGCCTGCTTTGACCAATCCTTTTTCGGGAAGCAGAGCGTGTTCAATGCCCATTTGTCCCACATCGTAAAAATGAGTGATATGATGTTTTTTTGCAAAGCTACGGCTTACCACAGCCTGTTCTGCCGCTTTGATATCTTTATTGGGGCAAAAATGGTCCATCACCAATGCAATTTTGTCTTTATCAAATACAGAGGTTAACCCTGCTTTTTCAAATTCACGGATGGCAACGGGTGCGGTAATATCATTTGCCAGCACCATGTCCAGCTTTGCCATAATCAGCTGACCTGCGCTTACACAGGGAAGCCCTGCATGATGCGCCAGGATTTTTTCAGTCATTGTCATACCCATAAAAAGGACTTCCTTTCTTACACAATCAACTTGTTCACACCGTTTAAGTATGCTTTGATACTTGCTTCCACAATGTCGGTACTAATGGCTCTGCCGGTGGCTTTTTTGCCATTTAAGTTTAGCTTTACCACCGCTTCGCCCAATGCGTCTTCCCCTTCGGTAACGGCGTGAATCACATAATCACGAAGTACGAAGTTTTGCTCCGTAATCTGATTGATGGTTTTAAATGCAGCGTCAATAGGACCGTCTCCCGTGGCAACTTTTTCAATGACTTCATCTCCGCATTTTACCTTAATCATAGCGGTGGAGGTGATGGTGTTGCCTGAGTTAATTACAAACCGTTCCAAGGTGTAGGTTTCGTGAATCTGAACTTTTTTGTTGGCAAGTAATGCTTCGATATCACGGTCGGTGATGGATTTTTTCTTGTCTGCCAGCACCTTGAAATGTTCAAAGGTGCGGTCTAATTCTTCTTTGGTTAAATGATATCCCAAAATTTCTAACCGTTCCTCAAAAGCATGTCTGCCGGAATGTTTGCCCAACACCATTTGTTCGGAGGGCTTGCCGATGGACTCGGGGGTCATAATTTCGTAGGTGGAACGGTTCTGGAGCATTCCGTGTTGGTGAATACCGGATTCATGAGCAAAAGCATTGGCGCCGGTAATTGCCTTGTTGGGCGGAATACTTACACCGGTAATGGCGGAAATCAGTTTGGAGCTTCTGTAAATCTGACGGGTATTGATATTGGTCACGGCATCGTAGTAGTCTCCGCGGGTCTGAATGCCCATCACCACTTCTTCCAAGGATGTGTTACCTGCCCGTTCACCAATTCCGTTGACGGTACACTCAATCTGAGTTGCACCCGCCTTCACGGCTGCTAAAGAGTTGGCAACCGCCATTCCTAAATCATTGTGACAATGAACAGACAAATCTGCCTTATCGATATTGGAAACATGTTCCTTTAAATAGGTAATGTAGGCAGCAAATTCGTCGGGGGTAGAGTAACCCACCGTGTCGGGAATGTTTACTGTGGTTGCACCTGCACCGATGGCAGCTTCAATCACCCGTGCCAAAAATGCCTTGTCGCTTCGGGACGCATCTTCTGCAGAAAATTCCACGTCAGAGCAATATTTTTTGGAATAGGCTACCATTTCTTTTACCCGCTTCAGTACTTCCTCCTCATCCATTTTCAGTTTGTACTGCATATGGATGGGAGAGGTTGCAATAAAGGTGTGAATTCTGGGATTTACCGCACCCTTTACTGCTTC